>CAISPT010000339.1 GCA_903887455.1 uncultured Opitutaceae bacterium | reverse complement strand
TCAACCCGGAGTACGAGACCTGTGATCTGATGTCCGAGCCCGAGGCGCTCGCGATCCTCGAGAAAAAGAAGAACCTGAGGCTCATGGTGGCGAGCGAGGGCCTCGGGGCCGACGCCCTCCAGGAGGTGAGAAGCGTCGTCGGGGGCGTCCTCGTCCAGGACCGCGACCGGACGCTCGGGGACCGCGCGAGCTTCAAGGTCGTCACGAAGCGGGAGCCGACCACCGCCGAGTGGGAGGCGATGCTCTTCGGCTGGAAGGTCTGCAAGCACGTGAAGTCGAACGCCATCGTCTACTGCCGTGGCGAGCAGACGCTCGGCATCGGCGCCGGCCAGATGGCCAGGGTCGACAGCTCGCGGATCGCCGTCTGGAAGGCGGGCGAGGCCGGGCTCGACCTGAAGAACTCGGTGGTCGTGAGCGAGGCGCTCTTCCCCTTCCCGGACGGGCTCATTGCCGCGGCCGAGGCGGGCGCCACCGCCGCGATCCAGCCGGGCGGCTCCGTGCGCGACGCCGAGGTGATCAAGGCCGCGGACGAGCGCGGCCTCGCCATGGTGTTCACCGGGATCCGCCACTTCAGGCACTAGGGGACGGGCCATTTTGCGGTTGGCCTCCCGGGCGTTTCGGACACCCTAGCAGGATGTTCGATCCCGTTGAAAAGCTGAAGGAATTCATCCGCTTCCCGAGCGTCTCGACCGACTCCTCCTTCAAGGAGGGAATGGCCGGGTCCCAGAAGTTCGTCTCGGACCTTCTCGGCTCCATGGGCTTCAAGGTCGAGGTCGTGAAGACCGACGTGCACCCCCTCGTGCTGGCGAGTAGGGGAGGCGACCCGTCCTGGCCCCACGTCGTGATCTACGGGCATTATGACGTCCAGCCGGCCGACCCGGTCGCACTCTGGAAAACCCCGCCCTTCGAGCCCACGATTGTTGGCAACCGTATCTACGGCCGCGGCGCGGCCGACAACAAGGGCCCGCTGATGACCAACATCGCCGCGGTAGCCGCGCTCCTCGAGGAGAACCCCGCGCTCCCGCTCCGCATCACGTTCCTGGTCGAGGGCGAGGAGGAGATGGGGAGCCCGAGTTTCCCCGCCTTCCTGGAGAAGTACGCGGGACGCCTGAAGGAGGCCGACTTCGTCTATCTCTCCGATACGGCGCTGCCAAACGAGCAGCAGGTCGTGATTACCTGCGGCCTCCGGGGCTTGGCTCTCCTCGACGTCGTTGTCACCGGGGCCAAGGGGGACCTCCACTCCGGGCTCCACGGCGGTGTCTTCAGGAACCCGATCCAGGCGCTCTCCGAGATCCTCGCGACCCTCCACACGCCCGAGGGGCTCGTGAACGTCCCGGGGTTCTACGACGGCGTTCTCAGCGTCGAGCCATGGGAGAGGGCGGAGCTCTCAAAGCTCGCCGGCGACGGCAAGGCCTACATGGACTTCCTCGGGGTCGACACGTTCTATACGACGCCCGGATTCTCGCCGTTCGAGTCGGTGAGGTTCCAGCCGACGCTGGAGTTCAACGGGATCGGCGGCGGGTACCAGGGGGAGGGGACTAAGACCGTGATCCCGAGCAAGGCCTTTGCGAAGATAAGCTGCCGGCTCGTCCCGAACCAGGAGCCCGACCGCATCAAGGAGCTTGTCTGCAAGACGATCCTCTCGCGGGCCCCAAAGGGCGTGAAGATTGATTTCGTCGACCAGCACAAGGGAGACCCCTACGTCGTCGTCCCGCCGGGCCGCCCCAACACGCCCCAGGGCCAGTCGCCCGTTCTTGCGCGCGCGTTCCGCGCGACCGATGAGGCGGTCTCCGCCGTCTGGGGCCGCCCCCCGCTCTATCTGCGCGAGGGCGGAAGCGTGCCGATCATCGCCGAGATCAAGAAGTCGACGGGGCTGGACTCGGTCATGCTCGGGCTCTTCCTGCCCGAGGACAACCTCCACGCCCCCAACGAGAGCTTCAACCTCGACGTGATGAGGAAGGGCGTGGAGACGGCTAAGCGTATCCTCCGGGGAATTACTACTTCTTGAGGATCACCAGCTCGTCGCGGCGGTCCTTGGACATCGTCGCGTCGTCGGCGTTCTTCTTGGCGTCCTCGCTGCCCTTGGAGAGGGTCTCGATCTTGTCCGCGGCGACGCCGATCTGCAGAAGGTACTTCTTCGCCTCGTTGGCGCGCTTGTCGCCGAGGCCCAGGTTGTACTCGCTCGTGCCGCGCCAGTCGCAGTGGCCCTCGAGGAGCAGGCGGTACTGGGGGTTCTTTTCCAAGTAGTCCTTCGCGGCCTGGAGCTTCGGGCGCTCCGCGGCCTTCACGCTCGAGCGGTCGAAGTCAAAGTACACAGGCTGCAGGAGCCCGCGGATCGTGTTCGCGTCCTCGAGGATGTTCGGGTCGCGCTGCGTGAGCGTCGAGTCCGGTGCGGTCGTCACATCCGTGGGGTTCAGACCCGCGCCACCCGCCTGCGGCCCGAGCGCCGTCGAGCTCGGATCAGGCCGCACGGGCTTCTTCGAGCAGCCCGCAAGGAGGGCGGCAGCACTGGCGGCGATGATACAGAGCGACTTGGAGGCGAGTTTCATGTGTGGTTAAAATTCGATATTGAAAGCGTATGTTTTGGGCAAGCTGCGGTTTGTCGCAAGAAATTAAGAGGGGAATTCAAGGAAGGCCCTTGTCCTCAAGCACTCCCTGTTCCAAGGCGTGGCGGGTGAGGCTCGCCACATCGTGGATGTTCAACTTGCGCATCAGGTTGGTGCGGTGGTTGTCGACGGTCTTCGCGCTGATGCTGAGCTTGCCCGCGATCGCCTTAGTCGTGTGGCCCTCGGCGACAAGCTGGAGGATCTCCCTTTCGCGCTCGGTCAGGAAATCGGGCGATCTGCCCGATTCGGGGTTGGCGACCACCGTCCGGAGCACCGCGGCGATCGCGGGCCCGAAATAGGTGCCGCCCATCGCAACGGCGGCCAGGCCCTTCCTGAACTCTGTGAACCCCGCGGTCTTCTCCACAAACCCGTGGGCCCCGGCCTCGAGCATCTGGCGGACAACCACCGGGTTCTCATGGCCCGAAAAGACGAGCACCCTGAGTCCGGGAACCTGCTTCTTCACCCGGCGGAGGATCTCGACCCCGTTGAGGCTCGGCAGCTTCGCGTCGAGCACCAGGACGTCGGGCTTGAGCTCGAGGCACATCATCATACCGACCTGACCGTCCCCGCACTGGCCTACAAGGTTGTAGCTCTTATCCAGCGCTAGGATCTCAGCCAGCATCTCACGGATGGCGGTCTGGTCCTCGATGATGACGAGTCTGTGCATCGCTGGGTGTGGCGGTCGTGCCGAAGGAAGTTGGTGGGCTGGCTGGGATTCGAACCCAGAACCAATTGCTTAAAAGGCAACTGCTCTACCATTGAGCTACCAACCCGGAAAAATGAATTTGAAAGATGTTGTGGCGAAACCGGCTTCGGCCCGCCCCTAAAGTCCCTTGCTCCAAACAATAGCTAAACATGGGGCATTGTGGGCAACACAATGTACCACGCAAGGTATCCCTCGCCGGCCCAAAAGCCGGGCAAGCGGTAGGTTGTAGGGTGCCGACCGATGCCCCGGCAAGACCAAATGACCCCGCAGCGAGGCGACCTAAG
>CAISPT010000338.1 GCA_903887455.1 uncultured Opitutaceae bacterium | reverse complement strand
TGCAGGGCAGGGGGAGCGCCGCCAACAGCGCCGTGTGCTACGCGCTCGGGATCACGGCCGTCGACCCGATCGAGAGCAAGCTGCTCTTCGAGCGCTTCCTATCGGAGGGGCGGACGGACTGGCCCGACATCGACCTGGACCTGCCGAGCGGCGAGCGTCGCGAGGAGCTGATCCAGGAGGTCTACCGGCGCTACGGCCGTCGGGGGGCGGCCATGACGGCCAACGTGATCACCTACCGCGGACGCAGCACGATACGCGAGGTCGGCAAGGTCTTCGGCTTCCCCGACGACGCCCTCGACAGGTTCTCGAGCCTCTACCACGGGGGGGACCTGCCCCAGACGATCAAGCTCGGCGAGCAGCTGCGGATGGCCGGGGTCTCCGACGCGCACCCGCGGCTGCCGGCGCTGCTGGACACCTGCAGGAGGGTGAAGGGGCTCCCGAGGCACCTCGGTCAGCACTCCGGGGGCATGGTGCTCTCCTCCGGGGACCTCTCGAACTTCGTGCCGCTCGAGAACGCGCGCATGCCGGGCCGCTCCGTCCTGCAGTGGGACAAAAACGACATCGAGGACATGGGCATGCTCAAGGTGGACCTGCTCGGCCTCGGCATGATGGCGGCCCTCCAGGACGCGGTGGAGATCTGCGCGCGCCGCGGCAAGCCCGTCGACCTGGCGCGCCTGCCGAAGGACGACCCGGCCGTGTTCCGCATGCTCCAGGAAGCCGACACGATCGGCATCTTCCAGGTTGAGAGCCGGGCGCAGATGTCGACGCTCCCGCGGATGAAGCCGGAGACCTTCTACGACCTGGCGGTCGAGGTCGCGATCATACGGCCAGGCCCAATCCAGGGTGACGCCGTGAACCCCTACCTGAAGCGGCGCGCCGGGGAGGAGCCGGTGACCTATCCCGACGAGCGGGCCCGCCCGATCCTCGAGCGGACGCTGGGGGTCGTGCTCTTCCAGGAGCAGATCCTCAGGCTCGCCATGGAGCTCGGCGGGTTCACGGCGGCGGAGGCCGACGAGCTCAGGAGGGCCATAGGGTTCACGCGCTCGCAGGAGCGGCTCGACCGGATGAAGGCCAGGCTCGAGGTCGCCTTCCGGGCGAACGGCGTCAGCGAGCCGGCCATCGCCTACCTCGTGAAGTCGCTCGCGTCGTTCGCGCTCTACGGCTTCCCCGAGTCGCACGCCATCAGCTTCGCGCTGATCGCGTACGCAAGCGCCTGGCTGAAGGTCCACCACCCGGGCGCCTTCTACGCGTCGCTCCTGAACTGCCAGCCGATGGGGTTCTATTCCCCCGCGAGCCTGATCCAGGACGGCCGGCGCCACGGGGTGTCGTTCCTGCCCGTCTGCGCGGTGGCCTCCGATGCGAGGAGCAGGGTCGACTCCGACACGGCGGTCCGCCTGGGACTGGAGAGCGTCCACGGGGTGCGCCGGCAGGCGGTCGACTCGCTGCTCGCCGCGCGCCGGGAGCGCCCGTTCGACTCCCTGGCGGACCTGCTCCGGCGCACCCGCCTGACCGCGGCCGAGCGGCGAGCCCTCGCGGGCGCGGGCGCCCTGAACGCCCTCTCGGGCCACCGCAGGAGCGCGCTCTGGAGCGTCGAGGCGTTCCATGACGAGGACGACCTCTTCCGGAACGCGGACCCGGGGGAGGAGGAGCTCTCGCCGCTCGAGCGGATGACGCTCCTTGAGCGCCTCCAGGCCGACTACACGCACCTCTCGCTCACGACGGGGGCGCACCCGATGCGGATCGCGCGCCCCCTCCTCGGGGATGTCCGGACGGCGGCGGCGCTGCGCGACGTCCCCGCGGGCGAGCGCGTGAGGATATGCGGCTCGGTGATTACGCGCCAGCGGCCGGGGACCGCCAAGGGGTTCTGCTTCATCACGCTCGAGGACGAGACGGGGCTCACCAACGCGATCGTCCGGCCCCGCCTCTTCGAGGAGGCCAGGCTTGTCATCAACCTGGAGCCCGCGCTCGTCATCACGGGAAGGCTCCAGAACGAGAAGGGCGTGATCCACGTGATGGCCGACGAGATCACGGGTATGCCCGAGCTGGGGCTCCCCGAGCAGGCCTCTCACGACTTCCATTAGGGTTTGCCGCGCCGGGGCGCCGGGACGATAAACCGCCGACGAATGCAATCCCGCCTCGCCCCAGCCGCCTTCATCCTGGTCGCGGCCGCATTCCTCTTCCTCGGCGGGATGGGGGTCACGGACCGCGACAACCCCGAGCCCAGGGACGCCGCCTACAACCTGCTCGCAAGGGGCCTGCTCTCCGGCCACCTCTCGATCGACAAGCAGGCACCCGAGGCGCTCACGCGCCTCGGTGACCCGTACGACCCGGAGGCCAACCGCACCCTGCGGGAGGACCCGCGCTACCGGCTCCACGACCTCACCTACAGGGGAGGCAAGCTCTACCTGTACTTCGGGGTGGCCCCGGCGGCCCTCGTGTTCATCCCCTGGCATCTGCTGACGGGGGGATGGCTCCCCCACTGGGCGGCCGTCGTCCTCCTGTGCTCCCTCGGGCTGGCCGTGAACGTGAGGCTCGTCGGCTCCGTCCGAAGGCGGTCGTTCCCGGCGGCGCCGGAATGGGTCACCCCGCTCCTGGTCCTCGTCCTGGGGCTCGGGTCGTACCTGCCGCTCCTAACGGCGCGCGCCGACATGTGGGAGGTGCCGATCGCCTTCAGCTACCTTGCGGTGTCGCTCGCGCTCGCGTTCCTGTGGCGGTCGGCAACCAGGCCCGCTGGGTCGGCCGGGTACCTGGCCCTTGCGAGCGTGTCGCTCGGCGCCGCCTTCCTCGCGCGGCCAACCGTGCTGCCGAATGCCGCCATCCTCCTCTTCTTTCTCGCCCGCAGGGAAAACCGCCGGAGCGCGGCGGCCTGGGCGGCGGCGGTGGCTCCCCTGGGGGCCTGCGGCGCCCTCTCCGCGCTCTACAACTACCAGCGCTTCGGCAGCCCCTTTGACTTCGGGGAGTCCTCCCAATTGGCGGGGGTCTATGTCGCCCATCTGAGGACGTTCGGCGGGAGCTTCCTGCCGACAAACCTCAGGCTCTACCTGGTCCAGGCCGTCGATCTCTCGCGGATCTTCCCCTTCTTCCATGAGCCGCCCCTAGGGCCGATCAAGGAGAGCCTGCCTGCCGACCATGGCGGCCTTGAGCACGTCTCCGGGATCCTGCTCGGCGCCCCGATCCTATGGGCCGCCTTGGCGGTTCCCGCCTTCCTTCGGAAGGGACGGGCGGACCCTGCGCTCGGGCTGCTCGCCGCCTCGGCGGCGTGGGTGGCGGCCAGCTCCCTCCTTCTGGTCTCCCTCTTCTTTGGGACGTGCTCCCGCTACCAGGTCGAGTTCACGCCCGCGCTAGCCCTCCTCGCCTGCGTCGGCGTGCTCTCGATCGAATCAACGCTCGGCGGGTCGGCGCTCCGCGCGGCTCGCTCGGCCTGGGTCGCCCTCGCGTTCGCCTCCGGCGCCTTTACCCTCCTCTACGGCGTCGATCGGTGCGCAGCCGACCACAACGACTACGCGGTGGAGTTCCTGATCCGAGGCAACGCGGCGGCCGCCGAGCACGAGATCGGCACCGCGCAGTTCCTCTCCCCGGGAAACCCGATGTCGCGACTCCTCTCGGGGGTCATCCTCGCGACCTCGGGAAGGCCCGAGGAGGCCCGGCGCCACTTCGAGGCCCTGGTCCGGGATTTTCCCTCCTATGCCCGCGCGCACCTCTGGCTTGGCAACGTCCTGCTGGGCCTGGGGCGCAGGGACGAGGCGAAGGCGGAGCACGAGCTCGCACTCCGCCTCGATCCGGGCGACGAGACCGTCCGGGCGATGCTCCGCGCCGACACCGCTCCGGCGAAATGATTTCTCGCTAACCGGGGAGGCGCGCCGCCCGTTGGGCGAGCGCCTCGGCCAGATCCTGCCGGCCTCGGAGGCGGTAGGCGTCGGCGAGGCGAAGGATCATGGCCCTAAGGGCGTGGGGATCCACGCTGCCCTGCGGCGCAAGGGCCACCGTCAGGTAGCAGTGGAGGGGCTCGTCGGCCTTTCCCTCGCTCAGGAGCAGCAGCGCAAGGTTCACGTTGGCCTTCGGGAAATCCGGCGACACCTCGAGTGCCGCCCTGAAATGCTGCTCTGCCGAACGCAGGTCCCCCGAGCGCGCCATGGCCACGCCCAGGCCATTGTGCTGAACCGCCAGCGGGGCGGCCTCCGCGTAGTCCCTGGCCCCGTTTGCACCGTAGAGCGGCTCGGCCGTGGCGGGCATTCCCAGCGTGGCCATCGCCGAGCGCGAGATGCGCTCGGCCTCACCGAAGTCGCCACGAAGGAAGAGAACCTTGCCGATCCTAAGCTCTATCTCGGCCCGGGCCTCCGGGTGGGTCATCACGCTCTCGGCGCGACGGAGGAGCTCAAGGTCGCCCCGCCACACCGGCGCCAGGCGGGCGCTCGCGACGCCCAGCGCCGCGATGACTGCCAGGGCGGCCGCGGTCAGCATCCTGCCGGAGACGGCGACGGCCCAGCCGAGACCCACAGCGACAACGACCGACGCAAGCTCGGCGTAGCGGTCGCTCGGGCTGTGGAGCGTGGAGCCCCATCCGAGGTACGGCAGAACCAGGGAGAGGAACGCCAGGCAGAGGCACAGAAGGCCCCGGTTCCGGCCGTGGCACAAGAGCACCAGGGCGGTGATGACCATGAGGATCGCCGCAAGCGCGCCGGCGACCGCCAGCGCCCCCGGGTGGAAATCGACAAAGGTGTCGTAGATCGGCGAAAGGCCGGAAGGAACTATGATCCTGCTCGAGGTGATGAGGAGCGATTCGGCGACCTGCACGATCCGGGCTCCCGCGCCGAGCGCAGGCTGAAGGGCCGTCGTCCATATGCCGCTGGCCGTCCCCTGGGCGAGCAGGGCGAGTCCCCCGCCGAGGACACTGAGCGCCAGCCAAGCTCCCCGGCGAGCGACCAGGGTGAGCCATTTTTCCAGGGAAGAGAGACCCTCCCAGTTGCGGTAGGCGTCAAGGGCAACAAGGGCCCCCACGTAGCCAATCCCCGTCGGATAGCTCAGAAGCGAGAGGCCGTACGCAACGAGGCAAAGGACCCCGGCCCCTTCCAGGCATGCCGCAAACGACACCAGCAGGAAGAAGTCGCCCTGCAGGTTGAGCACTCCGGAGGCCCATGCGGCCAGCTCCACGCGAAGCGGGTGAACGGCCCACCAGGCGGCGCCGACCCAGGCCGCGCCAATGACCCGCCGCCGGTCCGCCGAGGGCAGGGCCTCCGCCAGGAGGCGCGTCCCGATCCAGAACACGGCAAGCGCGTTGAGCGTGTGGAGGGTGAGGGAGGCGGCATGGTAGCCTGCCGGCGAGAGGCCGCTCGCCCCGTGAACCATCAGCAGGGTCAGCCATCCCAGCGGCACGTAGCGCCGGACGTAGCTCATGTCTGTGAAGGCCCAGGCCACGCTTCCGCTCCCGATGCTCCCCAGATGGGGGTTTAGCGAGATGTTGATGTCGTCGTCGAAGGCGAGGAGGCCGAAGCCCGGCACCTCGCGGAACACGGTTGCGCACAGGAGCACGAGGGCGAGTGCGCCGAGCCAAAGGAGCCGCTCATTCAGCAGTGCCCGCGGGTCCGCCGGTGCGGGGCGTCCGAGCTGAATCGGGTCCGAGTTTAAGCCCATGGCGCCGGCTAGGATGAATGCGCCCCTGCGGCTTGTACAGGCACGACTTTTCCGCCGCGGGATTAATGGGTTCGCCGGGGGGTCCCGAGCCATGCTCTTCTAGGCGCGTGAATCCCGCGAAATTTCTTGTGGCGCTTTCCCTCTGCGTTCCCGGCGCCCGCCGGCCCCTGGGCCCTTCCGAAGGGCCGCGTCCTTGTAAATTCAGGTAAAATTTAGGCAGACTCTGTATATCGGTTCCATGTTGTCTCTCCGAACCAAGGCCCGTCCAGGCGCGTTCCGGGTGCTTCCCGCACTCGCCGCCGTGGCATTGGGGTGGACTGGATGCTCGACCTACGAGGCAAAGCCCATCGACCGGGCATCGGTGGACAAGGCATTGGAGGCCGCGCCCCTGGAGTCGATCAAGGTCGAGGCGGCCCGAATCAAGCATCCGCTCCTGGCCCCCGTCGTGATAGACGGGGGCGGGGGATTCACGCCCGAGGAGATCGCGGTGATGGTGGTGATCGTGAGCCCGGACCTCAGGGCGCTCCGCGACCAGCGGGGCGTGGCCGAAGCCCAGGTACTCCAGGCCGGCATCCTTCCCAATCCCCAGCTTGGCTACTCGGTCGACCGGCCCCGCGGCGCCTACGACCCCGCCGTGGTGGCGGCGAAGTCCCTCGGGCTCACCTGGGAGGTGACCTCGCTCCTGGCCCACCACGACCGGGTCGCAGCCGCCAGGGCCGGAGCGAAATCGGTCGACCTTTCGATCGCATGGCAGGAATGGCAGGCCGCACAGGATGCGCGCCTGCGCGCGTACCGCATACTCTCGCTTCAGAGGAGGCTTCCGCTCGCCCGATCCGTGGAAGAATTGCTTGCGGACACCGTGGAGCTCAGCCGGAAGGCCGTTTCACGGGGCCTTCGTACGACCTCAGACCTCACGACAGCAACGGATGCATGGACGCAGGCGCAGAACACCCGTTTCGACCTGGAGCAGCAGCTCTCCTCCGAGCGTGCCGCCCTCAACCTCTCGCTCGCGATGCCGCCCGCAACGGTGGTCGCCCTGAAAGCTCCCCCTCGCGCCGGTTTCTCCGGCGCAGCGACGCCGGCCGATGCGGCCGCACTCTCGGACGGCCTTGAGGAGCGTCGGCTTGATCTGATCGCCCTTCGCCTCGGGTACGAGAGCCAGGAGTCTTCGCTTCGTGCCGCCGTCCTCGCCCAGTTCCCGCGGATTGGGCTGGGCCTCAACAAGACCAACGACACGACCCCCATCTACACCCGCGGTGCGGCGGTCACGGTCGACCTCCCGCTTTTCGACCGGAACCAGGGGCAGGTGGCCGTGGGCAAGGCGACCCGCCAGCAGCTCTTCGACGAGTACGTGGCCCGCGTCGCCGAGGCCCGTTCGCAGGTCAGCCAGGCACTTGTCGGTCTCTCGGTCGTGAACGCCCAACTTTCGACCGTTGCGTCGTCGCTGCCGGACCTTAGGCGCCTCGTCGCCGCAAACGAGGAGGCCGGGCGCTCCCGCAATGCCGATGAGCTGGCCTACCGCGACGCCAAGGCCGCGCTTGCCGGTCGCCTCATGGAGCAGGACCTCCTCGAGCAGCAGCGCGCGGAGCTTGAGGTGGCCCTGGAGATCGCCACGGGACGCCCCTCTCTCAACACATCCCCCCCAACGGGCACCCTATGAAAAAACTCCTCATCGTCCTGGCACTCGGCGCCGCGGGTGCGGCCGTCTGGTTCGCCGTCAGGCCCCGTGGCGAGGCGGCGGCCGAAGAGCAGAAGCCCGTGGCCCAGGTACAGGTGGCTCCGCTCAGGACGGCGAAGATTGTCGACGCGCTGCAGGCCTTCGGGGTGATCGAGCCTGCGCCTTCAGGAGCGCAGGGAGTCGCACTGGGCTTTGACGCGGTCGTCACGAGGGTGGCGGTCTCCCCTGGGGCCACGGTGGCCAAGGGGGACCTGCTCCTTGAGGTCCAGGGGACCCCCGACTCAAAGCTGGCGGTCGTCGCTGCCCGAAGCGCGGCCAAGCTCGCCGAGCAGGGGCTCCAGTCGGCCCGCCAGAAGTTCGAGCTAAAGCTAGCCACGAGCCAGGACCTGCTGGTCGCCCAACAGGCGGACGACGACGCGCGCGCCCGCCTCGCGAGCATCGAGTCCCGGGGACAATCCGGGGACGGGCGGATCCTCGCCGCAGGCCCGGGAATCATCTCAAAGGTGGACGCGCAGGTGGGGCTCTACGTCCCGGCGGGCACCTCCCTTCTGACGGTAGCCAGCGCTTCGCTCCTTGAGGCGCACCTGGGTGTCGAACCCACGGACGCCTCACGGGTGCGGGCGGGCCAGCCCGTGTCCCTGTCGGCTCCTGGCCGGCCGGACGCCGGGGAGGTGGCCGGGACCGTCCGGCAGGTGGGTGCAGCGCTGGACCCCGGTTCCGGCGCGGTCGATGTCCGCGTCTCGATTCCGGCGGGGGGTGGCTGGTTTGCGGGCGAGCACGTCCGCGCCTCGATCCATGTGGGGGAGAAGACGGCCCTTCTGGCGCCGCGTGCGGCCGTACTGCCCGACGACGCCCAGCAGGTGATCTTCACCGTGAAGGACGGCAAGGCCTCGAAACATCCCGTCCAGGTCGGGATCGCAGCGGAACAGGAGGTCGAGATCTCCGGGAAGGGACTGGCCCCAGGTGACCTTGCGGTTGTCGTCGGTAACTATGAGCTGGAGGACGGGATGGCGGTGGCAGCCGCGGCCCCCTCCGATGCCAAGCCCGACACGGAGAAGTCGCCGTGAACCTGACCGCGTGGATGCAGGCGCACCGCACGTCGGTGCTTTGGCTCCTTGGCCTTCTGGTCCTCGGCGGGCTTGCCGCGGCGTTCTCTTTGCCGGTCGCGCTTTTTCCGCACGCGGACTTCCCGAGGATAGTGATCAATCTGGACTCGGGTGACCGCCCCGCCGAAAGGATGGCGATCGAGGTGACGGTCCCGATCGAGGAGGCGGTGCGGTCGGTGCCGGGACTCCGGAGCATACGGTCGACGACCAGCCGTGGATCGTGCGACATCTCGGTCAACTTTGACTGGGGCGCGGACATGGTGGCCGCGATGCTCCAGGTAGAGTCCGCCATCAACCGGGTGCTCAGGTCGCTCCCGCCCGGGACGACGTTTGACGTTCGGCGGATGGACCCGACCGTGTTCCCGAGCCTGGCCTACAGTTTGACGTCGGACCAGATCTCCGCCGTGAAGCTGCGCGACGTCGCCTACTACCAGCTCCGGCCGCTCCTCTCTACGGTGCCCGGTGTCGCAAAGATCAGAGTCCAGGGCGGGCGGGAGGCCGAGTACCACGTCCTTGTGGACCCTGCGCGCCTTGAGGCGCACGGCCTCTCGCTCTCCGACGTGAGCAAGGCGCTCTCTAGCGCCAACACGGTCAATGCCGTCGGCCGCCTTGAGGACCACGACAAGCTCTACCTGGCAATCGTCGACAACCGGCTGGACGACTCGGATTCCATCAGGGCAACGGTGCTTCAAAAGAGTGCGGCCGGGATCCTCCGGGTCGGCGACATCGCCAGCGTGGAACTAGCCACGGTTCCCAACTGGACGCGGGTGACGGCGGACGGACGGGACGCGGTCATTCTGGAGGTTTACCAGCAACCTGACGGAAACACGGTGCAGATCGCCCGCGATGTCCGCGAAAAAATGGCGGGATTTGCCGGCCACCTGCCCCCGGGACTCAAAATTGCCAACTGGTATGACCAGAGCGAACTTATCCTTGGCGCCGCCAGCAGCGTGCGCGACGCGGTGTTCATTGGTATCTTCCTGGCGGGGGGTGTGCTTCTGCTTTTCCTCAGGAACGGAAAGGTGACGCTGATCGCGATGGTCTGCGTCCCGGCAGTCCTCGCCGCGACCGTCCTCCTCCTGAAGCTCATCCACAGCAGCTTCAACATCATGACGCTGGGCGGCATGGCCGCCGCGGTGGGACTGATCATCGACGACGCGATCGTGATGGTGGAGCACGTGATCCGAAGGCTGCGGGGGCGCACAGGAGCACATGCCGGCGTCGTCTGGTCGGCCGCGGCCGAGTTCACCCGCCCGCTGGTGGCCTCGTCGCTTTCGACGATCATCATCTTCGCGCCGCTCGCGTTTCTCTCGGGTGTCACCGGGGCCTTTTTCAAGGCCCTGTCTGTGACGATGGCGGCCAGCCTCTTGGTCTCGTTCCTCGTAGCCTGGCTTGCGGTGCCCATCATGGCCGACCACCTGCTGACGGAGCATGACGCCGCCCAGGAGGAAGGGGGCCGTGCCACCGAGGCCGTCCACCGCTGGTACGCGTCCCTCCTGCGAAGGCTCCTGGCCAGGCCTGCGCTTGTCCTTCTTGGCATCATCCCGCTCCTCGTCGCCGCTTGGGTGGGCTACCGGAACGTCGGCTCGGGATTCATGCCCTCCATGGACGAGGGCGGGTTCATCCTCGATTACAAGGCGGAGCCGGGGACGTCGCTCACGGAGACCGACCGCCTCCTCCGGCTGGTCGAGGTGATCCTGCGGGACACGCCGGAGGTCCAAACCTATTCCCGGCGCACGGGTGCCCAGCTTGGCGGGGGCATCACCGAGGCCAACGAGGGGGACTTCTTTGTGCGCCTCAAGGGAGCGCCCAGGCGCGACATCGGGGAGGTGATAGACGAGGTGCGCAGCCGAATCGTGAATAGCGTTCCCGGTCTCGACGTCGAGATGGCGCAGCTGATGGAGGACGAAATCGGCGACCTGACGGCGGTGCCGCAGCCGATCGAGATCAAGCTCTATGCCGACGACGGAGGGAAACTGGCCGATGCTTCCAAGAGCGTGGTCGACGCGATGGGTCGGATAAAGGGCGTGGTCGACGTCCAGACCGGCATCGTCCTTGCCGGCGACGCGATGACGATCGTCGTCGATCCCGTGAGGGCCTCCGTCGAGGGGATGGACCCGTCCTCGGTCACGGACGCTGTCGACGCGCTCCTTGAGGGGTCGCCGACCTCTACGAAAATTGAGCGGGACCCGAAGCTGATCGGCATTCGCGCCTGGATACCACTCAAGTACCGGCGGACCCAGGCTGCCGTCGAGGACCTGAGGATAAGGGCCCCCGACGGGCACTATTTCCCGCTCCGGCGCGTGGCCTCGGTGTCCACGGTCGTAGGCCAGCCGCAGATCGACCGCGACGACCTGAAGCGCATGATTGCCGTCACCGGAAGGATCTCGGGGCGCGACCTCGGGTCGACGATCCGCGACGTGAAGGCCGCCCTTGCGCAAAAGGGCGTCGTGCCCGCTGGCGTCTACGCAACCTTGGGCGGCACCTACGCCGAGCAGCAATCTGCCTTTGCTGGTCTGATCGCGGTCTTTGGCGGCGCCGTGGCCCTCGTGTTCCTTCTGCTCCTCTTCCTCTACGAGAACCTCCGTACAGCCGCGGCAATGCTCGTCACCACCCTTCTGGCGCTCTCGGCGGTGACCATTGGCCTTTGGGTCACCCGGACCGAGCTCAATATTTCCTCCATGATGGGCATGACGATGATCGTCGGCATCGCAACCGAGGTCGCGATCTTCTACGTCTCGGAGCTCGCCTCGTTACCTGACTCGGAGGACCCCCGGGATGCGTTTATCGAGGCGGGTGTGAACCGCATGAGGCCCATTGCGATGACGACCTTTGCGGCCATTCTCGCGCTCGTTCCCCTGGCGCTCGGGATCGGCGCCGGATCCGCGATGCAAAAGCCCCTGGCGATCGCCATCATCTCGGGCCTGATACTGCAGATGCCGCTGGTCCTCGTCTTGCTCCCGGTGATCCTGTCTACTTTGTCCCCGCGGAAGACGGCGCCCTAGGCATCACTTTCCCGGGCCCCAGGTGAGCTGGAAGGCGACGTACGTCTGGTAGCCGGCGGCTCCGCTGAGCCCGGGTCCGGCAGAGGCAAGGATGTGGCTTCCTTCACTCAAGTCCCAGGTAAGGCCTAGGTTTGCCCTCGTGTCCGGTCCGACGGAGTCCGATTTCGCGGTCTCGTGAAAAACCTCCGCACCCACGGCGAGGTTCGGCAGGACCTGGCGCTGGACCACGGCGCCCGCAAACCACCAGTCCCGGTTGCCGGCGCCGGGGTTTATCCAATATCCGCCCCCGCCGTAGCAGGTCCATTTTCCAGAGGTCTTCTGCGCCCAAAGCGGCAGATAGATCTGGGTGTGCCCGGCGCCAAGTCCGCGGGAGCTGTCGCCCGTCGGGAGCTCGACCAGGGGGAAGACGCCCAACTGGGGACGGTCATCGGTCTCGCCGAGGAAGCGGTACTTGAGCCCAAGCTCCGTGTCGCCGTACCCGGTCTGGCGCGGAGCGCCGGCGGGAGCGTCGAAGGCCAGGGGTGCAATCACGTGAAACTGCGTTTCGGGAATGATGCCGTAGTTGAACTCGACATGCGGCAAGGTTCCACCCGCGTCGCGGGACGAATGCTGGTACTGCGAGGCAAGGTAGAGTTCGTAATGCCGGAGATCGACGGGTTCCGGGTCATCGGTCACAAACGGCGGGCCCGCGCTGACAGCGGAGGCCCAGGCAAGGGACAGGACGATGAAAAGGGGGCGTTTCATTCGAGTAGGGCGACTCTGGGCACGCAGCGTAGCCAAGCTGGCCCGAGTATCCAATCCCGCGTGTCGGAGCGGCTAGCTCGTGAACACGGCGACGGCGTCCCGGAAGGCGTCCGGCAAACCGAAGATGTCGAGTGCCGTGATGACCAGGCAGGACGCCCATCCAGCCGTGAGGAGGAGCGGGCCTATGCGACCGTCCCCCATCCGCTTTCTTGATCCGGCGAACCACAGGAGCGGGAACATCGCGAGCGGGAGCTGGATGGCGAGGACGACCTGGCTGAGCGTCAGGAGCTCGGTCATGCTGCGGCCGCCCCTGAGCGCAATGAGGATGACCGCGGGGGTGACGGCGCAGAGCCGGGTGATCAGCCGCCTCACCCATGGGGCGATCTTCCAGTCCATGAATCCCTCCATTACGACCTGACCCGCGAGGGTGCCCGTGATCGTGCTGCTCTGCCCGCTCGCAAGGAGCGCGACGGCGAAAAGAAGGGCCGCCGCCACCTTGCCTACCAGCGGAGCTAGCGTGACGTAGGCGATCTGGATCCAGTCGGAGTCGGGGGTGAAGGTGACCACCTGTCCCGAGGGCAGGACCACATCGCTGTGGCCGTAGAAAACGACAGCCGCCAGCACCATGATTGCCGCATTCACGAGAAAGGCCGTCGATAGGGCCACAGTGGTGTCGATCGTGTTGTACCGGACCGCCTGGCGGATGGAGACCGGGTCCCCCTTTATCCGGCGCGTCTGCACGAGCGCCGAGTGGAGGTACAGGTTGTGGGGCATCACCGTGGCGCCGATGATCCCGATGGCGAGGAAGACTAGGTCCTTCCTTTGCACGAACGAAACGAGGTCCGGCGCCAGAAGCCCTCGCGCCATCTCGTGGAAATCGGGCTGCGTCTGCGGGAGGACGAAGATCTCGATATAGTAGCAGGCCGCGATCGTCGCCACGAGGACCAGCACGACGGCCTCGATCATCCGGATGCCGAAGCGTTGCAGGGAAAGGAGCAGCACCACGTCCAACGACGTGATCAGCACAGCGGCGAGGAGCGAGATCCTCGGGAAGAGCAGGTGGAGAGCCACGGCGCTCCCTAGCACCTCAGCCAGGTCGCACGCCGCTATCGCGAGCTCGCAGCTCAGGTAATTGGGCCACCGGGTCCACCGGGGCATGAAGTCCCTGCAGCACTGGGCCAGGTCCCGCCCGGTCACGATACCCAGGCGCGCCGCGATCACCTGCAGGAAGATGGCCATCAGGCTGGAGAGCCCGATCACCCAGAGCAGGGTGTACTTGAACTCGGCCCCCGCCTGTAGGTCGGTCGCCCAGTTGCCGGGGTCCATGTAGCCGACGCTCACTAGGAGCGCGGGCCCGGCGAAGGCCAGGTACTGCCTCCATGGACGCGCCGACGGCAGCGGTGTCAGGACGCTCCGGTGAAATCCCTCCAGGGACACAGCCCCCTTTTCGGTCGTGGGCGGCGCCTCTTGTACGGACTGAGGTTGATTGCCAGAGTTTTGGATTGCGATATATAGAAATATGCTCTTTGAGTCGTCAAAGACAAAATACGTTTGTTTTCAAAGACTTCTTCAATTCCCTCAAGCGATGCCGACGAGCACGGTCGAGAACTACCTTAAGGCGATACTCGTGCGCTCCGTCGACGAGGGCGGTGTCGTCTCGACCGGTGCGCTCGCGGATGCGCTCGGGGTGACCCCGGGCACAATCACCACGATGGTGAAGTCGATGGCGTCTCGCGGCCTGCTCGAGCACCAGCCCCGTGAGGGCGTCCGGCTGACCGCTGAGGGCCGGGCCCACGCCCTAGCCGTCGTGCGCAAGCACCGCTTGGTAGAGACCTTCCTCGTCCAGGTCCTACAGATGGACTGGAAGGAGGTCCACGAGGAGGCTGAGGCCCTCGAGCATGCGATCTCGGACCGCGTCCTCCTCAGGATCGACGCCCTCCTCGGCCACCCTGCCTCGGACCCCCACGGCGACCCGATACCCAGCAGGAAGTCCCTCCTCCTCGCGCGGGGCAAGGGCGTCACCCTCGCCAGCTGCGAACCGCAGAGGCAGCTGCGCGTCGACCGCATCCTCGACCAGAGCGCCCCCTTCCTCGAGTTCATCCAGCGGACGGGCCTAATGCCGGGGTCGCGCGTGCGGGTGCGCGAGCGGGACCCTGCCAGCGGCGTCGTGCGGTGCGACCTGAAGGAGGGCGAGGCCACGCTTGGCCTTCCCGAAGCGGCGAAGATCGAGGTTCGGCTTTCCTAGGACGGCCGATCTGAGGGGGGCCGGCGCTCCCTGGACTCTTACGGCCAGTAGGCGGTTCAGGCGCCTTCTGTCACCTGACCGTGAATGGGAAGAAGTCGCGGTAGAGCACTATCTTAAAGTCGCTGGCGTCCTTCACGTAGTACCGGACGTCGTAGGCGCCGGGCCGAAGGAACACGCCGAACCCGCCGTCAAAATGGCCCTTTGCGTCGGTCGTAATGAAGAGAAAGTCGTAGTATTTCTCCGCCTCGTTTCCCGGGACGGAGGAGGGAAGAAGCGCGTTGCCGGCCCTCTGGGGGTTTCCGTTCAGGGTCAGGATGTAGCGGTGGCCCGGGGCGAGGCCGTCCAGCAAAAGCCGGCAAACGAAGCCTCCAGCGAACGCAGGGTGGAAGCTTATGAAGCCACGAGTCCCAGCGCTCACCGTCTTCCCCCAGCTTGGCGGGTTAACAAGGTCCATCGTGGTTTCAAGCGGGCGGTGCGCGGCGACGTCGTCGGAATAGGCCCTGAAGAACGCGTGGCGCTCGCGGTCGCCTGGTCCTCCCGCCTTCCCTGCGGGGTAGAATTCTTCCCTGCCGAAGACCGCGAGGTCCTCAGCGGGGGCTGCGGCGGCGAGAACGAGAAAAACGAGCAGGGGTGTAATTTTCACGGGATGCACGATGGATTGACGGGTTTGGCTCCGACGCAAGACCGACCTCGGGCCCCCCGGGTTTTGGATAAGCTAAACTCGTTGCCTAAGCCGATTCCGCTCCACTAGCGTCGACCGCTACCCCGCACCTACGGCCAATGTCCCCAGTCGGCCCGATGGCCGGAGTGCGCCGCGACATCACGTCACACCCCATGACAAATTCCCTAGCTGCCGTTACATCGGGTCACTGTGGGCACGCCATGATGCCCGGGTCTCGGAGTTCCTGAGATTTCCACCAAAATGAGCCGATACCGCCTCCTTCACCTTGTTGGAGCCGCCGCCGTTCTCGCGTGCGGGGTTCTGTTTGCACAGAGTGATAGCAATCCCTTGGAGCCGGGGGAGAAGGCCGCAGGCGAGTGGATAAAGGTGCGCCTGGAGACCGCGCGGATCGAGGGAGACTGGCTGTCGTCGCGGCCCCTTTTGGAATCGACCGTCAACGGTCTCAAGGACCGAGCGGACCTTCTGGAGGAGAAGCGGGACCACCTTAAGGCGAAGACCGCCAAGGACCGCGAGGAGATTGATTCGCTGAAGGAGAAGAACCAGGCAGCTGCTGAGGACCTGAAGGCCACCGAGGACCGCCTCGGGGCGCTCTCGTCCAAACTTATCGAGCTTCGGCCGATGCTCCCCCCGCGGCTCTCCGAGGCCCTCGAGCTCCCCTACAGGAGCATCTCCAACCCGGCGCTCGGGGCCGGCGACCGGATGCAGCTCGTAATGACGATGCTTAACCGCTGCGCCCTGTTCAACCACACCGTGACCTGCGGCGAGGAGGTACTCGCGATCGAGGGCGAGCAGGGCACCAAGTCGCTCGAGGTGATCTACTGGGGGCTGGCGCACGCCTACGCCCTCGACCGGGCGGCCGGGAAGGCATGGTACGGCTCGCCCGGGCCCAGGGGATGGCAGTGGGAACCGCGACCCGAGGCCGTGAAGTCCGTCACCCGGTTGGTCGCCGTCTACAACGACAAGGCCGACCCCGACTTTGTCGCGGTGCCCGCGTCGGTCGGACAGCCCCTCGCGGAAACGGCCGGCAAATGACGCCGATGAAGACACCGATCCGCATCATCCTCCTGGGCTGCGCCCTCCTTTCATCGCTGTCCTTACGGGCCGAGACGTTCGCGGAGGCTTCCCAGCGCGCGGCAGCCGACTACGGAGGGCGGCTGGCAAAGGCTGCGGACGAGCTTACCCGCGCCCGAACCCGGATCGCCGACGAGAAGGCCCCGCTCCTGAAGGAAATGAGGGCGGCGGAGGACCGGATCGTTGCAGCCCAGAGCCAGATCGAGCGCCTCGAGACGGGTCAGGAGGAATTTTCCGAGCAGCGGCGGAAATTGCTGATGGACCTAGACGCCGTGCGCAAGAACACCTCCTACGTGGGCACGCTCGCCCACGACGGCCTGGCTGCCTTCAGCGACGCCATGGCTCCGGGCGAGTCCCAGACCCTCGCCGACAGGGTACAGGCTCTCGGACAGAAGCTCGACGACACGGCCTCGGGCCCGAACGGGCAGGCATCGGCCGACATTGCCGAATTCCTTCTTGAAAGGACCCGCAGGGAGCTCGGTGGCTACTCCGCGAAGGGCAGCTCGCTTGTTGCCGGCGGCAACCAAGTCCAGAAGGGAACCTTCGCCTTTGTCGGTCCCGAGACCTACTTCGCCCCGGACTCGGGCGGTGGCGCCGGAACGGTGCGCCCCCGCGCCGGCTCCGCCTATCCCGTCGCTTACGAGCTGCCCGGCTGGCGGCCGGAGGACGCCGCGGCCTTCTTTTCGGGCAAGGCCGGCGTCGCGCCTGCGGACGCCTCCGGGGGCAAGGCGCTCCGGCTCAGGGAGACCCAGGGCACGGTCCTTGAGCACATCCAGAAGGGAGGGGTCGTGGCCTACGCGATCATCGGAGTCGGATTGCTCTCGCTCATCATGATCCTCCAGAAGGTTGCCGATCTCAGGCAGCTGGCGGTCGATCCGCCTGCCGGGGTCAGGGTCTTCCTTGAGACCGTTTCAGGCGGCTCCCGGGACGCCGCAGACAAGGCCGTTAAGGCGCTCAAGGCGCCTGTCCGCGAGCTCTTCGAGGCAGGCCTAAAGCACAGCGGCCGCCCCGCGGAGATCCTCGAGGAGCACCTTCAAGCTGTCCTCCTCCGCCAGCGCCTTCATTTTGAGAGGCGCCTCCCGCTCCTGGCGGTGATCGCGACGGCTGCGCCGCTCATGGGACTTCTCGGCACCGTGGTCGGCATGGTGAAGACGTTCGCCCTGATCACGGTCTTCGGCACGGGCAACGCCGGGAAACTTGCAAGCGGCATCTCCGAGGTGCTCGTCGCGACGGAACTCGGCCTGGTGGTGGCGATACCCACGCTGATCGCGCACGGGTTCCTCTCCCAGCGGATCCAGAAGAACCTGTCGCTCCTCGAGCGCTACGCGCTCGAGTTCGTGACCGCCGTCCAGACTGCAAAGTCGGAGGGCAAGCCCGTCGTGCCATGACCGCGCTCTACGAGATGGTGGGGAAGGGCGGGCCCGTCATGGTGGCCATTCTAGCCCTGTCGGTCGTCCTCTATTCCCGCTGCTTCAAGCTGCTGCTGGCGCTCAGGCGTTCGCGGCTCAAGCTCGAGGCGATGGTCTCCGCCGACGAGCGGATGATCCCGGTCCTCAGGCGTGCCCGGGAGGACGCAGGCGAGTCTTTCCGGCAGCAGCGGGCGGTCCTGGGCTCGATGATCGCGGCGGCGCCGCTCCTCGGGCTCCTCGGGACCGTTAGCGGAATGGTGACAACGTTTGAGAGCCTTGCCGGGCACTCCGCCGAGAAGACGATGGAGGGCCTGGCCCGCGGGATCTCCGAGGTGCTCGTCGCCACCGAGTCGGGGCTCGTCGTCGCGATTCCGGCGCTCCTGGTGGTGCACCTCGCCCACCGCAGCCTGCGGAAGTACCTGCAGCGTCTCAACGAGATCGAGCAGGGGGTGAACGCGTGATCGGCAGGAGCAACAGGAGCCGGTTCGAGGTCACCCACATCGACATGGTGCCGATGGTGGACTGCATCATGGTGCTCGTGATCTTCCTGATGGTGAGCAGCGCCTTCGTGAACGATCCCGGGATAGAGGTCGAGAAGCCCGACGTGAGCGGTTCCCTTAGCGGCGACCAGAGTTCGCTCCTGATCGCTATCTCCTCGGACAACAGGATCTACTTCGACGGACAGGAGGTCCGGGTGGACCAGGTGTCGGGCCTAATCAAGCAGGCGGCGATCGGGCGGTTCCCCTCGCTGATCATCCGCGGGGACCGCACGTCGAACCTCGGCGTGTTCGCAGCGGTGTACTCCGAGGCGAAGCGCTCGGGCATCCAGCACGTCGAGTTCGCCACGACGCGGGCGGACGGGCGCTAGGGACGCGGCCATGGAGGATGTACTTACGCTCATTGAGGAGAGGCAGGGGGCCGCTAGGCTCGCCGACGAGGCGCTGTGCCTGGGGCTCGGTGTCGGGCTGACCCTTGCCATCTTTCTCTGCGTGGCCCACTTCGAGCGGAGGCCCGAGGCAGCGCCCCTCGTCGAGATCGAGGACGCGAGGGTCGTCTCAGCCATCGCGGAGCCGCCGCCCCCGAAGGTGGAGGTCCATCCGGACCAGCCGAGCCTGTCCTCGCCCCTCACCGGAATCGAGATAGGGGCCTCCGACAGCCCGGTCAGGATTGCGGTGGTCCCGCCGGACATGGACAAGATCATCCCTCCCACGGATCTGCCGCCAAAGGCCACCATCCAGTTCAGCCAGATGTTCTCGGACCTTAAGCCGAAGGCAGGACCGCTCCAGGACATCCAGCACATCTACCAGCAGAGCGAGGTTGACCAGGTACCAACCGCGCTTGTGAAGACGATAGCACGGGTGTCGCGCAACACGCGCGACAATGCCGAAGCATTGCGGACGACGCTCCTTCTTGTGATCGACACCGAGGGGGCCGTCTCGAACATCCGGGTCCTCAAGCCGTCGGGCAACCCGGCCTTCGACAAGATCGTCCTCGAGTGCGTCCGGGACGAGTGGGTCTTTTCACCCGCGATTAAGAAGGGCCGCAAGGTCAAGTGCATGGTCCAGCAGCTGATCTGGTACAAGTGGACCGAAGGTTCGAAGTTCACCCTCTAGCCCCATGAAACCCCAAAAGATCGCGCTCCTCGCCCTTCTGCTGGCCCTGGCCGGCAGCACGGTCCGTGCCTCGGAGCCCGTGCTCGACCCGAAGAGGATCATCAACGAGTCGAGCTCCTTCCTGAAGGAGAGGGAGCCCGAGATGACGGAGGAGGAGTATGCGCTCTACCAGAAGGTGGTCTCGATGCTTTCCCAGAACCCCACCTTCGCGCTCAAGCTTCTCGAGGCCATGATGGGCGACAAGGAGCAGCCGAGCCCCGCCTTCCAGTTCATCCTAGGCAACGCCTACTACGCAGCCGGCATGAACGACAAGTCAGAGGCCAACTACCGGGCGGCGGTGAACCGCTACCCCACGTTCCTCAGGGCCTGGGTGAACCTCGGAATCCTCTACTACTCGAGCGGGCGGTTTGCAGAGGCCGTGCCGAGGGCGACCCTGGCGTTCG
>CAISPT010000337.1 GCA_903887455.1 uncultured Opitutaceae bacterium | reverse complement strand
GAGTGGGGCGAGAGCACCCGGCCGAGGTCCGGTCTCTTCAGGAACGTCTGCCGGTCGCCGGCGTTGGTGGAAATCCGGAGGGAGTCCATTCCCGCTGCCCGCAGGCCCTGCTCGATCGCGGCCGGATGGAAGTCGCGGGAGACGGCGTCCCGGGCCAGAGCATGGGCCATCCTGAACTCCACGCGGGAACTGGTCAGCTGGCTCCCGCCCGCCCTGCCCTGGGCGATGCGCGCCGGGGTGAACCGCGACAGCCCGTGCCAAGGGTCACGGCCGGACGGGGAAGCCGGGAGTTCAGGCGCCTCCATATTCAAGCAATGGGTGGCCGTCCGCGATCCTCCGGAGTGCACCGCCGTTGTCCAGGATTTGCATCCGCATGAGCCACGCCTCGAATTCCGGAGCCGGCCTCAGGCCGAGGGCCTGCCTCAAGTAGTGCCTGTCGTGAAACGACGTCGACTGGTACCCGAGCATCACGTCATCGGCGCCGGGCACGCCCATGATGAAGTTGCAGCCCGCGACGCCGAGCAGCGTGAGAAGCGTGTCCATGTCATCCTGGTCGGCCTGGGCATGGTTCGTGTAGCACACGTCCATCCCCATGGGCAGACCGAGGAGCTTACCGCAGAAGTGGTCCTCCAGGCCGGCCCGGATGATCTGCTTGCCGTCGTAAAGGTACTCCGGACCGATGAAGCCCACGACCGAGTTGACCAGGAGTGGATCGTAGTGGCGCGCGACCGCATAGGCCCTCGCCTCGCAGGTCTGCTGGTCCACCCCGTGGTTCGCCGCGGCGGACAGGGCGGATCCCTGCCCGGTCTCAAAGTACATCAGGTTCTCGCCCAAGGTGCCGCGGTGCAGCGAGAGGGCCGCCGATTTCGCCTCGGCCAGCATGCCGAGGTCTATCCCGAAGCTGCGGTTGGCTGCCTCGGTGCCCGCGACAGACTGGAAGACGAGGTCCACCGGGGCACCGCGCCGGATGACCTCCATCTGGGTGGTCACGTGGGCGAGCACGCACGACTGGGTCGGGATCTCGTAGCGGGTGATGAGGCTGTCGAGCAGGCGGATGAGGTCCTCCGCGGAATCGGCGCTGTCGGTCGCTGGATTGATCCCGATCACCGCGTCCCCGCATCCGTAGAGAAGGCCGTCGATGATCGAGGCAACAATGCCCCGGGCATCGTCGGTCGGGTGATTCGGCTGGAGGCGGACGGAGAGCCGGCCCGGCAGGCCCAGGGTTCCCCGGAACCTCGTCACCACCCTGCGCTTCTGGGCAACAAGGACTAGGTCCTGGTTGCCCATGAGCTTGGACACCGCCGAGGCCATCTCGGGCGTGACACCCCGCGCCACGCTTTTCAACTCCTCGCCGGTGGTGTCGTAGTCCAGCAGCCAGTCGCGGAATTCGCCGACGCTGAGCGAGGCCAACGGTGCGAATGCCCCCGCGTCGTGCGTGTCCACGATCAGGCGGGTGACCTCATCCGTCTCGTAGGCGATCAGCGGCTCATCGATGAAGGTGCGAAGCGGGACGTCCGCGAGGCACGCCTGGGCCGCGGCACGCTCCTCGTCGGAATGCGCGGCTATGCCGGCAAGCACGTCACCCGAGCGATGGGGGGTGGCTTTCGCCATGAGCTCGCGGAGCGAGCTGAACGTGTGGCGCCTCGCGCCGACGCTGCACGAATAGGGACCCATCGCCGGGACTAGAAAGGGCGCAAACCCCGCCCGTTGGCAATTCCCGCCGCCGCAAATTGGGTTAAATCGCGGCAACGGGCGGCAGCCCGCGGCCCCCTGGCTAGGGCTTGCGCGGTCCGATGACGGACTCGACGGCCCGGAGGTTCGCCCGGACCTGCTCCTGGCTGGGGTCGAGCCTGAGCGCCGCCGAAAGATGGTCCGCGGATTCCCGCAGCCGGCCGAGCCTCGCAAGCGCGACACCCAGGTCCGCCTCCGCCTCCCAGTCGAGGGGATCGAGCTTGGCCGCCCTACCAAGGGCCTCAGCCGCCTCGCCGAACTGCCCGAGCTTGAGATAGGCGCGCCCGAGGTTGAGCGACGCGGCCGCAACCTCCGGCGAATGGACGACGGCCAGGCGGAGGTAGCCGGCCGACTCCTGCACCTTGCCCTGGCCCAGGAGGGCCGCACCGACGGCGAGCTCGGCCTGGGCCCTGAAGTCGGGGTTGATCCGGCACACCTTCCCGTAGGCGGCCACCGACTCGCTGACCTTTCCCTCGTTCAGGAGGGCCATCGCGCCCTCGGCGCCCCGGTAGAAGCCGCTGAGCGCGAACGCCAGGAGCCAGGCGACCGCGACCGAGAAGGCGAGAGCGCCGAGCACCGCGCCCCGGAGGAACGTGAAGACGCCCGTGGTCGCGGCCACCGCCCGGCCGCGCGGGTTCTCCAGGCCGAGGAATCCGATCCAGGAGAGGAGCGCGAGGGCCGGGATGAAGTCGAGGAGGTAGCGGCTCGTCGCCCCGGCATAGGAGCAGATCGTCGCGGCCACGATGAGGAAGAGGCCCGAAAGAACGAGCGCCACCCCGGAGAGGGACCTGCCCTGGACCCGGCCGGTGCCCGCGCAGGCCAGGGGCACGAGGGCCGCGGCCAGGAGCACCGGCAGGTTCGTGAGCGTCCCAAAGAAGAACTCGACCGGCAGGTGGCCCATCGAGACACGCGGCATTGCCGGCTCCCAGACGAAGGGAAAGCCCGCGTGCCACCTGACGGGCTCGAGGAAATAGAGCCTGATGTTGTCCCACACGAAACCCGGGGAGAATGAACGCGTGCCGTAGACGTTGTTACCCGAGAGCTGGTAGTCGTGCCCGAACTGGAACGCGCTGCCGAACCGGGCGTAATTGTATGCGGCCAGGGCCAGCCCGACAGCCGAGATCGGCAAGAGGGTGGCCGCGAGCTCGGCCCTCCATGGGGTGGGCTGGCGCGTGCGCAGCGCCGACCAGAGTGACGCCAAAGCGGGCAGGAACAGGACCGCGGAGGCGAAGAGGAGGGAGGGCCGGGAGCCGACCGCCAGGCCGAAGGCGAGGCTCGCCACCGCCAGCCAGGCGCAGGTGGCTCCCTCGCGGTGCCAGGCCCGCCACAGCGCCGAGAGCGAGATCATGACCAGGGCGAAAGCGCAGCTTATCGATACCTCGTAGAGTCCAGGGCGCACGACGAACACGGGGAGCGTCGTCACCGACCCCATCAGGAGAGCGAGCAGGGCGCCCGCCCATGCGCCGACACCAGGAAAATACCTCCTCCACACGGCGACCCCGATACCCAGGGAGAACGCGTAGCCCAGCACGCTGAAAACGAGGACGGCGGCGGATTGGGGGAGCGCCGACCCGGTGACGAGACGGTACGGCCAGAACAGGACCACGGCGGGGGTCGCGCCGAAATACGCGTAGAGGTGCCCCCGGTAGTAGCTAAGGTCTATCAGGTTCCACGGCGGGCCGAGGTAGGGCCTGTACGCGGTGAACAGGTACGGGTTCGGCGCGGCCGCGAGCGCGGGCGGGGCCCCCTTCGCCAACCAGGTGTGCCCCGACCGGAAACCCTCGACCATCAAGTTGTAGGGCTCCTCGACGGCCGGGTGGGTGCCGACGTAGGGCCTGCTGAGCGAGACGAGAGCGAACAGTCCGGCGACAACTGCGGCGGCCGCGAGAAGCGCGGGCCAGAGGGTGCCGGGTCGTGGGGCTTGGGAGTCGATCACCCGCTCTGGGTTAACCGAATCGGGGCCCACCTCAATACGGGATTTCCTCAGCGGCCCCGTCGCATAAAAGCTTCCGTTGGCTGGCGCCGCGTTGCAGTGTAGTCGCCTTTCGCGAATGAAGCTCTCGATCGTCATCCCCTGCTACAACGAGGCCAGGACCATAAGGACCCTCGTCGAGCGCGTGCGCAGCTCGCCCTACCCCGACAAGGAGATCATCATCGTGGACGACTGCTCCCGGGACGGCACCCGAGACGTGCTGAGGACCCAGATCGAGTCCTTGGTCGACAAGATCATCTACCACGAGGTGAACCAGGGAAAGGGCGCCGCCCTCAGGACCGGTTTCGCGGCGGCGACGGGCGATGCGGTGATCGTCCAGGACGCCGACCTTGAATACGACCCCGACGAGTACTCCAAGCTCATGAAACCGATCGAGGACGGAAAGGCCGATGTCGTGTTCGGCTCGCGCTTCATGGGCGGAGAGCCCCACCGGGTCCACTATTTCTGGCACATGGTCGGCAACAAGTTCCTGACGTTGCTCTCGAACATGTTCACGAACCTCAACCTCACCGACATGGAGACCTGCTACAAGGTGTTCCGCCGCGACGTGCTGCAGCGGATCCAGATAGAGGAGAACCGCTTCGGGTTCGAGCCGGAGATCACGGCCAAGGTCTCAAAGCTAAACGTCGTGATCTACGAGATGGGGATAAGCTACTACGGGCGCTCCTACGCCGAGGGAAAGAAGATCGGCTGGCGCGACGGGTTCAGGGCGCTCTGGGCGATCCTAAAGTACAACCTTCGCTAGGGGGAGACGCCGGGGTTGATTTGGGCGGCGCGCCGGAACTCGGCGGCGGCCTCTGCCGGGCGTCCCGCCTGGTCCAGCGCGCGGGCGAGAAGGACGTGCAAGTCCGCGCCCTTGAGCACGGAGGGCGAGACCATCCGCAATTCGGCCGACGCCTCGTCGAGGCGCCCCGCGCGGACGAGGGCGCCCACTAGCCCGAGGCGCGCATCGGCGTCGCCCGGGGCTATCCGGAGCGCCTCGCCGTATTGCCCCGCGGCCTCGGCGTCGCGGCCGGCCCCCGAAAGGCACTCCGCCAGCGCCAGCCTGGCGCGCTCGTTGTCCGGCGCGTGCCTGACCGTGTCCGCCCACAGGATGACCGGGTCGCGGTAGTCCCCGTTTCGCAGGAAGGCCGCCACCCCGAGGGAGGCCGCCGCAACGAGAAGGAGGGGCGCGCTCCGGCGGCCCAGGAGGGACCAGACCGAGGCCGAGACGAGCGCGGCAAGGGCGGCAAGGGGCACGTAGAGGCGGTGCTCGGCCATCGGCTGGAACGCGACGGGCACGAAGGTTGAGGACGGGGCGAGCGCGAGGAAGAAGGCCGACCAGGCGAAACCCGCGGGGCTTCGCCGGAGGACGCCCAACACGGCGCCGCCGAGCGCAGCCGCGGTCACGCAGGCCCATGGGGCGGTCTCGCGGGCCGAGGCCACCAGGTCCGCGCCCCGATCGAACACCAGAGGATGGGGCCAGGCGCAGAGGCCGAGGTAATGCGGGATCACCCACGCCTCGACCAGCCCGTAGGAGAGGGACGTGTACCCCAGACCGAATCCGACGCCCCGTGGTCCCGCGGCCGACATGAGCGTTCCGAGTAGGGCCCAGCCCAGGGCGAGGGAGAGGTAGTAGCGCCCGCGCTCCCCAAGGGCACGAACGAAGGCCCCGGACACAAAGGTCCGGTCGTAGAGAAGGATCAGCAGCGGCACCGCCGCCATTGTCTCCTTGACCGCCATGCCCATCGCGCAGGTCGCAGCGGAAAGGACGAGCCATCCCGCGCGGCCGCCGCCGCCCGAGGCCCGGATGAAGGCGTAGAGCGCTACGAAGCACAGGAGACCCGCCAGCGACTCCGAACGCTGGCTAATGTAGGTGACAGCCTCCGTGTTGATCGGGTGCAGCGCCCAAAGGAGCGCCGCCCCCACCGCCGGCGCAAGCCTGTCGACCGGCCTTGGAAAAAGCCCGGGCAGCAGGCATAGCGTTCGCCGCACAATCCCCAGAAGCACGACCGACGCGGCGACGTGGATGGCGACGTTGACGATGTGGAAGCCGAGGGGACCCGTCCCGCCGACGGCCCGGTTCAACGCAAAGGAAAGACTCAGCAGGGGCCTACCAGCCGTCGCCCCGTAAGGCCCGTGAGCGACGGAGCCGCCCAAGATCCACACCCGGTCGTCGAATATGAACGGTGCGCGGAAGGTGCCCGCGTAGGCGGCCAGTGTGGCCGCCGCCACCCCGGCTGCTCCTAGCGCGACCGCCCTCGAATCCCGGGGGTCCTCGGCTGCTCGAGTCGTCATGGCGGGGAAACTCTCAACCGCGCTCGGAGAGCGCTCCTACGAGCCGGCCGAGGAGCTTTTTCGCGTAGAGCTGCACGCGCTGGCGCACGACGGCCTCCGGGGGATGGCGCGCGAGCCCGAGCTCGGGCGCCGAGGTGGCAACGGCGCCGGCGGCCGGCGAAAGGATGATCCACGCCAGGATCCGCTCGAGTTCCTCACGCCCGTAGCGCGCCCTGAGGGTGTCGAGGACGACGCGGGCGATCTCAGCCTCCCTCGGGTCGACGGAGAGGTCCGCGATGGCCGCGACGGAAAGCAGGCTCCGGGCGGCCTGTCCACGGTCGGGGTCGAGGCCGGGCGCCCACGCGCCCAACTCCTCCCGGAAGCCCGCCATGTGCTCAGCCGCCGCGCCCGAAAGTGGCGGGGAGAGGCGGGTCACGAACTCGGAGTCGCCCGGCAGGTCGTCGTAGGTGATGGCACGGATTTCGGCACGGGTGACGGCACGGTAGTCTGACTCTTGCATGTCCACGGGCTTCACCCGACCGGTCGCTGCCGCCGCCACCCCGACGGCAATCCAGGCTCCCAGTGCCAGCGCCGCCGGTCCCAGCGCCGCGGACCCCACCCGCACCCCCGCGTCCCAGCGGAAGAGCCTCGCGCCGACGGCAGCCGCTGCCGCTCCGATGCACACGAGCGCCGCGAGGTCGAATCCCATGCCCGAAAGGCCCCTCGGGTCGCTTATCGTCCGCTGCAGAAGCTCGACGGCGTAGCGCCCCGGCATGAAGCCCGCGGCCGTCTGCGCCCACCTGGGCAGAGCGGCAAGGGGGACGCCGACCCCGCCGAGCATGATCATCGGAAGGAAGACGCACTGGCCGAGAGCCTGCACCGCTGGGACGTCGTCGGCCACGGCGGCGACCACAAGCCCAAGCCCGAGGAACGCGCCCGCAACGCACATGAAGGCAAAGAGGAGCTGGCCGGGGTTCAACGGGAGGGGCGTGCCGTAGACCAGGCGGGCCAGGGCGATCTGCATCGCGGCGGCGAGGGTGAGCAGGACCAGGCGCGCGACCACGGTCGACACGAGCAGGCCCCCCGTCCCCGTGGGAAGAAGACGGTAGCGCCTCCAGAGACCCCGTTCCCTCTCCGACACGAGGGCCGTCGGAAGGCCGAAGCACGCTCCCCCGAGGACGCTGATCGTCAGCAGCTGCCCCATCTCGTGCGTGAGAAGCGGGGTGTCGTCCCTGAAGATGCCCCCGAAAGCCAGCAGGAAGAGCACCGGCATCACGAAGCCGTAGATCACCGGCTGCCTGCTCCGGAAATTGAGCCGGAGCGTGAGGGAGAGGTGCCGCAATAGGCCGCGGGTTTCGGTGCCCCCGGTCATGGCCCAGTCCCCTCCCCTTCCTCGGACCAGCGGCGCCCCGTGACCTCCACGAAGACGTCCTCGAGCGAGGGCCTCCGGACGCGGATCTCGAGAAGCGCGTTGCCCTCGGCTCCGAGCCCCCGCACGAGCGCGGTGACAACGCCCCCGGCATCCCGCGTTTCCACCCAGCAGGCATTTCCCGCCACCCCGAACCCGGTCACCCCAGGAATCGCCCGGGCCAGGGCCTCTGAGAGCGGGCGCTCGGTCCTCACATCCACCCGCGACGGGGCGCGGGAAGCGGCGACAAGCACCGCGGGGCTGCCCGATGCGACGATGCGCCCGTGGTCGATGATGGCGATCCGGTCGCAGAGCCGCTCGGCCTCCTCCATGTCGTGGGTACTCAGGATGACCGCCCTGCCGGACTCCCTGAGGCCCGCGACCAGGGATGAGAGCGAGCGCCGGGCGTTCGCGTCGAGGCCCGCGGTCGGCTCGTCCAGGATGAGGAGGGAGGGGTTGTTGACGAAGGCGATCGCCAGGAACAGGCGCTGGCGCTGGCCGGCCGAGAGCGAGTCGAAGGGCTCGTCTGCCTTCTCCCCGATCCCGAACCTTTCGATCAGGTCTGCGGGGGCCGCTGCGTCCGGATAGAAGGACGCGAATAAGCCGAGGGCCTCCCTCGGGGTGACCTTGTCCTGGAGGCCGCCCGACTGCATGAGCGCCCCCACGCCGGCCCGGCGATCGGAGCCGCCGATCAGCACCTCGCCGGAATCGGGCCGCCTTAGCCCGAGTATGCATTCAAGGACCGTCGTCTTTCCCGCCCCGTTCGGCCCGAGCAGCCCGAAGATCTCTCCCGGATCCACCTCGAAGCTGACACCCGACGCGGCCTCTACCGCCCCGTAGCGCTTCGAAAGGTTCCGGACGCAAAGGCGCCCGCCGGGGTCGGCTTGCGGGTTCATTGCGCCAGTCCCAGTCGCCTTCGCAGCTCGCTGGCCGCCGGCTCGTCCCCGGCTCGCTGGGCCGCCTCAAGCCCGCGCCTGAGCACGGCCTCGGCCTCGGCCGGTCTGCCGGCCCTCTGAAGCGCCGACCCGAGCTCCAGGAACCCCTCGGGGTCCGCGGGCTCGGCCTTCACGTAGCGGCCAAAGGTTTCCGCCGCGCCGGGCCAGTCCCCTCGGCGCACCTGGAAGGCGCCCTGCTCGAGCAGCACGCGCGTCATTTCGGGGGCCGCTGCCCCAGCCGCCACGATCTGCCTGGCTGCCTCGTCGAGATCTCCCTCCTGTTCCGCCGCCCGACTGCGCTCCAGGTGCCAGGCCGCCATCAGCTGCCGGGCCCCCGGATTCTCGGGCTGGAGCGCGTAGAGTCGCTCGACGTGGCCCTGCGACCCGGCCATGTCCCCGGCCTCAAGCTCGATCTTGCCGATCGCAAAGAGGGCCTCCGGATAATCGGCGCGCATCGCCAGGGCCTTCGCGAAGGCGGCGTGGGCTCCCGCCCGGTCGCCCTGCAGGAGGAGGCAAGTGCCGAGGTCGTACTGCGCCTCGGTTTGCGTGGGGTCGAGCCTAAGCGCCTCCCTGAGCTCGCGCTCCCCGGAGGCGCCGTCACCGGCGTCCCGGCGCGCCCTGCCAAGGGCGGCGTGGAGCTCTGCCGAACGGGGCCAGCGCTCGATCGCGCGCCGCGCGACCTCGGCGGCCTCGGCGGGCTGCTGGAGGTCGCACAGCAGCTTGGCTAGGAGGATCCGCATCTGCGGCTCGTCCGGGAAATTGGCCACGGCCGTCTCAAGGGTCGCCCTGGCCTCTGCGGGCCTGCCCGTCTTCAGGTAGAAGTTCGACAGCAGGTCCCATCCGAGCGGGTTCGCAGGCTCGCTGGGCGCAAGCTCCGCGACCCTCTTCAGGAGCCGCTCGACCTCGAGCATCCGGCCCTCCCTGCGCAGCTCGATCGCGCGGACCATCATCCGGTTCGAGTCGAAGCAGAGGGAGTCAAGCGCATCGAGCCTCGGGTCCTGCGTCGGAAGGTCCAGCTCGCAGGCTGCGGCAAGCCGGCGCTCCCTGGCGGCAGCGGCCGGGTCGTTAGAGGCATCCAGGCAGTCGGCCTCGAGGACGTGGACCTCCTTGATCTCGGGGTGGGCGCGCGCCAGCTCGATCAGGCCCTTCGGTGGCGCGCCGCCGGGCTTCGCCTGCGTCGCCGCAAGGTCGAATGCAGCGCGCACGTTTCCTGGATCCCGGGCCAGCGCGCGCTCGAAGCACCCCTGCGCCTCCGCGGAGGACCCGTCCTCCCGCAGGAGTTCCCCCAGCCTAAGCCAGCCCGGGGCGTAGGCAGGGTCGAGCGCCAGGGATGCCCTCAGGTCGCCCTCGGCCCCCTGCTTCATCCCCGTCCGCGCCTCCTGGTCAGCCGTAAGGTACGGCCAAAGCGGGTCGCCGGGCTCGAGCGACCGGAGCGCCCCCAGGGCCCTGAGGGCCTCCTGCTGGAACCCGTTCGCGCAGTAGAGGCGGGCCAGGTCCGCAAGGGCCGCGGCGGGGTCGGCCGCACCGGCGACGGCAGCGCTCTCCTCAGCAACCCGGGTGCGCAGGCCCGCGGGCCATCGGCTCAGGTCCGCGACGGGAGAGACGCCGGCAGCGGCGATCGCGGCGCGCTGCCTCGCGCGCCAAAGGCGGAGCGCCGATGCCCCTCCCACGAGCACCACGGCCAGAAGGGCCACCACGGCGTAGAGTTGCCCGCGATTCATGCCGGGTCCCTCAGCGGCTGCGCCGCCAGATGGTCACCCGGCTCATCTGCGCGTAGGGCGGGTACGCGTACATGCCGCCGGTCACCAGAACCGGGATCCCGTTGCCGTCCAGGTCTCCGGCCGCGACCGTCACCAGCCGCGTCGGTTCGTGGGCGAGCGCCACCGGGGTGAAGTGCTCGTGGCCGTCGTTGAGCCAGGCGGTGAGCGTCACGGCCGAGGCGTCGAGGCTGTTGTTGAAGGCCGACACCGTCACGACGTCGAGGTGCCGTCCGCCCTTCCCGCTCAGGTCCGCGCAGACTGGGCTGTAGCAGCCCGGGCTGTCCCCGATCCGGTGGTAGACGAACGTCCCGTGGCCCCGGTTCTCGAGCCACTGCAGGCCGTGCCACGGGGCGGTGGCAGCGAACGCGCTGTTGAAGCCGTCCCCGTTGCTGAAGATCAGGTCGGGGAGCCCGTCCCCGTTCAGGTCCGCGGCGGTCATGCCGCTCGACCCGTACTCGATGTTCTCGGTCTTCCAGAGCACGGAGTCCTCGAGTCGGCCGTCACCCAGGTTCCGGAAGAGGTGCACCTGGCCGTAGACCTGCTCGGAGTCCTGCGACACGAGCGCGGCCACGTCGGGCCGGCCGGTTCCCTCGAAGTCGGCGACCGGCGTCATGATGGTCCCGGGGACGCTGAGCAGCGTGTGCTCCCTCCATTTCCAGTCGCCCAGGTTTTCCATCCACCTCATCTCGCCCTGGACGTAGCCGAACTGGCCGACGACCAGGTCCATGCGCCCGTGGCCCGCAATGTCGGCCCCTCGCACGTCGTTCACGCGGGCGATTCCCTCGGCGACGACCCGGTTGCGGAACCTTCCCCCTCCCAGGTTCTCCATCACGACGATCTTCCCAATCTTGTCGTTGTTGGGGAGGATCTGGCCCATGCAGGCGACCAGAAGGTCGGGCCTGCCGTCGCCGTTCACGTCGCACACCGCGACGTGGGCCGGCCCCTCGACGGGATCCCCGATGAACTGCTCCGTGAAGACCCCGCGCGGGGACTGGCGGATCCATCCGACGCGGTTGGCCGTGGCGTCGCAGACGAGAATGCCGGGAAGCCCCGTTCCCTCGAGGTCCGCGATCGCCACGTGGGTGATCATGGGGTGTCCCTCGGGTGCGAATCCGACAGGCTGCGGCAGGTAGGTGATGGCCGGGTTCGCCTCCGCGTATACCCGCTGGACCGGCCCGGTGGGCGGCCGCTGCGTCAGCAGGTAGCCCACCGCCCCAAGGACAAACACGGCAAGGACGGCAAGCACCCCCAGGACGATGGCGAAAAAGGACTTAGGCACCTCTCCTCCTTCCTAGACCCGCGACGCCCGGCGGCAAAGCAAATAGCCCCCGAGCCCCCAAGGGCCCGGGAACCGGAGGGTTGCCATCGCGCTCCCGCTGGCATGGCCTTGGGTCCACTCCCCGCCCATGCTCGTCGACACGCTGGCAAGCCTCCTCCTCGTTTTGGGCGTCGCGCTCGGGCTGTCGCGCCCCCTGGTGGAGCGCCTCCGCCTGAGCCCGGCCGAGGGAATCGTGGCCGGCGCGGCGCTCTCCCTGGTGCTCGCCTGGATCCTCGCCTTCCTTGTGTTCATCTCGGGGCTGCCGCTCGTCGGCTACGCGCTCCTGCCGCTCTTGGCCCTCGCGGGGTTCGGCGCAGGGCTGCGCGGCCTAAGGCGCGTCGCGGCCGACCCAGCGGCCCGCGACCTCATGGTGGGCCAGCTCCTCGTGACCCTCTGGTGCGTCGCGTGGCTCTCATTCGTCCGGATCCACTCCGGCGGGGCCTGGCTCGGCGACTGGCTCGAGCACTGGCAGAGGGCCAGCTACTTCCTGAGGGACTGGCCGAAGGACAAGCTCTTCTTCGACATCTACGAGGTCCCGGCCAGGCCGCCGCTCTCGAACGTCCTCGTCGCGGCCTTCCTCCGCCTCACCCGCGCGGACTACGCCCACTACCAGGTCTTCATGGCGGCGCTCGCGAGCCTGGCCTACCTGCCGGTGGGGCTCCTCGCTTCGAGGTTCGGCGGGGGCCGCGCGGCCCGCGTTGCCGCCGTCCTCCTGATGCTCTGCCCCCTCTTCGTCCAGAACGCCACGTATCCCTGGACCAAGCTGCACGCGGCGTTCTTCATCCTGACCGGCCTCTACTTCTTCCTGAGGGTCCGGGACCAGGACGCCCCCGCCCTGACCCCCGGCATCCTCTGCGCGGTCTCTCTTGGCGGCGCCGTGGTCACGCACTACTCGTCGGGCCCGTACGTCGTCGTCCTAGCGGCGGCCTGGATAGGGTTCGGGTTCAGGCGCGGCTACGGCAGGGGTTTCGCCGAGGCCACCGTGCTGGCGGCCACCGCGGGCGCCCTGGTGATCGCGCCCTGGTTCGCGTGGTCCGCCGCGCAGTTTGGCTGGCACGCAACGCTGCTTTCAAACTCCACGGCCTCCATGATGGGCAAGAGCCCCGACAACCCGCTTGTCGTGATGGCGCTCAACCTGAGGGACAGCCTGATCCCGCCGCAGATCCGGGGCTTCACCGGCACCCTCTTCCGGCAGACGAGCCCCTGGGGGTCCCTCCGCGACCAGGCCTTCCTCATCTACCAGCTCAACCCGGTCCTCGCACTCGGCTCCGTGGGCTGGATGGCAACCCTCCTCGGGCTTTACCGGGCCGCGCGCGGCGCCGACCGCCGCGAGCGGCGCTTCTGGATCCTGTCCTTGGCCGCAGTCGTGACGCTTTGCCTGGCAGCGTACGGTGACCGCGACCACTACGGAATCGGGCACATCTGCCTGCAGTCCCTTGTGCTCCTGGGGCTGGCATTCCTGGCCTCCCTCTGGCCGGCCCTCTCCCAGGCCTGGAGGCGCATGCTCGTGCTCGGGCTCGCGGTCGATTTCGCCCTCGGGATCGCGCTGCAGTTTGCGGCCGAGGACTTTGCGCTCGACCGGTGGCTGTACCCCGCGCGCGGCCTCTCCGAGGTGTCGCAAAGCTACGGGGTTGTGGCCCAGGAGAACCTGAGCGAGAAAATCATCGCCCATTTCGCCTATTTTGCAGACATTGTCGGCACTCCTCCGGCGCTTGTTCTGGCGCTCCTGGGCGCAGTCCTGTGCACGGCCCTCTTGCGCGCCAAACCAGCGCCCGGCGAGCCCCGATAGACCGACCATGACCGAAACCCGACCGACCGTCGCCATCGTGATCCCCGTGTACAACGAGGAGCCGGTGCTGCCCGAGCTCTTCGCAAGGCTCTCGGCCGTGTTCCGGGACCACGCCGACTGCTCCTGGCGGGCCGTCTTCGTGAACGACGGCAGCCGTGACGCGACGGCCGAGATGGTCCGGGCCCAGGGGCAGATCGACCCGCGCTTCGAGCTCCTTGAGCTCTCGCGCAACTTCGGCTTCCAGGGGGCGCTGGCGGCGGGCCTAGCCCACGCGCGGGAGGCCGACGCCGCCGTCACGATGGACGCCGACCTTCAGGACCCCCCGGAGCTTATCCCGGAGCTGGTCACGGCCTGGCGCGGGGGCGCCGAGGTGGTCCGCGCCGTCAGGCGGTCCCGCCAGGAGACGGGGGTCCGGCGCGCCGGCTTCGATATCTTCCACGCCGTTTTCGGGAAGCTCACCGACATCCCGATCGAGCCCAACACCGGCACCTTCGGGCTCCTCGGCAAGCCCGCGCTCGAGGCGTTCTCCCGGCTGCCCGAGCGGCACCGCTTCTTCCCGGGCCTTCGCTCCTGGATCGGGTTTGCGACCGCCGACGTCGAGTACGACCGCCAGGAGCGGGCTGCCGGCCAGCCCAAGCAGACCTTCCGGCGCCTGGTGCGCTACGCCGTCGACGGGTTCTTCAGCTTCTCCTACCTGCCGCTCCGGTTCCTCACCTACACCGGGATCTTCGTGAGCGGGCTCGGGTTCGCGCTCGGACTCTTCTTCATCGTGAAGCGGCTGCTCGGCATCGAGACCGCGACGACGGGCTTCACGACCCTGGTCTCGCTCGTCACCTTCCTCGGCGGGATACAGCTGATCGGCATCGGCGTCCTCGGCGAGTACCTCGGGCGTGTGTACGACGAGGTGAAGCAGCGGCCGATCTACCTGGTGAAGCCGCCGCGGCGCTAGGCCCATGGGTTCCCACAGGCTCCTGGCGTGGACTGGCTTACTGGTGCTGGCGCTCGCCGCGCTCCTGCACAACCTGCCCCGGCTCTCGCCCGGGATGTACGACTGGGCGGAGCCCGGCAACGTCGCCGCGGCCCTGGTCCAGGGCCGGGGCTTCAGCGACCCCTTCGACGGCGGGACCGGGGCGACCGCGTGGGTGTCGCCGGCCCCCGTCTTGGTCGAGGCCGCCGTCTTCACGGCCTTCGGCGTCAAGACCCCGGCCTCGGCCTCGGTCCTGCTCGCACTCTCAGTGCTCGGCCTGGCGGCCGCAAACGCCTTCCTGGTCGCGGCGCTCCGGCCGCACGGCCGGCTCCTCTGCGCGGCGGCGTCCGCCTGGTTCCTTGCCTTCGCGGCGCTCCTTCCCGGCGGGCCCCTCACGGTCTTAAGCGAGGCGTGGCTCGACATCCTTCTCTCGGCCGCTCTCCTGTGGGCGGCCCTCGGGGCCGCGCGCAACCCCGAGCGCCCGAACACCCCCGCGATCCTCCTGCTGTGCTTCCTCTCCCCGCTTGAGAACGCGGGCCTCGCGGTGGCCTGCGCCGGGATCGTGGCCGCGCTCGCCTGGAGCCGGCGGTCGAGGCCCCGGGACCTGGTGCTCCCGGCGCTGGCCGCGCTTGCAGCCCTCCTGGCCGTCGGGCTATGGACAGCACGGAACATAGCGGCCCTCGGACGCCCCGTGCCGCTCAAGTCCAACTCCTGGTTCGAGCTCCACCTGGCCAATGTCGACGCCACCGACGGCCTTCCCAGGATGGAGACCGTGCTCAGGCGCCTCCCCTACTTCGACGTCCGCGAGTTCGACCGCTACAAAGCGCTCGGCGAGGTGGCCTATGTCGACTCCTTCCGCGAGCCCGCCCTCAGGGCGGTCCGCTCCGACCCGCTCCACTTCGCCGCGAACGTCGGCCGCAGGCTCGGCGCTGCCCTCGTCTTCTCGCGCAGGGAGGGCGGAGGGCAGTCCACCCGCTTCCCGTTCCAGCGGGGCGACGCCGCGCTCCTGTCGGCCTCGGGCGAGCTGATCACGATGGGGCCCTCACTCGGCCTCTGGGCGCGCATCGACACGCCTCCGGCCGAGGAGCGCGCACGACTCCGGGCGCTGGGCCTTAAGGACGAGGGGGCGATATGGCTCGACTGGCTCTCCTGCAGGCTCGCCTTCGACCAGGAGTACCGGGGGCCACTCGGGATCGCGCTCTGCTTCCTCTCTGCCGGGGTCCCGGTGATGGCCCTCCTGCTTTCGGCCGTCGTTCTCTCTGGCCACCTCCTTCGACCCGCGGCCTGGGCCGCCCTGGTCGCCGCGGGGATGCTCCTGCCGTATGTCCTCGTGAACCACAACGAGCGCCACCAGCTGCCGCTGATCGCCATGCAGGCCGTCTTCGTCGGGGCGCTCTGCCAGGCCGTCCTCTCCCGCGCCCGGGGCGCAACCGTCCCATGAGCCGCACACCGCTCCTCCTGCTCTGCGCGGGCATCCTCGGGCTCTACTGGTGGATGGCGACCAGCGTCTCCGACTCCCAGTGCACGACCGGCGACGAGATCGCCCACCTGACCGCCGGGTACTCGTACTGGACGACCGACGACTACCGCCTCCAGCCGGAGAACGGGAACCTCCCCCAGCGCTGGGCCGCCCTCCCGCTGCTGGCCTCCCGCCCCACGTTCCCGAGCCTCGACCAGAACGCTTGGCGGATCTCCGACGTGTGGGACATGGGCTTCCAGTGGTTCTACACGAGCGGCAACGACCTGGCGGCCATGCTCCGCGAGGGCCGGCGCATGATCGCGCTCTTCGGGGTCGCCATGGGGGCGCTGGTCTTCCTCTGGGCCAGGAGGCTCCACGGCGACCGGGGCGCCCTTCTCGCCGTCGTCCTCTTCGCCTTCTGCCCGACCATGCTCGCCAACGGCGCCCTCGTGACGAGCGACATCACGGCAGCCTGCATGTTCCTGGCGGCCGTGACCGCGTTCTGGGCCATGGCCCACCGCCTGACGGCGTGGACGCTCCTCCTCTTCGGCCTGGCGCTCGGGCTCCTCTGCGTGGCCAAGTTCTCGGCCCCGCTGATCGCGCCCATGTGCGCGGCGCTCTACGCCGTGCGGGTCGCCGGGAGGCCCGCGCTCGACGCCTCCTGGCCCCTGCCCGCGGTGGTCGCGGGAAGGTGGCGGGTCGCCCTCTCTCTCGCCGGCGCGACGCTCGCCGCCTGCGTCCTGGCGATCGGAGTCATCTGGGCCTCGTACGGATTCCGCTACGCGATGTTCAACCACTACGAGCCGAACCGCGTGCGCTCGCTCGTCGGTTGGGACGTTCTCGAGAGCCCGGGCGGCCCGGTCGTCGGCGCCATCACGGCGGCGCGCGACCACCACCTCCTGCCCGAGTCTTACCTCTACGGCTTCGCCCACACCTACCGCTTCTCGCGCTACAGGAAGGCGTTCCTTAACGGCGAGTACCGGAGCACGGGCTGGGTCGGGTTCTTCCCGTACACGGTGGCCGTGAAGACGCCGCTCGCGCTCTTCGGGCTCATGGGCCTGTCGGCCGTGTACGCGGCCTCGCGCCGCAGGACCTGGCCGGAGTGGCGCGGGCGCCTTTACGCGTGGTCACCGCTCCTCTCCCTCTTCGCGGTCTACTGGGCCTTCTCCCTCACGAGCGGGCTCAACATCGGCCACCGGCACATCATCCCGGTCTATCCGGTTTTCTTTGTCATGGCCGCAGGCGCAGCCGCCTGGCTCGGCGCCCTGCCCCGCTGGACGGGCGCCCTGGTCCTGGGCCTCGCCGCCTGGTTCGCCGCCGAGTCCCTTTGGATCCGGCCCCGCTACCTGGCCTACTTCAACGAGACGGTCGGGCCCGCCAACGCGTGGCGGCACCTGGTCGACAGCTCCATCGACTGGGGCCAGGACCTGCCGACGCTCAAGGCCTGGCTTGACAGGAACCCGCCGAAGGAGCCGGTCTTCATCTCCTACTTCGGGTCCGGGGACCTCGACTACTACGGCATCAAGGGCACCCGGATCGGCGACGTTAACTTCGACCTTCGCCACCGGGGCGTCCCCGGGGTCCTCGGCGGGGGCCTCTGGATCATCAGCGTCACGCAGTTCCAGCAGGTGTACACGACCGCCCGCGGCCCCTGGGACCTGAAGAAAGAGCAGCACTACCACGAGCTCCTCGCCCGCGTGCTCGAGCTCGAGCAGACGAAGAAGCGCCTCACCTACCAAGAGGGGGTCGAGTTCGAAGAGTACCAGTTCGCCAGACTCTGCCACACGCTCCGGGACCGCCAGCCCTTGGCCGAGCCCGGCTACACCTTCCTCATCTTCCGGCTCACCGACGCCGAGGTGATGAGGGCCCTCTACGAGCCGATACCGATCCCGTGACCCCAGGAGCCAAGAGATTCCTCGTGCCGGGCTTGGCCGCGCTGCTCCTCGCCGTCCACTTCCTGCTGGCGGTCGGCAGCAAGTTCCACGAGAGCACGACCTCCGACGAGATCGTCCACGTGACCGGAGGCTTCACGTACTGGCACCTGAACGACTACCGGCTCCACCCGGAGAACGGCAACCTGCCCCAGCGCTGGGTCGCGCTTCCGGCATGGCTGGCCGGCTCGAGGTTCCCCGGCCTCGACCAGGAGTACTGGAGGAAGAGCGACTCCTGGGTGATGGGCCACGAGTTCTTCTACGAGACGGGCGAGGACCATTTCCCGAAGCTCATGGCGGCGCGCGCCATGACGGGCCTCTTCTCCGTGGGACTGGGCCTCCTCGTCTTCCTCTGGTCGCGGCGGCTCTTCGGGACGGCGGGGGCCTTCGTCTCCCTCGGCTTCTTCACTTTCAGCCCCACCCTCTTGGCGAACGGCGGGCTCGCCACCTCGGACGTCTGCATGGGCTTCTTCATGCTCGCCTCGGTCGGCGCCTACTGGCGCCACCTGAGGAACCCCGGGGCCGGGGGACTGGCCCTGAGCTCGGTGGTCCTCGGGCTCGCCTGCGTCGCAAAGTTCAGCAGTCCGCTCCTCGTGCCGATGTTCCTGCTCCTCGGCGCGGCCCACCTTGTTTCAACCCGGGGGCAGGCGGTCCGCGTCCTGCGCTCGGCCGCCTGCCATGTCGTTGTCGCCTACGCGATCATCTGGGCCTTCTACGGCTTCCGCTACAGCGCCTTCAACCCGGCGCTGCCCCCGGCGGAGCGGTTCATCTGCTCCTGGGACGTGCTCTACGGGCGGATCGGCGGCATTGGCCGCGTGATCCGCATCCTCGCCGACCACCATGTCCTGCCCGAGGGCTTCCTCTACGGGGCTGCCTACGTCGCCGACACGTCCGCCCTGCGCGGCGCCTTCCTCAACGGCGAGTACAGCATCTTCGGCTGGCGCACCTTCTTCCCCTGGACCTTTGCGCTCAAGTCCACGATCCCCTTCCTCCTCGCCTCGGCCCTCGCGCTCTGGGTGTCCGTCCGCTCGCAGATCGAGACCCAGGCCGGCCCGCGGCGGTCGCTCGAGCGCCTGCTCGAACTCTCCCCTCTGCTCGTCCTCTTCGGCGTCTACTGGGCGGTCTCCATCCGCAGCCACCTCAACATCGGCCACCGGCACCTGATCCCGACCTACCCCGTGCTCTTCATCCTGTCCGGCTCCCTCGGCGGATGGATCGCCCGGCGGACGTGGGCGGGGGGCGCCCTTGTCCTCTCGCTCCTTGCCTGGCACGCCGGCGAAGCCATCCGGGTCTACCCGCACTACCTGGCGTACTTCAACGAGCTCTTCGGGGGCCCGAGCAAGGGCTACCTGCACCTGGTCGACAGCTCGCTCGACTGGGGACAGGACCTGCCGGGGCTTAGCGACTGGCTCCACACGAACCTGCGCCCCGGGGAGGACGCCTACCTCTCGTACTTCGGAACGGGCGAGCCGCGCTACTACCACATGCCGGTGAAGCGTCTGGCCTACATGAACGCATTCCTGGAGGACGAGCCGTACATCCCGCTGGGGCCCGGCGTCTACTGCGTCGGCGCCTCGATGCTCCAGCAGGTCTACAGCTCGGTGAGGGGCCCGTGGACACTCGAGCTTGAAAAGGAGTACCAGTTCTTAAGGACCTTCGAGCCGACCTTCCGCGCCTACGCCGAGAACGCGGCCGAGCGCGACCGTCTCCTCACGGAGCTCCCCCAGGAGAAGTGGACCGCCAGCCGCGACCGGTTCCTGCACCTGCGCTTCGCCCGGCTCTGCTACTACCTGCGCGTCAGGAAGCCCGACGCCGTGATCGGCTACTCGATCTTCGTCTACCGCCTCTCCGCCGAGGAGGTGAGGGCCGCCACCGCGGGATCGCTCAAGGACTGGAGCGCGCTCATCGAGCGGAGCGGCGACTCGGGCTGAGGCTTGCCCGGCGCCTTCTTTTCCGGCTCCGGCACGGGGTCGATCGAGACGATGCGGGAGAGCCGGTCGACCCTGCCCCCGAAGCGCTTCTCGGCGATGGTCTCCAGGTGGAAGGTCGCGGGCATCAGGTCGTCGGGGTCCACCCCCATCCCGCCGTCCCCGTCGGTCGGCCGGACCGCCTGGGCGACGATCACCTCCCTGAAGGTTCCCTGGGCCATGTGGTAGCGGATGTCGTTGCCCTTCAGGGCGGCGACGGAGTCGAGGATCACCTCGATGTGCCAGAGAAGGAACGGGATCGTCGACTTGTTGGAGATCACCAGCACCGGACCGGGCCGCGAGTCGATGACCTGGTGCTCCCAGTCGAGCTCCTGCATCCCAAGGTTCTCGTCGGTGTAGAACCGGATCGCTATTGCCGGCAGCCCCATCGTGAGGAGCCAGACGCCGAGGCCGAGCCACGCGGCCTTCAGCGCCGGCAGCCGTCGGTCGGAGAGCCCCTTCACGAGGACCGCGCCGAGGACCGCGAAGGCGAGGCTGATCGGGAGCGAGAACCGCGCGGCCATCAGGTCGTTGAACTTCGCCCACCAGTAGAAGAGGAGCACGACGAAGTGGGCGGCGACGCCCGCGGCGAAGGCGATCCCGACGAAGGCCGCCGGGGGGACGGCCGGCCTCGGGGACCGGCGAAACCAGAGAAGGCCCAAGTAGCCGAGCCACACGAGGCCGAGAAGACCCACCGTCGTCAGGTAGGCCGAGTTCGCCAGGCCGGGGCCCGTGTTGAAGAGGAAGCCCACGTCGCCCTTGAAATTGCCCGCGATATTGGCCCAGCCGAACGCCGACGTCTGCCCCTTCTCCAGCTGCCAGAAGATGGGCTCCGAGGCGAGGACCCGGCTGTGCCACGCGTACGGCACGAGGAGCAGCGGGGCGGCGACCGCGGCCCAGGGCAGGATGATGCGGCCGGCCCGGAACCAGCCGGCCACGATCACCACGGCGGTCGGGGCGATGAAGATGATCGACTCGTAGCGGCTTTGCGTCAGGAGGACGGCCGCGAGGATGAGAAGCGAGAGCCGGTCGTCCGAGGGCACCCTCAGGTAGAGGACCCCCAGGCACGCGACCAGCGCGATCATCGTCAGGTTGTGGAGGTCCATGCCCGCGCCGGTGGCGTTCTGGCCGAAGAGCGGCAGGAGCGCGAAGACCCCGACTGCGAAGAGGGCCGGCCCCTTGCCCGCCACCTCCCTCGCGAACCAGTAGAGGAGCCCGAGGAGCGCGGCCGCGCAGGCCACGTTCAGCACGAACATGTTGGCGACCCGGTAGCCCGTGAGGTCGTGCAGCAGCGAGACAAGGAACGGGAAGAAGTACGGGCGCTTGTCCAGGTAGAAGTCGATCGGCAGCCACGTCCCGAAGATGTTGTACGCGCGCAGGATCGTGCTCACCTGCTTGGTAGCGTGCATCACGTAGGCGGTGCCCTGGAGCACGAACTCGTCGTAGAGGATCTTGTGGCGGAACGAGTCCGACCAGATGCCGAAGGCTGTCCCGAGCGCGATCGCGGCCCCCGGGGCCCCGGGCCTCCTGAGCCAACCCGTCCACACGTCCCGCCGGCTGAGGGCAAGCCTGCGTGCGTACAGGATGAAGAAGGAGAAGACCCCCAGGATGTAGTAGTAGCCCCCGTTGATGATCAGGTGGCCTGCCTTGATCGGGGTCACGGCGAAGTAGCCGATGTAGAGCGCGGCGACCGCGCTCAGGGCAAAGAGCATCGCCCGGCGCGCGAGGCGCCCGTCCGCGAAGAGCCCTGACAGCCGTCTCATGGGAGGCGCCTGAGGAAGTTCTCCAGGTACTGCCCCCGGGCCTTGTCAATCTCGGCCTTGTCCTTGGGGACCACGCGGTCGGGCTCGGGCTTGGAGAGCACCTTGCCGCCGTCCCGGATCTCGACCAGCCGGCTGATCCGGGTCTGGGAGAGTGTCTGCAGGCGCTCGACCCTGACGGGCTCCAGCACGTAGTCGGGCCCGAGATCATCGCCGTCCCTGATCGTCATCTTGCCGGTCTCCGGGTCGATGTCGTAGCGCTGGAAGACGAAGATGTT
>CAISPT010000336.1 GCA_903887455.1 uncultured Opitutaceae bacterium | reverse complement strand
GCGGAGCCGTCGATCTCGGGATTCGGCGGCTTCGGGGACCTCGGGACCCACATGCTCGACATCATGATGTGGCTCTGCGGGGACGTGGCGAAGGTGACCGCGGAGACCCGCATCGTGACGGGGCGCTACGGCTCATGCGACGAGGCGGGCGAGGTCCTACTGGTTTTCAAGAGCGGTATCATCGGGACCCTTGCGGCAAGCTGGGTCGACATCGCAGACCCCGTGTCGCTCCAGATTAGCGGGACGCAGGGAAACGCCGCGCTCATCAGGGGGGAACTCTACTTCAAGTGCCCGCGGATTGGTTCCGATGGAGACGCCCCCTGGAAGGACCTGAAGGCCGGCCCCGTCGCCCCCCTGCAGCAGTTCCTGGACGCCGTGGCCGGCGCGACGGGCATGCCCCTGGTGCCGGTCCGCGAGGCCGCAGCGCGCGTCGCCGTCATGGAGGCCGCCTACACCTCGGCCCGCACCGGCGCCACCGTGAAGGTCGGCTAGCTCCAGCCATCACTGCGGCTACTCCGATCCCCCTTGCGATCTCCTACCGGCGGCGGCCCCAAAGAGGCCATTGCCATTGTGCCGGTGGCATGATCCGTTTGGCGTTTTCCCAACACCCTTAAAATCCCATGGCCAAATACGGTTACTTTGACGACGCCAAGCAAGAGTTCGTGATCACACGTCCGGACACGCCGCTGCCCTGGCTTAACATGCTCGGGCAGGACGAGTTCTACGGCCTGTGCACCCAGACGGCGGGGGGCTACTCCTTCTGGAAGGACGCCCGCCTCAGGCGCCTCACCCGCTACCGCTACAACAACAACCCGATGGATAACGACGGCCGCTTCCTTTATGTGAAGCAGGGCAAAACCGTCTGGAACCCGGGCTGGAAGCCGGTTCGGACCAAGCTCGACGCCTACACCTGCCGGCACGGCCTGGGCTACACGAGCATCACCGGAAAGAAGGACGGGATCGAGGTCGAGCAGCTCATGTTCGTGCCGCCGAACGAGAACCTGGAGGTCTGGAAGGTGAGCGTGCGCAACAAGACGAAGACCACGCAGAAACTGACCCTCTTCTCGTTTGTCGAGTTCTGCTTCTTCGAGGCGCTCAACGACATGACCAACTACCAGCGCACCTACTCGATCGGCGAGGTCGAGATCGAGGGGAGCGGGATCTATCACAAGACGGAGTACCGCGAGCGCCGCAACCACTACACCCTCTTCGGCTGCACCCGTAAGATCGACGGCTACGACACCTCCCGGGACGCCTTCGTGGGCGTCCACAACGGTCTCCACGACCCGAAGGCCGTCCTCGCCGGAAAGTGCACAAACAGCCACGCGCACGGATGGAACCCTGTCGGAGCCCACCAGGTGAACCTGACGCTAAAGCCCGGGCAGGAGGAGACCTTCTCCTTCATCCTGGCATACGTCGAGCAGGGCGACCTCCCGAAGTTCGACGCCCCGTTCGTCATGAACAAGTCCAAGGGTCGCGAGATCCTCGCCAAGTACTCGGACATGGCGGCCGTCGACGCGGCGTTCGAGGCGCTGAAGGGCCGCTGGGAGCAGTTGCTCTCGGTCTACCGCACGCCTGACGCCCCGAACGAGCACCTGCGTCGCATGGTGAACACCTGGAACCAGGTCCAGTGCATGGCGACCTTCAACCTCTCGCGCTCGACCTCCGGGTACGAGACGGGCATCGGCCGCGGCATGGGCTACCGGGACTCGACACAGGATCTCCTGGGCTTTGTCCACATGCTCCCGGACCGGGCGCGCCAGCGCATCCTAGACATCGCCTCCACCCAGCTCTCCGACGGCACCTGCTACCACCAGTACCAGCCGCTCACGAAGAAGGGAAACGCCGACATCGGCGGCGGGTTCAACGACGACCCGCTCTGGCTGATCTTGGCCACCTGCGCCTACATCCGAGAGACCGGTGACCTCTCGATCCTGGAGGAGGCCTGCGGCTACGCCGACAAGCCCGGCTCCAAGGACACGCTCCACCACCACCTGGAGATCTCGATCGCCTACACGCTCAAGAACCGCGGGCCGCACCGGCTCCCGCTGATCGGCCACGCTGACTGGAACGACTGCCTGAACCTCAACTGCTTCTCCAAGGAGCCGAACGAGTCCTTCCAGGTCACCGGCGACATCGCCGGATCGAACGCCGAGTCCGTGATGATCGCCGGTCTCTTCCTCTACGCGACGCGCGACCTCTCGGCCCTCTACCGGTCGATAGGCAAGGCGGCTGACGCGGAGCGCGTGGACGGGTACTACGCCGACATGCTCGGCACGGTCGAGTCCGAGGCCTGGGACGGGGCCTGGTACACCCGCGCCTTCGACGCGGCTGGCAACCCCGTGGGTTCCAAGGCGTGCAAGGAAGGCAAGGTCTTCATCGAGAGCCAGGCCTGGTGCGTCCTCGGCGGCGCGGGCCAGGGCAACGGTCGCGCGAAGAAGGCCCTCCAGGCCGTCGACAAGTACCTCTACACGCCGCAGTTCGGCTGCGCGCTCCAGTACCCCCCCTACTCGACCTACCACCTCGAGCTCGGTGAGGTCTCCAGCTACCCGCCGGGCTACAAGGAGAATGCGGGTGTATTCTCGCACAACAACACGTGGATCCACATCGGCTGGACGCTCTTCGGCGAGGGCGAGAAGGCCCTCGAGTACTACCTGAGCGTCTGCCCGTCGGCGAAGAAGGACCACGATGTCTACCGCTCCGAGCCTTACGTCTACGCCCAGATGACGGCGTCACAGTTCTCGCCGACACCGGGCGAGGCCAAGAACTCCTGGCTCACGGGCACGGGCGCCTGGTCGCTCGTGACGGCCCAGCAGTACATCCTCGGCGTCAGGCCCGACTACGCCGGGCTCACCATCGACCCCTGCATCCCGAAGGCGTGGAAGGGGTACACCGTGCAGCGCAAGTTCCGCGGCGTCACCTACACGGTCAAGGTCTCCAACCCGAAGGGCCGGTCCAAGGGCGTCAAGTCCTTGGTTGTCGACGGCGTCAAGGTGTCCGGCAACCGTGTCCCGCTCCCGACCGACGAGCGGAAGGCCGTTGCCGTTGAGGTGGTCCTCGGGGCATAGGCCCCGGCCGCCCGCAGGTTCTCGCCGCCCCGGTCAAAAGCCGGGGCGGCACCGTTTTAGGGCACAGCCTAGTCGACGGGCCTCATCTGGATCGTGTCGACGACCTGGTCGCCCGCCAGGACGTTCGTCACGACAACAAGCCAGTCGCCCGGGACCACCCAACCCCGCCTCAGCAGGTAGTTGAAGGCATCCCGGATCGTCTGCTCGGGCTCCAACGAGAAATCCATGAGGAACGGCTCGATTCCCCAGTTAAGGAGCATGCGCCTGAAAACCTTGGGGTCGTCCGTGAAGGCGTAGATCGGGCAGCGCCACGCGCGGAAGGCCGAGAGCGTCTGCGGAAGGGAGCCGTTACGCGTGAAGACGACGATGCCCGCCTCGCCGATCTCCGAGGCGAGGAGGACCGAGGAGCGAAGGAGGCGGTCCTTGTGGGTCTTAAGCGGGAGCGAGACATTGTAGCCCTTCTGGGCGCTCTGTTCGATGCGGTTGGCAACCCGCTTCATGAACTGGACGCATTCCAAGGGGTAGCGGCCCGTGGTCGTCTCGCCCGAGAGCATGATCGCATCGGCCGTCGACCACACGGCGCTCGCGATGTCGCTCACTTCTGCCCGTGTCGGGACCGGGGACGTGATCATCGACTCGAGCAGGTGCGTGGCGACGATCACGGGCTTGCGCATGCGGATGCACGTCTCCACGGCCCGCTTTTGGATCAGGGGGAGCTCCTCCATGGGAACCTCGATCCCGAGGTCGCCGCGGGCGACCATGATCGCGTCCGAGGCCACGACGATCTCGTCGAGGTTCGCCAGGCCGGACTGGTCCTCGATCTTCGCGATTATCTGGGCGTCACACTTCATGTCGGAGAGGGTGCGCCGGAGGATGTCGATGTCGTCGGCCTCGCGGACGAAGGAGAGGGCGAAGAAGTCCACCCCCTCCTCGGCCCCGACGGCGATGTCCCCGCGGTCCTTCGCCGTGAGCGCCGGCAGGCGGACGCGAACGCCAGGGAGGTTGATGTGGCGCCTGCTCGTCAGGCGCGCCGGGACGACCACCCGGCACCGGACCCTAGCGGGGGAGACCTGTGTCACCTCGAGCTGGATCAGGCCGCTGTCGACAAGGACCCGGGTGCCGACGGAGACGTCCCTGCCGAAACCCGGATAATTGACCGAAACGGCCGGGACCTTGCCCTCGGCCTTGCCCGCCTCCGGAAGAAGGTCGATCAGCTGGCCCTCCTCTAGGTCGATCGGCTCCGCGAGGTCGCCGGTCCGGATCTCGGGGCCCTTGATGTCCATCATCAGGGCGATGTGGCGCCCCGACCGCTTGCAGACCTCGCGGACCCGCTTGATCATGGAGCGGGTCCACTCGTGGTTCGCGTGGGCCATGTTCAGCCGGCAGACGTCCACTCCCGCCGTGATCAGCTGTTCAAGCATGGCCTCCTCCGACGAGGAGGGCCCGAGCGTAAAGACGATCTTGGTAAGGCGATAGGCGTCCTTCGGCAGGGTCGATGGGGTCGGCATCGGGTGACTTGATAGCACGCAGGATGCCATTGGCGACTCCTCTTGTGGGCGGCCTCGGCCCGCGCCGGAAACGTCACAATCGAAGCCCGGTGCCGCAAATGGTCCGGTGGCCCACCTTTGAACTCGAAACAGGCCCCGAAACCCTCAAGCTGGCGCCCGCGTCAAAACGCGTTTCCTTTAGGGGTACCCCACCCCCGGCGATTTCACCCCGACCAGCGTCCCCCAAGGAGCAACCTCTTATGAGCCACCCCGCACCCGGTTCAGCGTCTTCCCCCGACCGCAAGCCCGCATCGAAGCCGAAATACCCGGGAGTCCGGGTCACCTGCAACGGCAACCAGCTGGTGACCCAGCACGTGGAGACCCGGATCACCGAGGGCGGTGTCTTCTATCCGATCACCCCGTCGACAGAAGGGGGCGAGATCTACCAGCAGTCCTTCGCGCAGGGTGAGCTCAACGTGTGGGGCCAGCAGAAGGTCGCCGTCGAGACCGAGGGCGAGCACGCGGCGCAGGGCGGCGCCACGGCCTTCGCGGTCACGGGCCGCCGTACGGTGAACTTCACCTCAGGCCAGGGCCTGGTCTACGCCATGGAGCAGTACTACCACGCCCCGGGAAAGCTCTCGACCATGGTGCTAGAGGTCGGGGCCCGCGCGCTCACCAAGCACGCCCTGAACGTCCACTGCGGCCACGATGACATCTATGCGGCGCTGGACACCGGCTGGACCATGCTGATGGCGAAGGACGCCCAGCAGGCCGCCGACCAGGCCATCATCCTTCGCCGGGTGAACGAAACCGCGCTCAACCCGGGGATGAACATCCAGGACGGCATGCTGACGACGCACTCCGAGCGCACCTACCTCGCGCCAGAGGCCGAGTTCCTGCGCGAGTTCCTCGGGGCCCCGGACGACACGATCGACTGCCCCACCCCCGCCCAGCGGGAGCTCTTCGGCCCGCGCCGCAGGCGCGTGCCCGAGATGATCGACCTGAAGAACCCCGTACTCCTCGGGCCCGTCGAGAACCAGGAGCACCACATGAACGGCGTCGTTGCCCGCCGGAACAACTTCAACGAGCCGATCCTCGGGTT
>CAISPT010000335.1 GCA_903887455.1 uncultured Opitutaceae bacterium | reverse complement strand
GTCGAGGACACGACCTCGCCCTTGGTGTGGCGCCTGAAGTCGGTCACCTCCTCGGGACGCTCGTCGACAAGCAGGAGGATCAGCTTCGCAAAGGGGCTGTTCTCGGAGATCGAGTTGGCGATGTTCTGGAGGAGGATCGTCTTGCCGGTCCGCGGCGGGGCCACGATCAGCCCGCGCTGGCCGAAGCCTATGGGCGTGAGGATGTCGACCGCGCGCATCGAGACGTCCTTCTGGATGTCGGCGTCCTCGAGCAGGATCCTCTTCAGCGGGTAGTACGGGATCAGCTCCTCGAACGGCGTCACCTTGGAGATCTCCTCGGGCTCCTTGCCCATCACGCTGTCGATCCGGATCACCGAGGGGCACCGCTCGCCGTCGCGCGGCGGCTGGACCAGCACGTCGACCTGGTGGCCGCGCTTAAGGCCGTAGCGCCTCACAAGGCTTTCGGGCAGGTAGGCGTCCTCCGGGTAGAGGCGGTAGTTCACCTTCTCATGGACGATGAAATAGCCCTGGTCGGTCTGGTCGATGTAGCCCCGGTCCGCCAGTGCGGTCTTGTCCTCGGTCGCCTTGGCGAAGATCTGCGGCAATAGCTGCAGGCGGTTCGGGGCGCCCTCGAACGGGACCTTGAGCCCACGCGCGAACGCGATCAGGTCGGCCAGGTTGAGCCCGTAGAGGTGGTCCAGGTAGAGCGGGTCGCCCTTGCCGGAGGAGATTTCCTTGGCGAGCGCGTCGAGCGCCGCCAGGTCAGAGAAGCGGGCCGGATCGGGAAGGTCGCCGTAGACCTGTTGGGGTGTCGGGGGCGGGGGCTGCTGGGGATAGCGCGGGGCTCCGCCACCGCCACCACCGCCTCCTCCTCCGGGCTGCCAGGGGCCGCCGCCGTGGCGGCCACGCTTGCGCTTGTTGCGCTTCCAGGAATTGCGGTCCTGCCAGTCGCCGCGGCCGCCGCCGCCCTGGCCCTGCTGGCCGTTGTTCTGGCGGCGCTCGTCCTGGCCAGAATCCCCCTGGCCCTGGTCCCCGCCGCCCGAAGGCTGGTCGGACCCCACGTCGCGCGGCGAATTGCCGCCTGCGGGCTCCTGGCGCTGCTGGGGGGCCTCCTGGGGAGGGGGCTGCGGAGCCGGCGCAGGCTCAGGCCGGCGGTCCGGCACAAAAATCTCGGCCTTGGGCTCCTCGCGGACCGCCTCGGGCTCGGCGGCCGCCTTTCGAACGCGCGGCCTTCCGCGCTTGGCGGGCTTAGCGCCCGTCTCGGGGGCGGAAGTTTCGTCGTCGGACTTGGGAGGAAGGGACATCAGGGTTTGCTGGGAAAGGGGCGCTAGCCTTGGGAGGACTCAGGGTGTCCACGATCCGGTCGACCTGGGACTTGAGGAATCCGGTTGAACCGTCGTTCCAGAGGACAAGATCGGACAGCTCGATCTTACGAGCCAGTGGCAATTGCTTAGATATGCGTTGCTCGGCGAGCGCGCGGTCCAAACCGCGCTGCTCCAAACGAGCGAGTTGCGAACGACGATCAGACGCCACGCACACCGTGAAATCAAACCAATTCTCCATCGACTTCTCGAAGAGGAGCGGCACCTCCACGAGCCAGTCTATCGCCGGCTCAAGGCGCAGCATTTCGCGAAGGAGGCCGTAGTACACCGGATGCGTAAGATCTTCTAGCCAGGTGCGTTCCGAATCATCTCCAAACACGATCCGGGCCAGCACAGGCCGGTCGACGAGCCCCGACGGCAGGAACACCTTGTCGCCGAAATGGGCCCGGACGGCCGCCGAGATTTCCTCCATAGGGAGCACCTGCTCCCGCACAACGAGGTCGGAGTCGACATGACGGAAGCCCCGCTCGGCAAAGAATTTTGCCGTCGTCGATTTTCCACAGCCGAAGCCTCCCGTCAGTCCGAGGATCATTTGAGGTAGGGGCCCATCCAACACGGAAAGGCCTGCGAATCAACAGCCGCCTCCATAAATGTGAGGACGGGGCGGTCGCGCCCCCGGGGGTATTCACCCTGTGGCGACACGATTGGAGCGGTGGCGCCACAAGAGCGGAGCGAGCCGCCCAACCCCGGCGACCTTGGCCGAGAAGCCGCGCGGGTCGGCGACAAACCTGAATAGCCAGCCGAGCGCCAGGCGGTCGGCCCACACCGGGATGCTCGCCTGCCGGCCCGAGAGGAAGGCGATGGCTCCCCCGATGCAAAGGATGGTGGGCCTCTCCACTAGGCTTTGCCTCAGGGTCCAGCCCAGACGCTCCTGGACTCCACCGCTAAGCGCGATGACGACCAGCTTGGGCCGGCGCGCCTTCACCTCCGCCACGAGCGCAGTGTCCTCGATTTGCCCCTGCCGGGGGTAGAGGGGCGCAAAGTAGGCCTCGTCGCCCCGGATGTCGAAGCCCTGGGACCTAAGCCAGGCGAAGTTCGCCTCCGAGTCCTTGGCGGACGGCATGACCCAGAAGGTGTCGCCGCGGCCGCGGAAGCCGCCTCCGGACACGAGCGCCCTCAGGAGCCGTAGCCCCGAGATCCTGCGCACCCTCTCGCCGGTCAGAAGCAGCCATAAAAGGACCATATAGGCGCTGTCGGTGATCGCCAAATCCGCCCCTTCCATGGCCTCCCGGTGGGCGGCGTCCTCCTCGAGGCGAACCATCACAGGAGCCGATGGGGCAACGACTAGCCCACCTTTTGAGACCTCCTCTAGGAGTCCATCGAGGTCGGAGATGTAGAACCTTACCCCGAGAATCTTCCTGAAATGGTCCTGCACGGTGGGAGTCCATCGGAAGAGCAAAAGCCGTGAAAGCGCAAAATGGCCCACTCGCTGCTTGACGATGGGCGTCAAATTTGGAGTTTTCTTC
>CAISPT010000334.1 GCA_903887455.1 uncultured Opitutaceae bacterium | reverse complement strand
CTTCGCGCCCTTCCTCTGGGCCCATGACCTCTCGATGCCCGACACGATCGGCGTGATCTCGCTTCCGATCCTGGGAACGCTCGCGATCAACATCCTTCCGCTGCTTCTCGGCGTGGTGAACTTCATGCAGATGCGAGTCACGCCGCAGCCCTCCGTGGACAACGCCCAGTTGAAGATGATGCAGTTCATGCCCGTCATGTTCGTGCTCTTCTACTACAATTGGTCGTGCGCCCTCTCCCTCTACTCGACGATCAACGGCCTCTTCACGATCTGCCAGCAGCTGGTCGTGAACCGGGTGCCCGACACCGAGGACACGGTACCCGTGAAGACGGGAAAGCCGGTCAAGAACGTCACACCGAGGAAGGGCTGAACCACCGAACCCGAATCCGCTCATGGCAGGCCACAACAAGTGGGCGAAGGTCAAGAGGACCAAGGCGGTCCTCGACGTGCGCAGGGGCAAGGTCTTTAGCCGCCTCTCCCGGGAGATAACGATCGCCGCAAAGTCGGGCGGCGACCCGGGGGCCAACCCTCGCCTGAGGACCCTCCTGCTGAAGGCGCGCGAGGCGAACATGCCGGCCGACAACGTCGACCGGGCGATCAAGAAGGGGACCGGCGAATTGGCCGGCAGCATGATCGAGGAGCTGACCTACGAGGGCTACGGCCCGGGCGGCGTGGCCGTGATCGTGAAGGTGATGACCGACAACAAGAACAGGGCCGCGGCCGACGTGCGCTCGGCCTTCACCCGCTTCGGCGGCAACCTGGCCGGCGCGGGGGCCGTCGCCTTCCAGTTCCTACACGCCGGCCAGTTCCTCGTCCCTAAGGACGCCACCAACGAGGACGCCCTGATGGAGGTCGCCCTCGAGGTGGGCGCCGACGACGTCATCACGACGGACGACGGGTTTGAGATCCGCTGCGACCTCCACCTCTTCGACAAGGTTTCCCACGCCCTGGAAGCCAGGAAGATCAAGCCCGCCAGCGCCGAGATCGCCTACATTCCCAACACGACGGTGCCGATCACCGATCCCGCGGTCGCCAAGGTGTTCGTCGAGTTCCACGACGCCCTGGACGCCCTCGACGACGTGCAGGAGGTCTTCTCGAACGAAGAGATGGACGAGTCGGTGAGCGCCGCGGCGCACGGCTAGGCCCGTCACAAGGCGTCATAAGCCCTCGGGCGCCTTGCCTCGCGCAGGGGGGTGTGGTTTCGTGGCCCCTGCCATGATCGATGACGTCCAGGCGCAGAGAGCGCCCGCACAGCCCCGCCGCCACCTCGCGGCGGACGACGTCGGCATTGTCAGGCCCCGGGACTACACCCACCCGGGCCTGTTCACGTTCACCAGCGGCCAGTCGATCCAGGGTTTCACGCTGCGCTACGAGACCTACGGGAGCCTGAACGCCACGCGCGACAACGCGGTCCTCGTGTGCCACGCGCTGAGCGGCGACCACCACTGCGCGGGCTGGCACTCCGAAGTCGACCCCAAGCCGGGCTGGTGGAACAACCTGATCGGCCCGGGCAAGGCCGTCGACACGCGCCGCTTCTTTGTCATCTGCGCCAACGTGCTCGGGGGATGCCAGGGGTCCACAGGGCCGAGCAGCATCAACCCGGAGACCGGCCAGCCCTACGGTATCCGGTTCCCCTTCGTCACCATCCGCGACATGGTCCACGCGCAGAAGCTCCTCCTGGAGCACCTGGGCGTCGACGAGCTGCACGCGGTCATGGGGGGGTCCATGGGCGGGATGACGGCGATGCTCTTCGCGATCGAGTACCCCTCGTTCACCCGGCGCCAGATCATCATGGCCTCCACCGCCAACGAGAGCGCGCAGGCGATCGCGTTCAACGAGGTCGGCAGGCAGGCGATCATGCAGGACCCGGCCTGGAACAACGGCGACTACCCGCGCGAGGGCGGTCCGCGCGTCGGCCTGGCCATCGCCCGCATGATGGCCCACATCACCTACCTTTCCGACGCCGGCATGGACAGGAAGTTCGGGCGCAGGAAGCGCGAGTCGGCCGGGGGCGAGTCCTACACCTTCGACGCGCAGTTCGAGGTCGAGAGCTACCTGCGCCACCAGGGCCAGAGCTTCATCAACCGCTTCGACGCGAACTCCTACCTGTACATCACCCGCGCCATCGACCAGTTCGACCCTGCAAAGGCCTCCGGCTCGCTTGAGCGCGCCTTTGCGCCCGTGCTCGCCGAGTCGCTCGTCGTCGGGTTCACCAGCGACTGGCTCTTCCCACCCGAGCAGAACCGCGAGATTGCGCTGGCTCTTTTGCGCGCCGGCAAGCGCGCCAGCTACGCGGAGCTCTCGACCGACCTCGGCCACGACTCCTTCCTTCTCGAGAGCCCGGACCTCTATGCCCTTGTCCGGGGATTCCTTGAGCGCCCCGACGCCTACCACTTCGACTTCGCCATCTAAGCGCCATGGGAAAACTCGTAGAAAAGCGGACGGTCGACATGCAGGTCATCGGCGAGTGGGTCGAGCCGCAGTCCCGCGTCCTCGACCTGGGCTGCGGCCGCGGCGAGCTGATGGCGTACCTGGTCCAGGCCAAGCAGGTGCAGGCCACCGGTGTGGACCTGGACTTCGACAAGATCAGCGCCTGCGCCTCTCGGGGGCTCTCCGCGTACCAGGGCGACATGACCGCGTTCATGCGCGCCTTTCCCGACCGGCACTTCGACCGGATCATCTGCTCGAGGACGGTCCACGAGCTCGACGACCCGGCGGGCGTGGTTCTGGAGGCGCTCCGCGTCGGCAGCACCGTCACCGTCGGCTTCGTGAACCACGGATTCTGGAAGAACCGGGTGGACGCCCTGGTGCGCGGCCGGAAGGTCAGGAACGCCGTCTACACGACCTCATGGCACGATAGCCGGCCCGCGAACCCGCTCTCGATCGCGGACTTCGAGGACTTCTGCAGGGAGAAGTCGATCCGGGTCGCACGCAGGGCGCACCTGATGGGGGACTGGAGAAGGCCGTGCGCGGTCCTGCCGAACCTCTTCGCGGGCTACGCCCTCTACGACCTGGCCCGCTCCTAGCTGACGCCGAGGCGCGCAGCCTGGATCAGGCACACGCAGTCGGAGCCGTCCTCGGTGTGGAACCAGTGGGGCTCGAGGCGACCGAACTCCCGGTCGAAGGCGACCCGGCCGCCGCCGACCTCGATCATCAGGATCCCTCCGGGCTTGAGCCGCGTCTTCGCCTGCCGGATCAGCCTGCGGACAAGGTCAAGACCGTCTGGGCCCCCGTCGAGCGCCAGGCGGGGTTCGCGTTTGAACTCCTCGGGAAGCCTGTCGACGTGCCCCGAGGGCTCGTACGGAGGGTTGCTGAGAATCACGTCGTAGCGGCCCGCAGGCGCCGCGAGAAGGAGGTCGCTTTCGACGAGCCTCACCCTGCCCGAGAGCCGGTGGCCCTTCACGTTCTTGGCCGCGACCTCAAGCGCCGCCGGCGACAGGTCGACCGCGTCGACCTTCGCCTTCTTGAAGTGCCGCGCCAGGAGAATCGCGAGGCAGCCCGAGCCCGTGCACACGTCGGCGACCCGCGTCACCCTCCCAGGGGCCTTGAGCCAGGGGTCCACCTGGGTCGGCAGGATCTCGACAAAGTAGCTGCGCGGGATCAGGACCCGCTCGTCAACGTAGAACCTGAGCCCGCCCAGCCAGGCCTCCCTCGTGATGTAGGCCGCCGGCACGTGCTCGACAAGCCGACGCCTGAGGACCTGGGAGACGCCCGCGTACTCGGCGGCCGAGAGGCTGCGGTCGAGCACGGTGGGGTCGCTGTCGAGCGGCAGCCCGAGAGTGGACAGGATCAGGTAAAGCGCCTCGTCGCGCGCCTCGGTCGCGATCTGGCCCATGGCGGCGCGCTTCTCGGCGTACATCCGCTCCGCGCGTTCGAGGCTTTGTCCGAGGGTCACGACTGGAAGATGATGCTGAAGGCCGTGGGGCTGATCCGCCCGCACAGGAGTGCGTAGGGCACGCAGGCCTCGGAGACCAGGAGCGCGATCAGGTGCCGGGTGAGGCCCAGATTCAGGACCAGGAGGATGATGAGCCAGCTCCAGCGGGAGACCGTGAAGTAGGTCTCCTCCGACATGCCGACCACCCTCCGGAAGACGGACGCGCCGTCGAGCGGCGGGATCGGCAGAAGGTTGAAGACCGCCAGGCCCACGTTCATGACGACCATGTTCTTCACGAGCTCGCCGAACCGCGGCTGGGCCGCGGCCACCACGCAGCCGAGGAGGATCGCCACGAGCGCGACGAGCAGGTTGGTCGCGGGCCCCGCCAGCGAGATCAGGATGTCATCCCTCCACCGGTTCTTGAAGTTGGAGGGGTTCGTGACGACCGGCCTGCCCCAAGCGATGAAGGGGAGCCCGGCGCCGAGGACGAAGATGTTCAGGAGCGGGAAGACGATGCTGCCCATCATGTCCAGGTGCGAAAGGGGGTTCAGCGTGACCCGCCCCTCGCCACGCGGCGTGTCGTCGCCCAAGAGATCGGCGGCGATCGCGTGGCCCCACTCGTGGAGGGCGATGCTCGCCACGAGGACGATGAAGATGATCAGGCCCTGGCGTATGAATTGGGGGTCGAGGTCCATGGGCCTACTTCGCCTGCTGGGGCCCGAGCTGAGCGAGGAGCTTCTGCTTCTGCCCCCCGAGCGCCCCCTCGGTCACGGTGTCCAGCAGCTTCCGGGCCTGCTCCGCGCGGCCCATGTTCAGGAGCACGTTAGCCTGGTGGAGCCTCATGGTCTGCCTCTCGACGTCGGAGGCGGCCTGGGCCTCCATGCCCTGCCACGCCTTCAGCGCGGCCGGCCAGTCTGGGTCCTGCATGTCGTAGTACGATTCGGCGTAGCGGTAGGCGAACTCGATCCTGCCCGGGGCCATCTCTGAGGCGTTCTTGAACGCCTCCTGCATCGAGTGGTCGATCGAGGCCCGGCTCCATTCGCCGCTCTTAAGGAACTCGTCCCTGGCCTCATAGAGGAGGGTGCCGATCTGGTAGTGGTAAAGGGGCTCCTTGGGGTCGAGTTTCACCGCTGAAAGGTAGTAATTGAGTGCCTCCAAAGGCTTCCCTTCCTCAGCCAGGTAATTACCCAATTCGTTTTTAACCAATGGGATGTCCGGATCCAGCTGGTTTGCCTTGAGCAGGATCGCCACGGCCTGCTTCCGCGCGCTGATCTTCCACAGCATGTAGCCGTAGGAGGCGTAGCCGGCGGCAAACTTCGGGTTGTCGCGCAGCAGCGATTCATACTCCCGGGTCAGCTGCTCGGCCTGGGACTTGAACTCGGCCGCGTCAAGGTCCTTGCCCTGGGCGGCGGCGTCGGCAAAGAGCACCCGCTGGTGCTCGCTGATATCCTTTAGCCTCTTCTCCGCCAGGGTCTCGGGCTCGGGCTGCGCCTGGGGCGAGTCCGCCCCCGCGCACGTGACCGCGAGGAGCAGGAGGGCTGCAAGGAGGTTTAGGAGTCGGGCGGGCATGGTGGGCAAAGGGAGATCCGTGGACACCGGACGGCCCCCTGCGTTCGAAAAATCTGCGGCCTCCGGGATGCCATAGGCGACAATAATTGCACTATTCGCTTTCGGAGCCCCATCCCCACAGCTATAAGGGGTGCCCATGGGTCAGGCCGAGACCTTCCTTCCCCGCGACTCGACGAGCACGACGCTCCCCTCCGACGTAATCCACGCGTCGCTTGAGCAATTCAATGACATTGTGATGGTAACGGAGGCTCACGGCCGCGACGGAATCGACCCGAAGGTGGTGTACGTGAACCCGGCGTTCGAGCGGGTCACCGGCTACAAGGCCCAGGAGATCCTCGGGCGTTCGCCGTCGCTCGTCCGTGGCGAGCGGACCGACATCGCGGAGCTCAAGCGGATCGAAGCCTCGCTCGCCGAGCGCAAGCCCGTGCGCGCGGAGCTCCTGAACTACCGCAAGGACGGCTCCGCCTTCTGGATCGAGATCGAAGGCACGGTCGTGGCAAGCCCGTCAACAGGCGAGGACTTCTTCGTGTTCATCGAGCGCGACGTGACGGAGCGCAAGCGCGCCGAGGACGCTTACCGGGAGCAGGCGCGCGCGACTACGGCGCTGTTCGGCAACCTTCCAGGTATGGCCTACCGGTGCCTGGACGACGAAAAGTGGACCATGGAGTTCGTGAGCCCAGGCTGCCGCGACCTCACGGGTTTTGAACCGGAGGCGCTCATCGGCAACCGCGACCGGAGCTACGAGGACGTGATCGACCCCGACGACCGCAAGGCCGTGCGCCAGATCGTCAGCAAGGCTGTCGCCGGAAACGACGCCTTTGAGCTCACCTACCGCATCCGCACGAAGGCCGGGCAGCTGAAGTGGGTGTGGGAGCGGGGACGCGCCGTGCCTGGGCCCTCGGAGGCGGTTCGCAGGCTCGAGGGCTTCATCACGGACATCACGGAGCGCAAGCTCCTCGAGTCGCAGCTGCTGCAGAACCAGCGCCTGGAGAGCATCGGCACGCTCGCCGGGGGCATCGCGCACGACCTCAACAACGTGTTCGCCCCGATCATGATGGCGGGCGACCTCCTGGCGGACAAGGCCGACGAGGAGTCGGGCCCCCTCCTCGACGTGGTGGCCGCGAGCGCCAAGCGCGGTGCGGAGTTGGTCCGCCAGATCCTGCTCTTTGCACGCGGGATGGAGGGGCCCCGCGTCGCCGTGAGCCCGGCCTCGCTCTTCACGGAGATCCGCACCTTCCTTGACAGCACGCTTCCGAAGGCGATTCGGGTCAGCTTCCAGATCTCGCCCGACGTGGCTGCTATAGCCGGCGACCCCGTGCAGCTGCACCAGGTGCTCCTCAGCCTCTCGGTCAACGCGAGGGACGCGATGCCGAACGGGGGCAAGCTCTCGATATCGGCCTCCAACGCCGAGGTGCCCGCGACGGCCCCAAGGCCCCACCCCGACGCGGTCCCGGGCAAGTTCGTGCGGATTGACGTCGCCGACACGGGAACCGGGATCCCCGACATTCTCAAGGGGCAGATATTCGACCCCTTCTTCACGACGAAGGGGGTCGGCAGGGGAAGCGGCCTCGGGCTCTCGACCGCCCGGTCGATCGTGAAGGCGCACGCCGGCTTCATCACCTTCATCTCATCGGAGGGGAGCGGCACCACCTTCTCCATTTTCCTCCCCACGGCCGAGGTCGCGCTGACACCCACCTCACACGGCGAGCCGGCGCGCAGCCCTTCGGCCCAGCTCCCCCGCGGTAAGGGCGAGTCGATCCTCGTGGTCGACGACGAGGAGTCGGTCCGCCACATCATGCGCAGCACGCTCGAGAACTTCGGCTACAGGACTGTCGGGGCGTCGGACGGGGCCGAGGCGGTCTCCCTCCTCCGCGCAACGCCGGCACTTTTCAGCGCGGCCCTTGTCGACATGCAGATGCCCGGCCTTGACGGTGCAAAAACGATAATCGCCATGCGCCACATCCGACCCGAGCTGCCGATCGTTGCCGCGAGCGGGCTGGCAACCCAGGAGAACAAGGAGTCCGCAGCGGCGAGCGGCGTTCGCCACTTCCTCGACAAACCCTTCAGCGTCGAGACCCTGATCCGCACAGTGCACGCCGCCATGGCCAGGGCGACCGCGTGAACCTGCTCGACCGCCACATCTTCAAGAGCATCTTCACGACCGCGATGGCTGCCGTGGCGCTCTTCGCCTTCGTGCTCGCCGCGGGAAACGTGATCCGAGACCTGCTGGGCCCCCTGCTCTCGGGCCAGCTGCCGATCCTCTCCTTCGGCCGCCTCGTCCTGCTGCTGATCCCCTTCGTCGTCTCGTACGCCCTGCCCCTGGGCATGCTGACCGGCGTCCTCCTGACGCTCGGTCGCCTCTCCTCGGACAGCGAGGTGACCGCGATGCGGGCGGCGGGCCTTAGCCTCCCGCGGATCGCCAGGCCCGCGCTCCTGCTCTCCCTCCTCGGCGTGCTGCTCGCGCTCCGCGTTAACTTCGAGTCGATGCCGTGGGCGCGGGTCCAGTACCACCGCGAGCTCGCGGTCGCGATCCGCGCGAACCCGCTGAGCTACCTCAGGCCGAAGACCTTCATCCGCGAGTTCCCGGGCTACGTGGTCTACGTCGGGTCCATGGACTCCGGCTCGAAGGACGGCTCCAACGTGAGGGACTTCTGGCTGTGGCAGCTCGACAACGAGCGCCGTGTGGTCCGCTTCGTCCGCGCGGAGTCCGGGCGCGTCGAGTATGACGAGTCGTCGAACGACTTCATCGTCACCCTCTCCAATGCCAGGGTGGACGAGCACGACCACAAGGCGCTGGACGACTTCACTCAGCCCCTGCGCGTTAACACCTTCGGGCAGGTCGACCCGGTCCGCCTGTCGCTCTCCAAGTACTTCGGCAGCGAGAACGTCCACCAGAAACTCCAGTGGATGACCTACAGCGAGCTCCTGGCCGAGCGGGACCGCATCGCCAGCGAGGTTGTCCCCGCCGGGGGCGAAAGGCAGCACGCCCGCAACCTGATGAAGGTTTCGCTCACGATTCAGGACAAGATCAACATGGCGCTCGCGGTGTTCTCGTTCGCCTTCGTCGGCGTGCCCCTTGGCATCAAGGTCTCCCGCAGGGAGACCAGCGCGAACCTGGGTGTCGCCGTGCTCCTGGCCCTCGCCTACTATTTCCTGATCGTGGTGGTCGGCTGGCTGGACCAGCACCCCGAGTACAGGCCCGACCTCCTTCTCTGGGCGCCAAACGTGATCTTCATTGCGATCGGCGGGTGGCTACTCACGCGGCTCGACCGGGCGTCCTAGGGAGCGTCTTCTCCATCCTGACAGTCTCGATCGACTGGCCACCTGGCATGTCGACCAGGACCCTCCCGGTCTCGGCGTACCCGAACGACAAGTAAAGGGGGACCCCGGGGAGGGTCGCCATGATGAGCACCGTAGTGAAACCGGCCTCGGCGATCTCCCGCTCGCATAGCGCCATAATGCTGGCACCGATCCCCCGCCTCACCCACGACGGATGGACAAAGAAGGCGCGGACGCGGGCCGGGTCAGTCCTGGGATCAACCTCCGGGTCGCGGCCGGTCCGGAGCGAGTCGCTTCCACAGAGGGCGGCCCTTCGGCTCCACCCGCCGCAGCCGAACGGCGCCCCGCCGCTCTCGACCACAAAGTAGGTCCCGTCCTCGACCAACTGGCGGTCGACCCCGAAGACGGTGCCGATCGAGGCGTCAATCTGGGCCGGGGAGTAATAGGGACCGTGGAGGCCGCGGACGGACATGCCAATCAGGGCCTCCAGGGCCGGGACGTCCGCCTCCACGGCCCTTCTTGGCGTCCAGTCCATGCGACCCACGGATTTCAAGCCCCCTGGGTCGCGACGAGCCCGCTCCGTCCCTCGATTGTCGCCATGACCTGCTCGCAGACTGGGAGCGACTGGCGCCCCCCGAGGAGCGCCCGGGCCTCGGCGTCCAGCCTCACGAACTCCACCCCCGCCGCGCGGCACGCCGAGAGAAACTCCCTGAAGATCGACCTGCGCCCCATGCCCTCGATCTCCGAGTGCAGCGTGAAGACGTTGAGCCGGTCGGGGCGGAGGAGCGAAATCAGGTGCGCGGCGATCGCCGAGTCCGGGAACTCGGGCCTGCCCATGAGCTCGTCGAGCGTGGGAAGCGTGCTGGGGATTTCGAGGGTGGCGTAGGTCCTGCCGCCTATCCGCGGGAAGAACGGGTGCGTGCCGCGGGTGTCACTCGAGTAGAGGAGCTCCGCCTCGTCGTAGACCTCGCGGCTCCTTGCGTTGCTCTGCCAGCCCGCGGCCCCGGCCGTCCTCGATTCCTCCCCGAAGATCCTCGCGAACTCCTCTCTCGCCCTCCCGAACTCCTCCCGGATCTCGTCCAGGTCCATCGCGTCAAGGTAGTCCTGCCATTTGTAGTGGCGGTAGCAGTGGATCCCGACCTCGTGGCCCCGGTCGCGAACCCGCCGCAGGGTGTCCTCGTTACGGCGCCCGACGTGGGGCGCGGGCAGGAGCGTACCGTTCAGGAGGGTGCGGACCCCGTAGATCTCCACCACGCTCGTGCGGCTGACCTTGCTGAAGAAACCCGGGCGGAAGATCCGGGTGATCGCGCGGCCCGTCTGGTCGGGCCCCAGCGAGAAAAGGAAGCAGGCCTGCGCGCCGAACTCGTCGCAGTCGGAGACGAGGTTCGGGATGCCGATCCTCGTGCCCCGGTCCGTGTCGGCGTCAACCTTGAGCGCTAGTCGGACCGCCATGGCGCGCCCTAGTCGAGGCTGTAGTCCTTGTGGGCGAGGTGGTAGTCGAGCGTCAGCCGGATGGCGGTCTTCAGGTCGACCTTCGGCTTCCAACCCAGCTGCCTGCGGATCGCCTCAACCGACGGCACGCGCCTCTGGATGTCCTGGTAGTACTTGCCGAAATACTTGCCCGAGGAGACCACGACCGTCTTCGCGTTCGCTGCCTGCTCCCTGTACTCCGGGAAGTCCTTGAACGCGGCGATGATGAGCTTGGCCAGCTGCGCCACGCTCACGTTGTTGCCGGGGTTGCCGATGTTGAAGATCTGCCGCGAGGCCTTCCCTCCCTTGTTCTCGATGATCCTCAGGAGCGCGTCCACGCCGTCGTCGATAAAGGTGAACGAGCGGCTCTGCTTTCCCCCGTCGACCAGCTGCAGCGGCTTCTCAAAGATGACGTTGGAGATGAACTGCGTGAAGAGGCGCGAGCTCCCCTCCTTCGGCTCCATGACGTTGTCGAGCTTCGGCCCGATCCAGTTGAACGGCCGGAAGAGCGTGTAGTCGACGCCGTCCCTGACCCCATAGGCGTAAATCACGCGGTCGAGGAGCTGCTTCGAGCTCGCGTAGATCCAGCGCTGGCGCTCGATGGGGCCGTAGACGAGCGAGCTCGTCTCCTCGTTAAGCTCCCGGTCGGGGCACATGCCGTAGACCTCGGAGGTCGAAGGGAAGATGATGCGCTTCTTGTACTTCGCGCACTTGCGGACGATCTCAAGGTTCGCCTCGAAATCGAGTTCGAACACCCGGAGCGGGTCCTTCACGTACTGCACCGGGTTGGCGATGGCCACCAGGGGGATGACCGCGTCGCACTTCTTGACGTGGTACTCAATCCATTCGCGGGAGATCGTGATGTCGCCCTCGACGAAGGTGAACCTGGGGTTTCCCAGGCAGTCGCCCAGCTTGTGGTCGCCGACGTCCATGCCGTAGACCTCCCAATCCTTCTGCTTTAGGATGGCGCGGGTGAGCGAGCTGCCGATGAAACCGTTGGCTCCGAGGATGAGGACGCGTAGGGGCATGGATGTGGGGTAGGATTAACCACGAAATCCGTCAAATGACACGAAAGAACAGCGCGGCCCGTCCGGGCATGAAAAAGCCCGCGCCCTGGCAGGGGCGCGGGCTTTGCAGTCCGGCCTAGGTCCTTAGAAGAGGATGCCGGTCTCGATCGCGAAGCGGGCCTGCGACTTGCTGTTGCCCGTGGTGCCGAAGGCCGAGCCTGAGGCCGTCGAGGAGGCGGAGACCCATGAGATCTCGCCGCGCGTGAAGAACACGCCGGACTGGTAGGTCGGGGTCACCGTGAACGACCAGGCGCTGCTGCCCTGGCCGTAGAGGAGGTTCGCCGAGCCGTCCGTCGCGCTGCCCGAGGACGTTATGTTCTCGACGCGGCCCGACAGGTTCCAGCTCGTGTTCGGGACGGCGTAGTTGACGAGGACGCCGACGCCGGATGTGGAGGAGGCCTTGCCGATGCCGATCGCCGTGCCAGTCGCGGTGTCAGCGTACTGGTAGTAGGCCTGCGCGAGCCAGGGGCCGGACGTGTACGAATAGATGAAGTTCCAGATCTGCTTGTCGTTGTTCTGGGCGACCGGCGTGGCGGAGGTGCCGTAGGCAGTCGTGCCGAAGTTCCCGCCGAAGATCACGGCAAGCGAGTTGGAGGAGTTGATCGTCCAAGCCGCCGAGGCCGAGCCCCAGTTGAAGCGGTCGGAGTAGAAGCCGTCGTTCCACGAGGCCGCGAGTGCCACCGGGCCGGCCGTGTAGTTGGCCTGGATGCCGCGGCTGATCAGGGGCTCCTGGTTCCAGAGGAGGCCGCGCGAGATGTTCATGTTCTCGTAGGTGAAGCCGTACTCGGCGCCGATGAGGGTCGGCAGCTTGCCGGCCTCGATCGAGAAGTTGCCGTTAACGTACTTCAGGAAGCCGATCGGGAGCGCGCCGAAGAGGGCGGTGTTGGTGGCACCGGACCTCGTGTACGGGACGCCTACGGTCGGGAATGAGTAGGTGCCGGCATCGGCGAAGAACTGGAAGGCGCCGTCAACCTTCTGGATGAAGACCTGGGCGTTGCTCAGGTCGGCGAAGCCGCTCTTCTGGCCCGCGAACGAGGGCGAGTCGCCGAGGGCGATCGCGGTCACGGCGCCGGAGACGTAGATCTTCCCGAAGTCGGGAACGTCGAAGCTCAGGGGCTTCACATTGACGGTCAGGGGACCCTCCATGGCCGGCGTCGAGACCGGCGAGGTCGGGGCCGCAGCCGGCGCGGCGGCGGCGGGAGCAGCGGCGGCGGGAGCCGGAGCCGCGGGGGCGGTCTGGGCTCGCAGCGACACGGCGCTGATCGACAGCGCGCACAGGTACAGAGGATACAGTTTCTTGTTCATACGGGTGTTTCGGCAGTAGGGAGGTTAGGTACACTCGTGCGACCGTAGTTGGTGTCGCACGTTCCCCGAGATAGCATCAATAATGCCATCCCCGAAACCACGCCGGGATTTCATAGGTCATGACACTAAAGGAAGTCGAATTACCCTCATTTTGGGGCATTTTGGCCCATTTTTTTCCCCCTTTCCGGCCCGAAGCCGCCCAAAAAACGGCTAAATTCTTAACTTTTCCTTAATTCCAAATTCGGCCCTTTTCCCGACCCTATCCGTGGTGCTTTCGCGAAAGTAGCACGTAGAGGGCGAAAAAGAGGAGCACCTGGAGGAGCACGATCCCGGCGATCATGAGCACCGTGTGGCTCTTTCCCTTCCAAGGCTGCGGCGCCCTTAGGCGCTGGTCGCGGTGGGTGATCTCGACCTTTTCCAAGTCGTCGAGCTCGCGCTTCATCTCCGCAGCGCTCTGGAAACGCCTCTTCGGGTCGCGCTCGAGGGCGTGAAGGATCACCTCCTCCAAGGCCGGGTTCATCTCGGGGTTGAACTTGCGGGGCGCCTCGGGGTCGCCGGAGATGCGCGCGTTCATGATTACGTAGGGGCTTTCGCCCTGGAACGGAGTGGACCCGGTCACGAGCTCGTAGAGGATCGCACCGAGGCTGTAGATGTCGCTCCGG
>CAISPT010000333.1 GCA_903887455.1 uncultured Opitutaceae bacterium | reverse complement strand
ATGCTCGATCTAAAAGGATTAAATGGCTTATAGCTGATAGAAAACGATTTACAAAACGAGAAATAAGTCTTTTATTATGCATTATGGCAGTCAATGCCACCGTTGAACAACTTGCCCTGGTCCTTCAGGCCAGTGGCGTCGAGCGCGCGACAACCCTTGCGGCTGAACTCGGGATAGGCCAGTCGACGCTTTCGCGCGCCTTCGCAGCCCTCGGCCCCCGCTGCCTGCTGTCGCAGAGGCGTCTGGGCTGACGCCGCGGCGGCGGCATCGGAGTTCTGGGAGCGTGTGCAGGCGAGCGAATCGATGAGCGCCGATTACCGCGCCGTCGCCGCGGCCTGCGCGGGAACGCTCGCGCGGCACCGCGAGCGTTTCACCTGATCACTTGACCACCTGCGGGTAAGGCTTGGGCAGGCCGGCCCTAGAATGCTTGAGTACAAAAAAAGGCGGGCCGCCCAGTGGGCGACCCGCCTTGAAGTGGAGACTAATCCCTAGGGGATCAGTAACGGCTGTTGCCGCGGGCCTGGAAGGCGCCGGGGCGGCGGTTCGGGCTGTCGAAGCTGCGACCGGCGCTACCGCCGGACGACTCCTTCGGGCGAGCCTCGTTGACCGTCAGCTGGCGACCATCGAGGTCGGCGCCGTTCATCTTCTCGATGGCGACCTTGGCCTCGTCGGCCGTGGAGAAGGTCACGAAGGCGAAACCGCGGGGGCGGCCCGTCTCACGGTCGTTGGCGATGTAGACGTCGGTCAGGGTGCCGAACTGGCTGAACGCGGCGCGCAGGGCGTCTTCGTTCGTGTTGAAGGACATGTTTCCAACATAGAGTTTGGAATTCATAGGTGTGATGTTCGTATACTCGCTCTCTGCCAGAGTGTTCCCGGGAATCGGGTTTCGAATCATCAACCTGAAGATCCACCAACGCTGTCATCTAACGCTATTACGAGCCTCGACCATCGCCGCCGGTCCCGGGAAAGCAAGGACCATGACTCCGCGATCGGGGAATTTAGCACCTAAGAATCCCGGAAGTCGCTGACCTGGGCTACCCATCACCCTAAAGCGGGCCGGGCCCGTTTCAGGGACTCCCGAGCCAAACACCCTTGTAGGGATGGTGGTCGAGGAGCGTCGGGTACCAGCCGTGCACCGACGGGCGGATCAGGAAGACGTGGGTGTAGTGGAAGAGCGGGATCACCGGGGCCTCGCTGAGGAGGAGCCGCTCGGCCTTCGCGTAGAGGGCGTTGCGCGCGGCCGGGTCCGGGGTGCGCGCGGCGCTGAAGAGTCCGCCGTCATAGTCGGCGTTCGACCACCCCGTGAAGTTGTTGCCGCTGTCGCCGCGCCAGATGTCGAGGAACGCCGACGGGTCCTGGTAGTCGGCGATCCACGAGGACTGCAGGAGCTCGTAGGCGCCGGTGCTGCGCGCGTCCTCCTTCACCTTCTCCTCCTGGTTGGAAAGGCGGACCTGGATGCCGAGGTCCCGCCTCCACATCTCCTGCACGGCCTCCGCGATCGTGCGGTGGGTCTCCGAGGTGTTGTAGAGGAGCTCAAAGGCGGGAAGGCCCTCCCCGCCGGGATGGCCCGCCTCGGCGAGGAGGCGGCGGGCCTCGTCGACCGCGTGCCGCTCCAAGGGCTCCGGGGCGTAGCCGCCGATCCCGGGCGGGGTGAAGGCGAGGGCGGGGGACTGGCCCCCGTGGAGGAGCCGCTCGACGATCGCGGAGCGGTCGATGGCGAGCGAGAGCGCCTGCCTGATCCTCGCGTCGCTTAGGCCCGGCTTTCGCACGTTCACCCTAAGGAAGTAGGTCCCTAGGAGGGGATCCAACCGGAGGAGCCCGGGGGCGTCCCGGCGGTAGGCGTCGATCCGGTCGGGCGGCAGCGCCTCGGTCAGGTGCACCTGGCCGGCCCGGAAGGCGCGCTCCTCGGCGTCAATCGAGTCGAAGGCGTGGAAGTGGATTGCGGTAAGCCTCACGCTCGCGCGGTCCCAGTAGGTGGTCGAGCGCCTGACCACGATCTCCTGGCCGCGGTGCCAGGACTCCAGGTCGAAGGGGCCGTTGCCAACCCACTTTCCGGGCACGGCCCAGGCGTTTCCCCGGTCGTCCTCAGCGCCGTTCCGGCGGATGGCGGCTAGGGGCACCGGCAGCCACGCGGGGCTTGAGAGCACGGAGAGGAACCAGGGAGCGGGATGCTCGAGGACCACGGTCAGGGTCCTACTGTCGGGTGCCGAAAGGCCCACCTGGCTAAAGTCGGCGTCTCCTCTGTTGAACGCCTCAGCGCCCTGGATCAGGTAGAGCTGCCCCGCGTTCACGGCGGCGAGCTTGGGGCTGAGGATCCGCTTCCACGAGCCGACGAAGTCCGCCGCGGTCACGGTGTCCCCGTTCGACCATTTGGCGTCGGCCCTCAGGTGGAAGGTGTACCGGAGCCCGTCGGGCGAGACCTCCCAGCGTTCGGCTACACCCGGGACCGGCGAAAGGTCCCTCGGGTCCTCGGCCACAAGGCCCTCGAGGAGCGCCGAGAGCACCGTGTAGTACTTGGCCTGGGTCGCCAGGTGGGGGTCCAGGTCGGGAAGGTCGGGACCGATGCTCCGGTGGAGGACCTGTGCGGCGTCGCCTCGGGTGACGTTCGTCCCGCGCGAGCAGCCGGAAAGCAGGCAGAGGGCCGCGAGCAGCGCCGCGGTCGCTCGGGTCCTTGCCCTCATGCCTTCTCGATCAAGGCGACGGCGTGGGCCGCGATCGCCAGGCCCCGGCCCAGCTCGCCCGTGCCCTCGTTCGTCGTGGCCTTGACCCCGATGGCGCTCGACGGCAGCCCGGTCGAGGCCGCAAGTGCGGCCTTCATCTCCGCGATCCGGGAGGAGATCCGCGGCTTCTCGGCGATCACGGTCGCGTCCAGGTTGACCGGGGTCCACCCGTTCTCGCGCAGGACGCCGATCACCCGCCGCAGGAGGATCTGCGAGTCGACGCCGCTCCACTGGGGGTCGGTGTCGGGGAAGAAGTTTCCGATGTCCGGAAGGCCCGCCGCGCCCAGGAAGGCGTCGCAGATCGCGTGGGTCACGCAGTCGGCGTCGCTGTGGCCGAGGAGCCCGAAGTCCGCCTCGAACTTCACCCCTCCGAGGACCAGCGCCCGGCCCGGGGCCGTCCTGTGGATGTCGTAACCGTGCCCGATGCGTAGGGACATGGCCGGAATGCTAGTCGCCCCGCGGCGCGTGGGCCAACAGGAATTCGAGGTTCGCCAGGTCCTTCGGGAGCGTGAGCTTGGGGTTCGGATGGATGTTCTCGAGGAGCGCCACCGGGTAGCCGAGAAGTTCGACCGCGGCCGCGTCGTCGGTGATCCTAAGCCTGCGCTGCGCGACCCGGAGATAGGCCCGGTCGATCAGCGCCTTGCTGAACACCTGCGGGGTCTCCATGGCCCAGAGTTTCGAGCGGTCGAGGGTCTTAAGCCTCCCATTGCCGCTGTGCTCCTTCACGGTGTCGGTCACCCGGTGCGCCAGCACCACCGCCTGCTCGCGGCGCACGATCTTGTGGAGGGCGACCAGCTGCTCCGGCCGGATCATCGGGCGGGCGCAGTCGTGGATGAAGACGTAGTCGATGTCCCCGGGCAGCGCCGCAAGCGCCGCCGCCACGGAGTCCTGCCGCTCGCGCCCGCCCTTCACGAGGATCGAGGGGGTGGGGGCGAAGGCCGAGAGCGCCGTCATCTGCGAGCGGTCGCGGTAGACGACGGCGTAGAAGTCCGCGACCCCGCTCGCGGCAAAGGCGGCGGCGGAGTGCGCGAAGACGGGCTGGCCGGCCAGGGGCGCAAGGACCTTGTCGCGCACGGCTCCCGCCATGCGTTTTCCGGCTCCGGCTGCGAGGAGAATGACCGCGGTGCGTGACATGGGACGAGGGAATCCTTCCTAGGGACGGGCAGGCTATTACAGCTCGGGACGGAGTTCCACACGGAAAATCATGGCGCAGGGTGAATTTTTCGAGACGATGGGGTCCCCCCCTTTGACCGCGCTCACCCTCCAGGCCCCCGCCAAGATCAACCTCTTCCTTGCCGTGACGGGCCGCAGGGACGACGGCTACCACGACCTGCTCTCGGTGGCGGCGCCCTTGGTCTGGGGGGACTCCCTCGAGGCCGAGGAGGCCGGGGAGGGCTTCGCGCTTTCGTGCGACGACCCCGAGGTCCCCTTGGGCCCCGAGAACCTGGTGCTCCGGGCCGCGGAGGCCTTCAAGGCCGCGTCCAACTGGGGCGGGGGCGCCCGCTTCTCGCTCCGAAAGAAGATCCCGATGGGTGCGGGTCTCGGGGGCGCCAGCAGCGACGCCGCCTCGGCGCTCCTCCTGCTTAACCAGATCGCGGGCTCCCCGTTTGACGCCGCCGGTCTCCAGGCGATAGCCGCCGGGGTCGGCAGCGACTGCTCTCTCTTTCTCTCCGGGGCGCCGGTGGTCATGCGGGGCCGGGGGGAGCGGGTCGAGCGCGTCTCCCGCGAGGCCTATGCGAGGCTCCGCGGGATCAGGGTCCTCCTCTTTAAGCCCGGCTTCGCGGTCCCGACCCCGTGGGCCTACGCGCGCCTGGCGGCCGAGGCCCCGCGCGGCTACGTGGCCCCCAACCGGGCCGAGGCGATGCTCGAGGCCTGGCTCGGCAAGACCGGTGCCGGGGCCGAGGAGCTCCTGTTCAATTCGATGGAGCGGCCTGTATTCGCCAAGTTCCCGGCGCTCCCCGCGCTCCTGCAGCTCCTCTACGAGCGCTTCGGGATCGCCGGCCGAATGAGCGGGAGCGGGAGCACGTGCTTTGCGCTCCTCGGGGAGACGACAGCCCTGGGGCCCATCGAGGCCACCATCCGCGACGCGTGGGGCCCGTCGGCCCTCGTGGTCGACACGCGGGTCGCCTGAAGCGGCTCCCGCGCGTTTCTGCGTGGTAAATCGCATTGACCGGGCAAGGCCTTGGGGCCGAGATTGACGCGCGGCCACAGGACACGGGTCCATACCGCTGTTCTCGTCATGCCATCGGAATCGAGCTCTAAGGAGGAGGTTGTCGTGCAAGGCATCGCCGCCTCGCAGGGCATCGCCTATGGCCAGATCTTCGTCTACCTGCAGAGCGAGGTCGAGATCCCGGCCTACCAGGTGGACCCCGACAAGCGGCTGGACGAGATCTCCCGGTTCGACAAGGCGCTCCTCGTCACCCGCCAGCAGATCGCGAAGATCCAGGACGAGGTGGAGAAGAGCCTGGGGCCGAACGAGGCGCTGATCTTCGACGCCCACCTGCTGGTTCTCGAGGACCAGGCGCTCATCTCGGAGACGATCCGCGAGTTCGAGACCACGGGAAAGAACATCGAGACCTGCTTCGACACGGTGTCCAAGAAGTACATCGCCGCCTTCGCCGAGATCGACGACGAGTACCTGAGGGAGAGGGCGGGCGACATCAAGGATGTCGCCCAGCGCGTCCTCCAGAACCTGCTAGGCCAGGCCAAGAGCACGCTCAGCCGGCTGGTCGAGCGGCGGATCGTGGTCGCCAACGACCTCTCGCCCTCGGACTCCGCCGGCATCGACAAGGGCTCGGGCCTGGCGATCGTCACCGACTCGGGCAGCAAGACGAGCCACGCCGTGATCGTCGCGCGCTCGATGCAGGTGCCGGCCGTGGTCGGCGTGAGGGACCTGACGAAGCGCGTGAAGACGGGCGACTGGGCGCTTGTCGACGGCTACGACGGGATCGTCATCCTTAACCCCTCCGAGCAGACCCTCTTCCGCTACGGGAAAATCCAGTCGAAGAAGAAGTCCTTCGAGGTGCTGCTCCTGGAGGCCAACCGGCAGAAGGCTGTGACGAAGGACGGGGTCGACGTGACGCTCATGGCCAACATCGAGAAGGTGGAGGAGGTGGCGCAGGTGAAGGAGTTCTTCGCTCAGGGCGTCGGCCTCTTCCGCACCGAGTACCTTTTCCTCAACTCATCCCGGATTCCGAGCGAGCAGGAGCAGTTCCTGGCCTACAAGGCGGTGGTCGAGGGGATCGCGCCATACCCCGTCATCATCCGTACCCTCGATTTGGGCGGCGACAAGCCCATGGCGTCCGATCCCGGCCTCTTCCCCAAGGAGGACAACCCCTTCATGGGCTACCGGGCGATCCGCTTCTGCCTGGACAACCAGGCGATCTTCAAGGACCAGCTCCGCGCGATTCTCCTGGCGAGCAAGCTCGGGAAGGTACGGCTCATGTACCCGATGATCAGCGGCGCCGACGAGCTTTCGCGGGCGAACGCCATCCTCGAGGAGTGCAAGCTCGAGCTCAAGGCACGGGGCCAGGCCTACGACGAGGACATGGAGGTGGGCGCCATGATCGAGATCCCGAGTGCCGCCGCCACGATCGACATCCTCGAGAAGCAGTGCGACTTCTTCAGCGTCGGGACGAACGACCTGATCCAGTACATGCTGGCGATCGACCGCGGCAACGACCGGATCGCGCACCTCTACGAGCCGGCGCACCCGGCCGTCGTGAGGACGCTTAAGCGCATCGTGGACGACGCCCATGCGCTCGGCGTCCCGGTGAGCGTCTGCGGCGAGATGGCCGGGGACCCGGTTTACGCCCCGCTTCTCCTTGGGCTCGGGGTCGACTCCCTGAGCATGGGCCCGCCGGCGATCCCTGCCGTCAAGTTCCTGGTCCGCGCGATGAAGATGTCGGCGGCCCGCGCCCTGGCGAAGGAGGCGCTCGCGATGACCGAGGCGAGCGCGATCTACGCCAAATGCCAGCAGTTCAACCGGCAACTGATGCCTTCGGAGTGAGGGGTCAGGGCTTCGCGCCCGTGGCCAGCAGCGTCTCGAAGAAGGGCTCGACCGTCTCCTTTGAGACCGGCGCCACCTCGATCTTCACGAAGTGCGCCTTTTTCAGGAACTGCTCGAGCACGCTCTCCTTGAATCCCAGCCAGTGGTCCTTGTAGAGGTCGCGCGCCTTCTCGAAGTCGTGCTCGGCGAGCTCGAGAATGAGGAGCTGGCCGCCGGGCTTTAGGATCCGGTAGGCCTCGTCGACGGCCCGCTGCGGGTGGATCGCGTGGTGGAGCGCCTGGCTTAGGATCGCCAGGTCGACCGACTCGTCGGCAAGGGGCACCTGCTCGATGTCGCCCAGCTTGTAGGTGAGGTTCGAGAGATCGTTCTTCCTCGCGAGTTCGGTGCCGACCTCGACCATCCGGGGGGAGTTGTCGATGCACCAGACCTGCCGGGCGTTGCGCGCCAGGAGCTGCGAGATCAGGCCCTCGCCGGCGCCCAAGTCCGCCACGACGACGCTTGGGACCAGGCGGAGCGCCAGCCGGCCGATCGCCTCCCAGGAGCGCCCCGGGCAGTGGTTACGCCCGAGCCTGCCGGCGATCGTGTTAAAGTACTGCTCGGACACCCGCCGGCGCTTGCTTAGAACCCGGTCCAGGTGCCGCGAGTCCTCGCCGATCACGTCCAGCTCGGCGACGCTCTCGACCGCGGCCTTTAGGAGCGCCATCTGCCCGGCGGGCAGGTTGTTCCTGAGGGAATAGAACGCCTTCTTCCCGTCGCGGCGGTCAGCGACCAGGCTCGCCTGCCTCAGGAGCGCCAGCTGCGAGGATATCCTCGCCTGGCCCATCCCGAGGATCTCCTGAAGCTCGGCCACCGAGAGCTCCTCCCGCATGACAAGCGCGATCAGGCGCAGGCGCGTCGGGTCGGAGAGGATCTTCAGCGTATCCCAGGAGGTGTTCACGGCGGTTCCCAATACGTGCGCAATTCGCGCCGCAAGGCAACGCCTTAAGCCTTGGGGCCCAACGCCCCCTGTCGCCTAGACGTAGCGGGCGATGGTGACGATCGAGTACAGGTCCTCGGTGGCGCCCATCTTCACCTTGACCGTGTCGCCGGGGCGCTTGCCCATGAGGGCTGCTCCGAGCGGGGTCTTGTAGGAGATGACATGGCGGTCCGGATCGCCGTCCCAGACTCCAAGGATCGTGTAGGTCACGGCCGCGCCGTCGGGGCCCTTGACCGAGACGACGCTCCCGACGCTGACCTGGTCCACCGTCGCGTCCTTGAAGTCCGTGATGCGGGCCCGGGCGAGCTCGCGCTCGAGCTGGCTCTTCTGGGCCATGAGGACCTGCTGGTCCTGCTTGGCCATCTTGTACTCGGAGTTCTCCTTCAGGTCGCCGTGCTCGCGGGCCGTGGCGATCGCCTTGGAATTCTCGGGGATCTTCTTGGAGACGATGGTCTCGTACTCGGCCCGCTTGCGCTCGAAGCTCTCGCGGGAGACGAGCAGCTGGTCCTCCTTGCCCTCGGCCTCGGAGGCGACGAGCGACTGGATGTTCGGGAAGATCTTGATGAAGCGCGCCAGGAGCGACTTCTTGGTCAGCTCCTCGAAGCCCTGGTTAAGCAGCAGCGTGTTGGCCAGGTCGCGGGCCGTCTCGGGGTCCGCGGTCGAGAGCAGGTCGGCGATCAGCTCGGTGTCGTCGGAGAGGATGTCGCCGAGCGGGATGCGCCGGGCGCTGGCCGCCTGGAGGGCCTCGTAGTCGATCGCGAAGAAGATGGCCGAGAGGAGCCTCGGGGTGATCAGGTCGTTCAGGAGCTTCGCGAACTTCTTGGAGTGGCGGTTCTTGACGATCCAGAGGAGCACCGGGGCGCGGAGGTTCTGCTCCGTCTGCCAGCGCTTCAAGGTGGAGGCCAGGTCCTCGGAGTAGCCGTTCTCGACCAGGAAGTTGATGCACTCGGTCGTGAACTTGCCCTGGGAGACCTTCAGCAGGTTGAAGACGATGTCCCGGCACTCGATCGGGTGGGTGTCCTTGATGAGCTCCAGGAAGTGGCTCTGGAACTGGACCGGGATCTTCTCGGCGATCGCCGGCAGGTCGCGCAGGTTGCTGACGAGCGAAGCCTGGGAGGGCTCGAAGGTCGCGGCGTCGACCCCGGCCACCTTGGCGATCCTGTCGCGGACGGCGGCGCCGTAGAGGCGCTCGGCGGCGTCCAGCTGGTTCGAGTCCTTGACGGCGTCGGCGACGCCCTTGAGGACGTCCGTGAGGCTGGCCTGGGCGGCCTTGTGGGCCGAGGCGGCGGCAAAGTCCTCCGCGAGCGAGATCCTGCGGCGGGCCGAGCGGGTGGAATTAAACTGGTCGAAGATCT
>CAISPT010000332.1 GCA_903887455.1 uncultured Opitutaceae bacterium | reverse complement strand
TGGTCGCCGAGAACGTGCTGCGGCGCGGGTTCACGCCGCCGCCCGAGGACCCCTCCTAGAGGGAGGTGTAGAGACGGTAGAGGACCTGCGTCCCGAACTCCTCCCAGCCCTTGCCCGCCACCTTGTCGTAGAGACGCTCCGCGCAGGCGAGCCCCGGAAGGTCGAGGCCGAGCTCCCTGGCCGAGGCCACGGCTATCCCGATGTCCTTGCGGATGTGCTTCACGTAGAAGCCCGGCGCAAAGTCGCCCGCCAGCGCGCGGGGGCCGAGGTTCGTCATCGCCCAGCTTCCGGCGGCCCCGCCGCTTATGCTCCCGAGCACCCTCGCCGGATCAAGCCCCGCGCGCCTGGCGTAGGCGAGGGCCTCGATCCATGAAACCATGCCGACGGCGCACGCGATCTGGTTGGCCATCTTGCAGTGCTGGCCCGCGCCCGCCCCGCCCTGGAGCGCGATGTTCTTGCCCATCGCAGCAAGGTACGGCTTCGCGCGCTCGAACGCCGCCTCGGCGCCGCCGACCATGATGACAAGGCGGGCCTCGCGCGCGCCGATGTCGCCTCCCGAAACCGGGGCGTCGATCGCCTGGAGCCCGCGGGCGGCCGCCGCCGACTCGAGCCTCCGGGCGAGCACGGGGCTCGACGTCGTCATGTCGATCAGGAGCGCGCCGTCGCGCGAACGCTCCACGACGCCGCCCGGTCCGAGATAGGTCTCCTCCACGTCGCGCGGGAAGCCGAGCATCGTGACCACGACCGAGGCCCGTGAGGCGGCCTCCCCCGCCGAGTCGTGCCACACCGCGCCGCGCTCCAAGAGGGCGGCCGCCTTCTCGCGGCTCCTGTTGTGGACGTGGAGCTCATGGCCCGCGGACAAGAGGTGCCCGGCCATGCTCCGGCCCATCACCCCGGTGCCGATGAACGCGATCGATGTCTTTGTGCTCATGGATTTGTTTAGCGCTCCCACTTGTCGGTCGAGTCCTTGATCATCTGGCCGAGCATGGGGAACCTGAGCTCCCCATAGTTGAGCGCATAGCGGAGCTTGCCGCCGCGGTACACCCAGGTGGTGGGAATCCAGGAGACGGGCATCCCGAGAAGCGCCGTCATCTTTTCGCCGCGCTTGCGCGAGGTGTTCGGGTGCAGCAGCACCTGCACGTTGGGCTGGGGGCCGACGCCGTTTGCCGCAAGGAGCGTGCGCCCATCCTCCGCGTTCCACACGGTGACGAAGACGAAGTTCACGTCCGGGTTTGCCGTGATGAAGCCGCTCCACCCGCCGTTCGCCAGCTCGGCCCTGCAGTTCGGGCACCAGGCCGCCCAGAGGTGAACGACAGTGACCTTCTCGGAGCGCGTGAGCTCGGACAGGCGCGCCTCAAACGCCTCCGAAGCCGGGTCGGCGGCCCGCGCCGCGAGCGTGAGCGCAAGGGTGGCCGCGAGGAGGGACCATATTCTGGGGGACATCCGCCTAGCTTGGCACAAATCGCCGCGGATTGCGAAACCTAGCTGAGCCCGAGCCAGGAAAGCCCCGTGCGGATCCAGAGCGGGCACGTGACGAGCCCCGCGGCCGTCGTCGAGAGGACAACCTGCACGGCCGTGAGCGGCTGGCCGCCGTAGTACTGGGCGATGATGATCGGTACCACCGCCGCGGGCATCGCCGCCTCGACGACCAGCACCCGCTTCAGCTCGACCGAGCAGGGAAGGACGTACGCGAACCCGAGCATCAGGAGCGGGAGGACGCCGAGGCGCACCGCGCACGCCGCGAGGGCGACGTTGCGGTGCAGGAGCGTCGACGGCTTGTCCAGGTAGCCGGCGAGGTTCACCCCGGTCATCACGACGCCGATCGGCACCGCGCAGACCCCGAGGGAGTGCGCGATGCTCCGGACGAAGCCCGGGACGAGCGGCGCGAGCCCGCTGGCATTGATCGCCACGGCCGCCACCAGCGAGATGAGGACCGGCGAGACGATCCTCCTCCAGCCCTCGATGGGCGAGGCCCCGGTGAGGACCAGGAGCCCCACCGACCAGAGCGCCAGGTCGACGCCCAGGTTGTGGACGAGAACGACACCCTGCGCCTTCTCGCCCCAGATCCCGCCCACGATCGGGAGCGGCAGGTAGCTGTAGTTGCAGACGCCGGCAGAGAGCGCGAAGGTCCTCAGGCCCGTCCCCTTGCCGAGGCCGATCAGCCGGGCGGCCAGGTAGGCGACGCCGAAGCCGCCCACGGTCGTCGCGAACCCCGCGAACGGGGGCAGGAGCAGGTTCGACGGATCGCGCAGGGACGGGTTCCCAAGCACCGTGTCGAAGATCAGGCAGGGCATGCACACCTGGACGACCAGGCGTATGAGGCTCGTCTCGGCCGCGCCCTCGACCCAGTGGGCCCTGCGCAGGGCCACTCCGACCGCGATCAGGGCGAAAACGGGGAGGATGAGGGTGAAGAGCGCTCCGATGGTCATCTGGCCGGAGGCAGGGATGAACGAATCGCGCGCGAAGGCACGCGAAAAATCCCGCCGGCGGGGGCCCGTGGGGCCGCTACTGCCTCTGGCCCGGCGCCGGCAGTGCGTCGAAGGTCTTCTGCTGCTCGGGGGTCAGCGCCGCGCGTATCTGGACCCGGGAAGCCTCGATGACCTGCTTCATCTTCGCCCTGCGGTCCTCCTTGGAGAGCGTGTCGTCCGCCCGGGCGGCCTTCATCTGGGTCCTGGCCCCGGCGATGATCGAGCCCACCGTGGCCTGCTGCTCGGCCGTCTGGCCCAATTTTGCGGTCAGGTCGGCGAGCACGGACCCCGGCTTCACGTGCCGGTGCTGCGTCGCGCCGTTCTGCGGCGTCGTCGGGGCGTTCTCGGGCAGTGGGGGGGGCGGGACGGTGGCCGATTCCTGAGAACGGGCTTCGGAAAGGGAAAGGCCGAGGGCGGCCATGCCGAGGAGGAGCAGTCGTGCGGTCTTCATACGCCTCCAGAGACGCTGGGGGGCCCGCTGAGGTTACGCAATTCCTCCCGATGGTCTTGCCCCGGCGCCACCCGGCCTCAACCGTTCCCGGCATGATTGAGGTCCAGGCGCTTGCCAAGCAGTACGGCTCGTTCTCGGCTGTCCGAGACCTTTCCTTCTCGGTCCGGCCGGGCGAGGTTCTGGGCCTTGTGGGCCCCAACGGGGCCGGCAAGACGACGACGCTGCGCTGTCTGGCCGGCATCATCCCGATGACCTCGGGGACCGTCCGGGTGGCGGGCCACGACCTGGCGGTCGACCCGGTCGAGGCCAAGCGCCACCTCGCCTTCTTTGCCGACGAGCCCCGCCTGTTCGAGTACCTGACGGTGCGCCAGCACCTGGCCTTCGTCGCGCGGATCTACGGGGTCAGGGACCACGAGACGATCGCCACGCCCCTCCTTGAGGAGCTCGAGCTTTTGGAGAAGGCCGACGAGCTGCCGGGTGAGCTATCGCGAGGAATGAAGCAGAAGCTCGTGATCGCGTGCGGGCTCCTGCATTCGCCGAGCGTCATGTTCTTTGACGAGCCCCTGACCGGGCTCGACCCCCTGGGGATACGGCGGATGAAGGACTCGATCGTGCGCCGGGCGCAGGCGGGCGCGGCCGTGGTGCTCAGCTCCCACCTCCTTCACCTCCTCGAGGAGGTCTGCACAAACGTCCTCATCCTGAAGAAGGGCGAGAAGGTCGCAGACGGGACCCTCTCCGAGGTCTCGGCGCAGTTCAGCAACGGCGAGGCCGGGGTGAGCCTCGAGGAGATCTTCATCCGGGCCACGGGCGGCACGGAGGGGTAGCCCGGGGGCGCACCGCCATGCTCGGAGCCCTCCTCTACCTCCGGCTCACGTCGCTAAGGAACCTCCTGGTCCAGCGCGTCAGGAGGCTTCGCCAGCCCAAGTACCTGGTCGGCACGGCCGTGGCCGTCGCCTACTTTTACTTCATCCTGATCCACCGCAACGGGCCCGCCGCGCCCGCCGCCGCCATGGCGGCGCAGTCGATGGCGCAGGCGGGGCTCCTCGCCTCGGCGGCCACCTGCGGCGGCCTGTGCCTCTTGGCCGTGCTCCGCATCGCCTTCCTCTGGATCATGCCCGATGAGAAGCCGGGCCTGCGCTTCACCGAGCCGGAGATCGCCTTCCTCTTCCCGGCCCCGGTGAGCCGCCGGGCCCTGATCCATTTCCGGCTCGTGAGCTCCCAGTTCGCGATCCTCTTCACCTCGGTCCTGATCGCCTTCTTCTTCAACCGGGCCGGGTACATGGGTGGAAGCCGCGCCACGCGGGCCATCGGCTGGTGGATCATCCTCTCGACCTTCGACCTCCACCTGAACGGGACCAAGCTCACACTCTCCAGGCTCCGGGAGAGGAGCCCGCGGTTCCTGGCGTGGAGGATCGCGGTCGTCCTTGCGCTCGCAGCCTATGTCTATGCCGTGTTCCGCTCGGGGATCGCGCTGGTGAACGCCTACGCGACCCAGACGCAGTCGCTCCTGGAGGCGCCCGGCGCCCTCGTCCACCAGGTGCTCTCCTCGCCCGTCTTCTTCTGGCTCACCCTGCCCTTCCGCTTCGTGCTCGCCCCGTATTTCGCTTCCGGCCTCGGGGACTTCGCCGCGGCGCTTGGACCGGCGCTCCTCTTCCTCGGGCTCCACTACTACTGGGTTTCCCACACCGAGGCCCGCTTCGAGGAGGGCTCCATCGCGCTCGCCGAGAAGCGGGCCGCAGCCAAGGCCGCGATGCAGCGCGGCGAGATGCCGAGGATCGGCAACTCCCGGCCCAAGGCCTCCCCGGGTCCCTTCCCGCTTTCAGAGTCGGGCCCGCCCGAGATCGCGTTCCTCTGGAAGAACCTGCTGTCCATGCGAAGCGCCCTCTTCAGCCGTCGGGCCCTGTTGATCGTCGCCGCCCTTGCCCTCTGGGCCGCGGCCTCGCTTGGGCCGGTCCTTTCCCATCAGGCGCGCAGGAACGGAGGCGACTTCTTCAGCCCCATGGTTCTGGGCTTCACGGCGATCATCGCGGTGTACACCGTCCTCCTCGGCCCGCAGATCGCCCGGCAGGACCTCCGGGGCGACCTGGCAAACGCCGACATCCTGAAGACCTACCCCGTCGCCGGCTGGCGGATCGCGCTCGGGCAGCTGCTCGCCCCGACGCTCGTCCTCTCGAGCATCCTCTGGGTGCTGATCGTGGTGGCCGCCGCCGCCGCCGACCCCCTGGGCACCATCGGCTGGCTCTCCCCGGGCGTGCGGGTCACGGCCGCGGTGTGCCTCGCCGCGGTCGTCCCCTTTGTCTGCCTGATCCAGATGCTCGTCCCGAACACCGCGATGGTGCTCTTCCCGGGTTGGTACCAGGCCACGCGGTCCCGGGGCGGCGGGATCGAGGTGATCGGCCAGAGGATGATCTTCGGCGTCGTCCAGCTCCTCTTCGCCCTCCTTGTCGTCGTCCCCTCCGTGCTGGCCGCGCTCCTGGTGGTGTTCAGCTCGCAGTGGATCCTCGGCGCCGGACCGGCCATCGTCCTGGCGACCGCTGCCGTGCTCATGATCCTCGCCTCGGAGTCCGTGATGGGCATCTGGTGGCTCGGCGAGCGGTTCGAACGCTTCGACCTGTCCGTGGACACGCGATGAGCGGGAGGGACCTGGAGGCCGCCGCCGCCCGCGTGGTCGAGAGGACGCTCGGGGAGCTCCCGGCGGAGGTCCGGGAGGTCGCCGGCCGGGTGGCGGTCCATTTCGAGCGCCTGCCCGGGCCGGACGTCCTGGCCGAGGGGTTCGAGCCGGACCTGCTGGGCCTCTTCTCGGGCGACCCGCTGGGATCGGAGGACTCCGCGGGCCAGGGCGCGCCGCCTCAGATCCACCTCTACATCGCCAACCTCTGGGATTGCTGCGAGGGGGACATGGCTGCGTTCAGGCGCGAGGTGCGCGTCACCTTCCTGCACGAACTTGGGCACTTCCTGGGCTGGGACGAGGACGACCTGGAGGCCCGGGGACTCGACTAGTGGGCCCCATAATCGGCCCCGCTTCTGGAACCTGCGCCAATCCGCGCTTTCCAAGTCGTCTCAGCCGTGTTTTAAACAGTCGACCGGTCCCGAAAGGGCCGGTTCCTCTTTCCCTACGATTCCAGCCATGAAGAAACTGCTCACGCTCTCCCTTATCGCAATTCTAGGCGCCTCCAGCATGCGCGCCAACGACACCCACACGCCGCGCTCCGACCTGGTCGTGCGGGTCGAGACTTGCGAGGCGATCATCCGTGAGTTCCAGGCCAACCCCAACACCGCGATCCCGCGCGGCGTCCTTCAGAACGCCCGGGGCCTGCTGATCCTGAGCCAGTTCAAGGCGGGCTTCATCTTCGGCGTGAAGGGCGGCTACGGGGTCCTGATGGTCAAGAAGCCGGGCGGCCGCTGGAGCCTGCCGGTCCTGATCGACGCGAGCGAGGCGAGCCTCGGGCTCCAGCTCGGCGCCAAGACGGTCGACACGGTGTGCGTGCTGACCGACGACGCGACGCCCCGGCTGCTGTTCACCAACCGCTTCAACATCGGAGTCGACGCTAAGGCCGTAGCGGGCCCGAGCTCCGCCGAGATCGAGCGGGACGCGCAGAAGATCTTCGTCGCGCCGGTCCTCGTCTACTCGAAGTCCGTCGGCCTCTACGCAGGCGCCACCGTCAAGGCGGGCCACGTCGAGCGCAACGACCCCGCGAACTTCATCCTCTACAACACGTCGTACACGATGCCGGAGCTCCTCTACAGCGACTGGGTGACCCCGCCGTCGGAGGTCCAGCCCCTCATGTCGTTCGTGCAACAGATCGCTCCCTGAGGAGGCTCCTGAGGGCGGAGAGGGCCTCGGCGGCCACCCGCTCCTGCACCTGGGTCCGCGAGAGCCCGGGGCAGTCCACCCTCCCGCTCGAGACGGCGAACTCCCCGCCCGGCATGCGCCGGGCCAGGCCCCACCACGCGAACGGGGTCTCCACCCCTCCATCGGGATAGGACTCCGCGTAGCCGGTGGTAGAGACGCCCAGGTCGGAGCCGAAGAGCCGGCACGCCCCGCGCGCCATCTGCTCGGCCACGCGGCTTGAGACGCAGTTGACCGCCTCGGCCTCGGCGCGGTCCACGCCCAGGTGGCGGACCTTCTCCCCAAGCGAGTACGCCGTGATGCCCCCCAGGAAAAACGTCGAGGCCCCGGAGACGGAGCCCACCATGGCCTGCACGCGGCCGCTCGTCAGGCTCTCGGCTACGGCCAGGGTGAGGCTCGGCCTGGCCAGCATGAGTCCCTTGATCTCGTCCATCGGGATCGCGCGGGGCTAGCCCTTCGCCGACTCGGCGAGGCGTTTGAGATTGGCGAGCCCTGCCTCGAAGTCCGGCCCGATCAACCTGTCCATGAACAGGCCGAACCAGCGGTTGACGGGGCTGCGGCCCAGGTCGCCCTCCATGACCATCGTGACCCGGGTGGCACCGCCGGGCGCCGGGGAAAGCCCCATCGTGCCCAGGGCCACCATGCCCATGTCCGAAAAGTCCATGCGGTACTCGAAGGCCTCGTTCGGCCGGGAGAGGGAGACCGTCATCTTCCCGTCGCCCTGGCTCTTGCTTGTCCAGCTGCTCCACGAGCCCACCTCGTTGGTGACCGGCGAGTAGCTGATCTTCATCGCCGGGTCCCGCTCGAACCAGACGCCCCAGCGGCTCCACGCCCTCACGTCGGAAACGAGCGGGAAAATCCTGTCAGGCGCAGCGGACACGAGCGCCGAGCGCTCGACGCGGTAGTGCCCCGGCAGGACGAGCCCCACCAGGAGGAGCGCGACCCAGAGGGCAACGAGCCCCCCAAATATCCTGATCAGCAGCTTCATGGCGGCAGTGAAGCCCCGCCGCCCGCCGGAGGCGAACCGATAAATCCGCCGGTCTACCCGATCTCCAGGCCGACGGGGCAGTGGTCGCTGCCCATCACCTCCGGGCTGATCCACGCGCCCTTCAGGGCGGGCACCAGCTTCTCGGAGGCCACGAAGTAGTCGACGCGCCACCCGATATTCCTCGCCCTGCAGTCGCCCATCTGGCTCCACCACGAGTAGTGGCCGCCGTCCTTGTTGAAGCTCCGGAAGGTGTCCACAAAGCCGGAGTCGAGGAGCTTGGTGAAGCTGCCCCGCTCCTCGTCGGTGAACCCGGCGTTGCGCTTGTTGGTCTTGGGGTTTGCCAGGTCGATGTCCTGGTGGGCCACGTTAAGGTCGCCGCAGAAGACGGCCGGCTTGCCCTTGGACTCCAGGCGCTTCAGGTAGCGCCGGAACGCCGGGTCCCACTCGCCGACCCGGTAGTCGAGGCGGGTGAGCCCGCGCTGGGAGTTGGGCTGGTAGACGTCGACCAGCCAGAAGTCGGCAAACTCCACGGCGAGGACCCGTCCCTCCCTGTCGTGGGCCGGGGAGCCGATGCCGGTCTTCACCGCCAGGGGCCTTACCCGGGTGAGGACGGCCGTCCCGCTGTAGCCCTTCTTCTCGGCGCTGTACCAGTGGATCTCGTAGCCCCTTGGCCACTCGACGTGCTGGACGTCGCCCGGGTGGGCCTTGGTTTCCTGGAGGCAGTACACGTCGGCGTCGCTCGCCTTGATGTAGTCGAGGAGACCCTTCCTATGGGCGGCGCGCACCCCGTTGACGTTCCAGGAGATGATCCTCACGCGGGTTCAGCGCCAGACGGCGAGAATGGCGCCCTGGACGACGCAAAGGAGGACGTCGTGGCCGGCGACAATCAGGTAGTGTCGGAGGGTCCGGCTCTCGAAGAGAGCGTTCGAGCCCGCGCGGGCGGCCACGAGGCCCGCACCGACCAGGAGCCCGAGCTCGGCGCCCTTCAGGGGACCGGCGCAGTGGTGGGCCGCGACGAGCGACGCGAGCGTGAGGGTCGAGACAATCGTGCAGGCGAGGGCCCCGCCCATCACGATCGGGAACCGGCCCGCCTCCTTCTTCATCGACTCCGGGGTGATCTTCATCTCCTCCATCCAGGGTTTCACGAAAAGGAGCGGGGAGTACCAGAATGCTCCCAGGCAGAATCCGACGAACGCGACGACGAGCACGGCGACGGGGTTCAGGCTGGCGATGGCGTGGATCATTTTTCTTGGGGGGTTTCGGGGCGGCGGGACCCTACCCGAGCCCCCCTCGGAAAAAAAGCGCAATCGGGCGGCGCATGACACGGAAGGGGCCACCTTCCGGTTGCCAACGCCGCTCCGGCGCCAAGAATGGACCCCCTGATGAGCGCCTTCGCACCCATCCCGCTCGGTGCCCCGATACCGGACAGCCCGCACGCCGTCTCGTGCAGCCTGCCGACGATGGCGGCCGTGCGCGGCTACGAGGAGAAGGACCCGGCCGTCACTGCGAGCCTGAAGACGGGCTACCCCCGCTTCGTGATCCACCCCTTCGCCCGGCGCCTGGGCGAGGAGTTCTCCAGGCGAAGCGGGCTCGCCGGTCGCAGGCTCTGGCTGGCATCCTCGCGGAGGATGGCCGCGGCGCTCCTCGCCCACCTCGCCTGCCCGGGCGCCGAGCTCTTCGAGTCGCACGGGGTCCACGGCGTGACGCACCCCGATTCCCCCGAGGTCGCCCAGCGGGCCAAGCTCTACCTGCAGAACATCGGGGGCTTCCTCTCCTCCCGCCAGGCGGAGGACACGCTTGTGGCGATGGGAGTCATTGGATCCGCGCTCTCCGAGGCGTCCTTCGCGGGCGACGCGGAGGCCGAGGTCCTCCGGTTCCTCACACCCCGGTTCCCGGGAGTCGCCACCCCCCTCCTCGCCAACTGCGGAATGAACGCCGTGCACGCCGCCTTCGCCGCGGTGAACGCCGTCCAGGCGCCCCGCGGAAGGACAGCCTGGGTCCAGCTCGGCTGGCTCTACCTGGACACGATCGCCATCCTCCGGAAGTTCACGGCCGGGCCGGCGGACTACATCCGCGTGGGCGACGTGATGGACCTAGGCCGACTCGAGCGGCTCTTCTCCGAGCGCGGGGGGAGCATCGCGGGGGTCATGGCCGAGGTCCCGACGAACCCCCTCGTGCAGACGCCCGACCTCGCGCGGCTCGCCGCGCTTTGCCGCAGGCACGGGGTGAAGCTTGTCCTCGACCCGTCGCTCGTGTCGGTGTTCAGCGCCGACACCCTGCCCCACGCCGACATCGTCGTCACAAGCCTCACCAAATACACGGGCAACCGGGGCGACGTGATCGCGGGCCTGCTCGCCGTGAACCCCGCAGCCCCGGACTCGGAGGAACTGGCACGCGCCGCGGCGGCGCACATCGAGCCCCCCTACGCCCGCGACCTCGCGCGGCTTGCCGCGCAGATCCCCGACACCGAGTCGGTGCTCGCCACGATCGAGGAGTCGACGCCCAGGGTGGCCGCCTTCCTTGCGTCCCATCCCGCGGTCCGGGCCACCTACTGGGCACTGGAGCCCGCGTCGCGCGCCAACTACCTCTCGATAGCCAGGAGGCCCGGGGCCACCGGCGGGATGATCTCGTTCTACCTGCGCGGCGAACTCGATCCTTTCTACGACAGGCTCCGCCTGCCGAAGGGCCCGAGCTTCGGGATGAGGACGACCCTCATCTGCCCGTTCATGTACCTCGCCCACTACGACCTGGTGACGAGCGAGGCCGGCCGCGCGGAGCTCCGGGGCGAGGGGCTTGACCCCAACCTGCTGCGGCTCTGCGTCGGGACCGAGCCCTGCGAGGACATCATCGGCTCCCTCCGCGAGGCGCTCGAGGCCTCCTAGGCTCCGGCCAGGCCTCCGGGCCGCGTGAGCCTCATGAAGCGGGCCCCGAGGACTATGGCCGCGAAGGCGATACCCGCAGCCAGGCCCGACCAAATGCCCGCCCCGCCAAACTCGCCCCTCACCCCGAGGAGGTAGGCCAGCGGCAGCGCGACCACCCAGTACGCGAAGAACGTGATGACGGCCGGGACCTTCACGTCCGTGAGGCCCCGGAGCGCGCAGGAGTGGATCACCTGGCCGCCATCGAAGATCTGGAACACTGCCGCGACTCCCAGGAGCGTCGTCGCGACGGAGATCACCTGGGGGTCGGAGATGAACGCCCCCGCGATCGACCTGCCGAAGATCAATAGGAGCACGGTGGTGGCCGTGGTGAACACGAGCCCGAGGCCCGTGCCTACGAACCAGATGGGCCTGAGCCTCGCGTGCTCCCCCGCCCCGACGGCGGCGCTCGTGCGCATCCCGACAGCCATCGCGATGCCGAGCGAGACCATGAATGTCATCGCGGCGCACGAGAGGGCGATCTGGTGGGCCGCGAGCGACACGGCACCGAGCCATCCCATCATGACCGTGGCCGCCGCGAAGGCCCCGCTCTCGAAGAGAAGACCGCCGGCGGCGGGAGCGCCCACCCTGAGCATCTGCCTAATGTGGGCACCCGACACGGGCGCGAGCCAGTGCTTCGGCCACGCGGGCCGGATGGACGGGTCCAGGCGCAGCCAGGCAAAGATCACGACCGACCCGAGCGTGCGGGAGATGAGGGTGGAGACACCGGCGCCCGTCAGCCCAAGAGCGGGGAAGCCCAGGTGCCCGTAGATGAACACCCAGTTCAGGCACACGTTCAGGAGCACGCCCGAGCAGATGACGATAACCGGCACCCAGGGCCGGCCCATCGACTCGGCGAACTGGCGGAGCGCCAGGTAGGTGAGGGCCGGAAGCAGCGAGACGCCGATCAGGAGCAGGAACGGGTTCACGGCGGCGATCACCTCCGGGGGCTGGCCGAACCAGGCGAGGCGGAAGCCGAGTGCGACGATGACGGCGATCCCCGCAAGCCCGGAGAGGGTAGCGATCAGCAGGCCGTGGCGGAGGTACTCGCCGGCCTCCTCAGGCCGGCCTGCCCCCCGCGAGCGGGAGGCGAAGATTGAAACGGGAGTAAGGAGCCCCACCCCGATGATGAAGAAGATGTTGAAGACGCCGCCCCCAAACGACGAGGCCGCAAGCGGGACCGTGCCGACCCGCCCGATCATGACGCTGTCGGTGACACCCATGAGCATCTGGCTCACCTGCCCGATCACGATCGGCACGGCCAGCATGAGGGTTCCCCGGATCTCCTTGGCTACGGACTGCATCGCCCAACTCTTATTGCGGCCAGGCGGCGATTGTCCAATGATACCGCTCATGGGTGCCCGGAGATTCTCTGATGTGGCTGTCGCGACGCTCGCCGCGCTGGCCGCGCTCTGGGTCTACGCCTCCCAGCCGCGCGCATGCGTTCGGTCTCCGGCTCCGGTCCCGATCCAGGACGGCCGGGCGATCGACTTCTCCGGCGGGAGTCCGGTGATCCGGGACGACCCGGCCTCGGCAGCCCGGATGAACGCTGCGCTCCGGCAGATCGACGAGGCCAATTCGAAGGTCACCTTCAGGCCCGAGCCGACTCCGACCCCTTCCCCCGCGAAATAGCCCGGCTTAGCGGGCCGATCGGACGCGGATCACGTACCGGCGGGCCGAGAGGTCTGTCGCCGTAAAGCGCACCACCTCGGTCGAACCGCCCGCGACCTCGAGGGGCTGCCACGCAGGCTCGGCGCCCACCGGGGTTCCCTGGTCGTCGAGGAAGAGGCACTGCAGGCGCACCCTGACCGGCTTGTCGAGGGCGTTCTTCAGGTTCGCCACCACCTCGATGCGGCCGTCCCCGAGGGTGCGCTCCTGGAGCCCTGTGCAGCTGACCGCCGCCTCGCTCGCGGGGTCCAGCGCCATGAAGCGGTCGGTATTCTCCACTGTGAACTTGGTGGTCTCGATCGGGGCCTGAGGCGCGGGCACGCTAGAGCAGCCTGAGAGGGCTGCCAGTGCGGCTGCGAGAAGGAGGGCTTGCCGGGAGATCATTGCCGATGGGTACCTATGAAGTGAGACTGGGGGCCCGCGAGCAAGTTCGGCGTTTCTTTTGGATAAAAGGGGGATAAATCCGGAACATCGCCCCGGTCGGGTCCCGGGCCGGGGAACCGCCCGGCCCGGCCAGTGTCGGTGGCGTCGCCCTCCCGGGAATTGTGGATTGTGTCCGCTTTAAAAGCCGCTTTCATAGCCTGAGCCCACCGTGACCATGTACAAATCCCTCCGATTTGGCCTCCTGCCGATTGCACTCGCCCTGGCTGGTCCCCTGAGGGCCGATGACGCTAAGCCCGCTGGCGACGCCGCGCCCGCGCCGGCCGACCAGGCCGCCGCGATCGCGAACAACAAGCAGCTTTCGGAGGAGCTTGCGTCATCCTGGAAGGAGAACGAGCACCTGAAGGCCGACCTTGCCGCCGCCCAGGCCGCCACGGCCGAGCTCCAGAAGCAGCTGGACGCGGCCAAGGCAGCACCCGCGCCCGCCCCGGTCCTGAGCGAATCCGAGACCGCCAAGCAGCTCGCCGACACCCAGGACAAGCTGGCGACCTCCCTGAGGAGCTACACCGTGGTCGAGGACGAGAATACCGGGCTGAAGGCCTCTGTGGACAAGCTGACGGCGGACAACACTTTGCTCAGCCAGCAGCTGGACGCTGCCAAGGCCTCGATCGCCTCGCTTCAGGTCCAGGCCGCGCTCACCTCGCAGATCGACCCCCTTCGCACCCAGGTCAGGCAGGCCCAGGACGAGCTCAGCCGGCTCGCCGCCGAGAACGAGCAACTGAGGACCCGCGTCGCCCTCCAGGGACCCGGACCCGGTTCCGGGAAGCCTGCGCCGACCCGCCCGGGTTCCGCCGCCTCCTTCGTCGCCCCGACGGCCGTCGAGACCGCGCCGCCGCCCGCCGCGCCCCCGCCGAAGACCTACGTCGTCGTCGAGGGGGACACTCTGACGAAGATCGCCCGCAAGTTCTACGGCTCCACCGCCCGCTGGGATGACATCCTCAAGGCCAACCGCGACGTGTTGAAGGATGAGAAGAGCCTTGTGGTCGGCAGCACGCTCAAGATCCCGCAGTAGGCGGGGCGCCTTGCCGACCGGGGGGATACCGTCCCCTCCACCCCCACCCGACAATCTTACCATGACCGCAATCGCCAGCCAGTTCAACGGGGTCTCCGTCGTCACGAAGGCCAACGTCTATTTCGACGGAAACGTGGTCAGCCACACGCTCCTCATGCCCGAGGGCGCGAAGAAGACCCTCGGCCTCATCCGCCCGGGCTCGTTCCACTTCGGAACCGACGCGTCCGAGCTGATGGAAATCGTTGACGGCTCGTGCCGGGTCTCCCTCGACGGCTCCTCGGAGGTCCGGACGTACAGCGCCGGATCGAGCTTCACAGTCCCGGCGAAGAGCGGCTTCACGATCGAGGTGCCGTCGGGCCTTTGCCAATACATCTGCTCATTCCTTCCCTGAGGAGGATCCTGACCGCGCTCCTGCTGGCGCCGCTCTCGGCGGCGGCGGAGGCCGCGCTGCCCGACGGCCTCTACGCCGAGATTGCGACCCCGAGGGGGACCATCACCTGCCAGCTCGACTACCAGAGGGCGCCGCTGACGGTCACGAATTTCGTGGGGCTCGCAGAAGGAACGCTGGGACCGGCCCCCCGGAAGCCGTTTTTTGACGGGCTCACGTTCCACCGCGTCGTCCCAGGGTTCGTGATCCAGGGCGGCGACCCGAAGGGCACCGGGGAGGGAGGCCCCGGCTACGCGTTCCCTGACGAGTTCTCGCCAGGGCTCGGGCACGGCGCCACCGGGATGCTCTCCATGGCGAACGACGGGCCGGACACCAACGGCTCGCAGTTCTTCATCACGCTGGCGCCAGTGGAGCGCCTGAACTACCTGCACTCGGTGTTCGGGCGGACCGTCGGCGGCCTCGGCGTCCTCCCCTTGGTGGTCCAGGGGGACGTGATGCGCGTGCGGATCCTCAGGGTCGGCTCCGCCGCCCGGGCCTTCAGGGCGGACGACGCGGCCTTTGCGGCGCTTTCGGCCCGAACACCACGGTATGCGGACCTAACCGAACCCGGGCCCAAGGCCCACTTCGACGACCCCGACCGGCTCCTGCCGACCGATCCGCCGCGGGCGAATTCTTTCAACTTCAAGCTGGGCAACCTCCAGCGTTCGACTGGTGTCCGGCTCTACGTGCGGATCTTCGCCCGCTTTGTTCCGGCCGGCGCCGGCGACACGGCGGACCGGCAGGTCGCAGCGCTCGCGGCATCGCTCGGGCTCCGAGAAAAAGGGGCGCTCGCCGTCTACTTTGCCGATCGCGACGAATGGCACGTGAGCATCGGCGCCGCCCTTCGCGACCGTTTCATCCGATACGGCGAAAACGCGCAGCACGGTGCTGGTGATAGATACGCCAGCCAAATGGACAACCTCCTGTCAGAATCTCACGAAAGAAATGCCCGTTATATGGAAGTCAGATCGGAAGAGCACACGTCTGAACTCCAGT
>CAISPT010000331.1 GCA_903887455.1 uncultured Opitutaceae bacterium | reverse complement strand
TCCCCGCCATCGAGCTCACGAGCGAGTTCTTTGTCGCCGTTCAGGGACAGCTTTCCGTTCTGGTCGGGGAACCCAAGGCCGTGGAGACACAGCCCCCCGAACCGGCGGCGGCAGTAGCCCCCTAGATCCGGACGGGCACGTCCCGCTCGGCCAGGTAGCGCTTCAGACCCGGTATGGTGAGGGCCCCGAAATGGAAGAGGGAGGCCGCAAGCGCGGCGCTCGCCCCCCCGTTGCCGAGAACGTCGGCAAAGTGCTGTGGATTTCCGGCCCCGCCGCTTGCGATCACCGGGACGCCCACGGCGTCGCTCACCCTCCGGGTGAGCTCCAGGTCGTAGCCGGCCTGGGTGCCGTCCCGGTCCATGCTCGTCAGGAGGATCTCACCGGCGCCGAGCGAAACGCCCTTCCTGGCCCACTCGACAGCGTCCAGGCCCGTCGCGTTCCTGCCGCCGTGGGTATAGACCCTCCAGCGGGGGGTGGGCCCGGGCTCGAGCTTGGCGTCGATCGCCAGCACGATGCACTGGGAGCCGAAGCGGTCGGCGGACTCGAGGATCAGGCCCGGGTCCTTGATGGCCGAGGTGTTGAGGGAGACCTTGTCGGCGCCGGCCTTCAGCATGTCGCCGATGTCCGAGGTCGAGCGGAGCCCGCCCCCGACGGTGAGTGGCATGAAGCAGCGCTCCGCCGTTGCCGCGACGACCTCGTGCATGATCTTCCTTCCGTCGCTCGAGGCCGTGATGTCGAGAAACACGAGCTCGTCGGCACCCTGGGCGTCGTAGGCGGCCGCGCACTCTACAGGGTCTCCGGCGTCGCGGAGCTCCTTGAACTTCACTCCCTTCACGACCCGCCCGGCCGTGACGTCGAGGCAGGGTATGATCCTGCGCGAGAGCATCAGCCCTCTTCCCGCGTGACGTCCGGCTCGAAATTGACGGCCAGGCGATACACGTGCCCCGGCCTCATGATGAGGGGGTGGTCCCGGATCAGGTACTGCAGGTAGTGGATCTTGCCGAAGTTGGTGCGGTAGGTGGGGTCTGCCGTCACGACCTCGGTCTCCTGCCAGGTACCCTGAAAGTCGTCCTTCACCACGCTGCAGCGGTGCCCGAGCGGCCCGAGGACGGGCGAGCCCGGCACCCGGTAACGGGAGTGGGGGGCCGCGACCACGAGCACGTAGCGGAACTTGTCGAGGGTGACCTGCTGCTTGACCGTGTAGGCGAACTCGCACGAGACGTTGCGCCCCGAGAAGTTCCATTGGACCTTGCAGCTGCCGATGCCCTTGACCATCTCCTCCTTCAGGTTGATCAGGTCCGGCTGCTCGTAGCGGAAGTAGAAGCTGTTGCGCATCCCCAGGCCCGTGACGCAGTTCTTGCCGTAGAAGGCGGGAAGCGTCACCTGGTCACCAAACGTGAGCTCGGGGAGCATCACCGGCAGGTAGACGTTGTTGGGCCAGTCAAAGACGCCCGGGGAGTGGGGGAAGGGCAGCGCGTCGCTCGAGAGAGTCTTGCCGCAGC
>CAISPT010000330.1 GCA_903887455.1 uncultured Opitutaceae bacterium | reverse complement strand
GCAGATGAACCCCGTGTCGCTCCTCAACTTTCGGGTGTCGATCGCCTTTTCGCCCTCGGTGCCAACCAGCACCGGCAAGGGGTATTCCTTATCATCTAGCTTGAGGGAGGCGGTGGGGGGCATACCGATTAAAGCCAAGCTAGAAGCGGGCCGCTTGCAAAGAAAAGTTAAAAGGAACCCGATGAAATCGGGCACCTAATCAACGAATTAGAGGTGCTGCAGCTGACGCAGCGAAATTGCGATAGACCTTGAGGCCCTTCGCCTGGCTCTTCTCAGGATGGAACTGGGTGGCGAACACCCGCCCCCGGCCGACGGCCGCCACGAACGGGGACCCATAGTCGCACTCGGCGAGGACGAGGGACCGGTCCGAGGGGACGCAGTGGTAGCTGTGCACGAAATAAAACGACTCCCCTTCGTCCTCCAGGCCCTCCCTCAGGGGCGAGTCCGGCTGGGCAAATCGCACCGTGTTCCAGCCCATGTGGGGCACCTTGTAGGGAGCGGGCAGGACGAAGCGCACCACCCGGCCCGGTAGGATGCCGAGACCCTTCACCCCGCCCTCTTCCGACTGCTCGAAGAGGGCCTGCATCCCTAGGCACACCCCGAGGAAGGGGCGGTCGAGCCGGATCCACTCCCTGACGGAGGCGTCGAGCCCGGACGACCGGAGCGAAAAGACGCAGTCTCTCAGGGCCCCCACGCCCGGAAGCACCAGGCCCTCGGCGCCGGAGGAATCGAGCTCGGCCGGGGTGCGCACGACGACCGGTGCGGCACCCACGGCCTCAAGCGCCTTGGTGACGCTCCGGAGGTTGCAGATGCCGGTGTCGATGACGGCGATGGGCGCGCTCATCGAGACGCGGTCAAAGGCTGCCCTTGGTGGAGGGCAACAGGTGGGCGGCGCGGGGCTCGATCTGGGTGGCCGCATCCAGCGCGCGGCCCAAGCCCTTGAAGACCGCCTCGGCGATGTGGTGCGGCTCCTCGCCGTAGATCAGCTCGACATGCAGGTTCGCCCCGAGGGCGTTGCTGAACGCCCGGCAGAATTCCTTCACGAGCACCAGGTTGAAGTCGCGCACGAACGCGGACTTCGCGTCCACGCGGTACTCCAGGTGCGGCCGTCCCCCGATGTCCACGACGACTCGGGCGAGCGACTCGTCCATCGGCAGGATGAAGAAGCCGTAGCGTTTGATGCCGACCTTCTCGCCCAGGGCCTTCTTGAAGACCTGGCCGAGCACGAGGCCCACGTCCTCCACGGTGTGGTGGTAGTCGACCTCGACGTCGCCCTTTGCCTTCACCGTCAGATCGAAGAGGCCATGCTTGGCGAGGAGCGTCAGCATGTGGTCGAAAAAGGCGACCCCGGTCGAAATCTTGGAGACGCCGGTCCCGTCCACCCCGAGGGTGATCGAGATGTCGGTTTCGGCCGTCTTGCGGGAGACGGTTGCTACGCGTTTGGAGGTGCCTTTAGCCATGCGTCGAGGGATTCATCGAGGACGAGCATTTCGTCATCGGAGCCGACGCTGATCCGCAGGAACGAGGCGGTCAAGGCGTCGCTCGGGAAGTGGCGCACCAACACCTTGCGCGAGAACAGGAAGTCGTAGGCTGAGCGCGCGACGGCGAGCCCCGTTCGGCCCTCCCGGTCCCGGGGCTCCGTGCAGATGAAGTTGCTCTGGGAGGGGAACGTGAACCACCCGTTGCGGTTCACCCAACGCTCTACGTATGAGTCCCTTGTGGCCTTGATCTTCTCGACGACGCCGGCGTAGTAGCCGGAGTCGCCGAGGGCCGCGATCGCGGCGGCCTGCGAGAGGCGGCTCACGTTGTAGCTGTCGCGGACGCGGTCGAGGAGGCCGATCGTCTCGGGATCGGCGAGCGCGTAGCCGACGCGGATCCCGGCCAGGGCATAGGCCTTGGAGAGCGTGCGGACGACGATCAGGTTCCGGTGCCGGGACAGGAGGCCGACGGCGTTCTCCCGGGCGAAGGGCGCATACGCCTCGTCAACCACGAGGATGCCCGGGAAGGCCTCGAGGACCGACTCGATCTCGGCGCTCGTGAACCCCGCCCCGGTGGGGGCGTTGGGCGAAGTCAGGAAGAAGATCCGGGCGCCGCTCGCTGCGATCTCCGCCACCGGCAGGCGCAGGGTTCGGTCGAGCGGGATCGTGGTGCAGGTCCCGTCCTGGATCCCGACAAGGACCGGGTAGAGGGAGTAGCTCGGCTTCGTGAAGGCGGCCACGGCGCCGGGCCCGCAGAAGCAGCGGACCAGGAGGTTAAGGAGGTCGTCCGAGCCGTTGCCAATGCACACCTGCCCGGCCGAGAGGCCGTGCATCGAGGCGACCGCCTGGCGGAGCGTCGAGCTTGAGGGGTCCGGGTAGAGCCGAAGCGACGCAGCGTCCCCGCCCACCTCGCGGGCGATCGCCTCGGCGACCCTCGGGCTCGGGGGATACGGGCACTCGTTCGTGTTCAGCTTAACCCACCCCGATCCCGAAGGCTGCAGGCCGGGCGTGTAGGCATGGAGGCCCGCCACGTGGGCGAGCGAAAGCATCCCGGGACCCTTGCCGCTCATGGGACGCGGATCGTCGCGGACCTGCCGTGGCCGTCCAGGCGCTCCATCCGGGAGAGGGCCACCACCGTGGGAAGGGCCCTCGTGATGCTCCGGGGGCCGTAGCGCAAGACGCTCGTGCGCCGGAGGAAGTCGGTAAGCTGGAGCCCGCTTGAGAACCGCCCTGCCCCGCCGGTCGGGAGCACGTGGCTCGGGCCCGCCGCGAAGTCGCCGAGGACGGTCGGGGTGGAGCCCCCGACCATGATGGCCCCCGCGGTCGTGATGGAGGAGACCAGCCCCGCGACCGCACCGTCGGACACCATGAGTTCCAGGTGCTCAGGGGCCACGCGGTTGGCGATCCCAACAGCCTCGCCCAGGTTTCGGACAACGATCGCAAGGAAACCCTTGTCGAGGACCCTGCGGGTCTTCTCGGAGCGGGTGAGGCCCTCCAGCTGGCGGTCCACCTGGGCGCAGATCCGCTTCACCAGGCCCTCGGAGGTCGCCACCAGGTAGATCTTCTCGCGGCCCGAGCCGTGCTCAGCCTGAGCGAGGAGGTCGGCGGCGGCGTAGTCCGCGCGGGCGGTCCCGTCGGCGATCACCATCACCTCGCTCGGCCCCGGCAGGAGGTCGACCCCCACCGAGCCGTAGACCTGACGCTTCGCCTCGCAGACGTAGGCGTTGCCCGGCCCGAAGATCTTGTCGACCGCCGGGATCGCGTCCGTGCCGTAGGCCATGGCGCCCACGGCGTGGACGCCGCCCACGCGGTACACCTCGGTCACCCCCACCAGGCCGAGCGCGGCGAGGAGGTCGGGGGCGACGACGCCCCCGGGGCCGGAGGGAGTAAAGGCGGCCACCTCGGGGCAGCCCGCGATCTTCGCCAGCGTGGCCGTCATGAGCACTGTCGAGACGAGCGGGACCTCGCCCCCGGGGACGTAGACCCCCACCCGGCGAATCGGGTCGAACTTTTCCCCCACCCAGGCGCCGTGGAGGTTCCGGGCCGACCAAGCGTTCGGGAAGGTCTTCCGGTTGAATGAGACGACGGCGCGGTGAACGGCCGAGAGCGCCTTCCTCCGGGCCGGGGGCAATTGGACGAGCGCTTTCTCGATCTCGCGCGTCGGTACCCGGAAGGCCCTGGGCGAAAGCTTCGCGCCGTCGAACTTGAGTGCGTAGCGCGCAACGGCGCGGTCGCCGTAGGCCCTCACGTCGGCGAGTATCGCGGCGACCGAACGGGAGACCTCCTGCGGGACGGACGCGCCGCGACAGAACGCGGCAAGCGTGGGCTCGAACTGGCGGGACCGTGTGGAGACGAGGAGCAAGGGGATTACTTGGTGGCTGCAGCCGCCGCCGGCTGGCTGGCGGGCAGGATGCTGGGGGCCGCGAAGAGGCCGGGGGCCAGGGTCTCGTTTAGCGTGATGCTTTCGAAAGTGGCCGTCGTCACCAGGTCCTTGCCGGACGCGGTCTTGGTGGTGCTAACGATCGTTTTCGGGAAGCGGATGCCGTCGACCCGGATCTCCCCGCTCTCCCTGAAGCTCTCGGGGCCGCGCACGGTGAGCACGAGCCGGCCCGTATCGCGGTCGAAATAGCGCTGGTAGACGAGGCCCGGCCCATGGGAGAAGTCGATGCGCTCGCACGCGATTTGGTCGATCGTG
>CAISPT010000329.1 GCA_903887455.1 uncultured Opitutaceae bacterium | reverse complement strand
GCGCACCCGATCGTGGGGATCGTGACGCTCGGGCTCGTCCTGGTGTTCTTCTTCGGGGGCCTTAAGCCCAAGCTCGGGATCCCGGCGGCCCTGGTGATCCTTGTGGTCGGCACGGCCCTCTCGTGGGCGACGGGGCTGGCGCCCGGCGCCCCGGTGCCGCCGGGCACGGTCCAGCTGCACCTGCCGGTGTTCACGGGTCTCATCCTCCTGAAGGGCCTGGCCGCAGGCACCTTCCTCCCGTACCTTTCCATCATTCTGCCGATGGGGCTCCTCAACCTCCTCGCGTCGATGCAGTGCGTCGAGTCGGCGGCTGCGGCGGGGGACTCCTACTCGTTCCGATCGTCCCTCGTGGCCACGGGCCTCTCCTCCTTTGCCGCCGCGTGCTTTGGTTCCCCGTTTCCGGTTGGCATCTACATCGGACACCCGGCCTGGAAGCGGATGGGCGCCCGCGCCGGCTACTCGACCCTGAACGCCGTCTTCATGACGGCGGTCTGCTTCACCGGTTCCCTTGCGGCGATTGGCTGGCTTGTCCCGGTCGAGGCCGGGGTCGCGATCATCTTCTGGGTGGGGCTCGTGATCACGGTCCAGGGCTTTGAGGCCACCGAACAGAAGCACTGGCCGGCCGTCATCCTCGGGATGGTGCCGATCCTCGTCTCCTGGGTCACCTTCAGCATCAAGAACGGGATACGGATCTCCCAGATCGGCACCCACGCGGCTCCCTTCTCCCAGACCCTGGTCGACGCCTTCCATGCCTCGGGCACCTTCATCGACGGCGGATTCGCCCTGGAACAGGGCGCGTTCTTTGCGGCGCTCATCCTGTCGACGGCCACGGTGCTGATCATCGACAGGCGCCTCTACGCGGCGGCAGGCTGGCTCGGGGTGGGGGCCCTCATGAGCCTGATCGGCCTGATGCACGCCTGGAGGTTCGAGGGAGGGGACACCATCGGCTCGCTTCCGCTTCTCGAGCAGCTGACCCACGTGTTCAAGGGCGGGATGTATTTTCCGGCGGCGGCCTATGCCGCGGGATACGCGGTCCTCGCCCTCATCCTGGTGGTGGCCCGGTGGTTCACGGTGGAGGAAAAGGCGCCGTAGCGGCGATTTGGACCCCAGGGCGTTCTTGCCCGTCCATGGGGCGGCGGCTTTGAGCCATCATTTTCCCGTGGGTTTCCTTGTATTTGTGAATTCATAAGAAACTATTGGATAGGGAGATGCGCGACCAAAGGCGGACTACGTAGTCCCCTCATTTGTGCCGGCTGTGCAGGGCGCCGATCTTAGGACTGTCGAAACCGTGATTTCCCTCGCCTCCCGTCTCCTTCGCTTCCTCGCCCCGCTCGCCGCGGTGCTTGCTCTCGCCGTTTCTAACGTAAGCGCTCAGGGCACAGCCACGAACATCACGGGCCTCTATTACACCGGACAGACTTCGACGGGTGCCCTCCAATCGGCCGGCGGCCAGGACGCCAACTGGACCGTCACCTACGCCTCCACAAACGGCGGCGCGTCGGCCAACACGGCCTACGAGGGCGCGGGTTACGTGATCAGCCCGTCCTCGGTCTCGGGGTCGGCCTACACCCCGAACACGGCGAGCGCGCAGTGGATCACGGCGCCGGGCGCCACCCTCTCCAACGGGACGGCGCCAAACACGGGCGGCGACTTCCTGCCCGGCAACGGCAACACCGGCTCGAACGAGGGCATCTTCGTCTACACGCTCGCCTTCACCATCACGGGAACCGGCGGGAACGGGGCCGTGATCCCGAGTTCCAACAGCAAGATCCAGATCACCATGACGCTGGCGGCCGACGACCAGTACTCCGTCTACGTGAACCCGACGGGCAACGGCACGACGCTGCCGACGGGAACGGCCTCGGCGACGGCGGGAAGCGCCTGGAGCAACACGACCCAGATCGCCCTCCAGAACTACGGCACGGGCAGTGCCAACAATTCAACCTTCAAGATCGGGACCAACTACATCGTGGTCGTCGTGGACAACACGAACAGCGTCGGCGGATCGAGCACGAGCACCGCGCTGAACGCGAGCGGCCTCCTTGTCTACCAGACGGGGGCGGCCACGATCAACGGCAAGCCGGTGCCGGAGGTCGCGACCTGGCTGCCGCTGGCCGGCGCGATCGGCTGCTACGGCATCTTCGCCTGGCGCCGGCGCCAGGCGAAGTGCGCCCCAGCCCGGGCCTGAGGCCGCGTTAAGGGGCCGTGCCGCCTTGCCATGGGCCGGCCCATCCGGGAATAGTACCAGCCCCATGACGAGGCCCGCACCCGGTTGCTCCGCCTTCTCGTCGCTGCCGTGGATCGCGCGAATCGACGCGGCCCTGCTTGTCGCGGCGGCGGCGGCGCTTTCCGGGCTCCTGTATCCCCAGTGGCGCGGCGACCCGAACCTGGCCCACGGCCTCTTCCTGCCGGTCCTGTCGGCGATCCTCCTGTTCGAGAGCCGACGCGACCCGGACCCGCGCTTCCTCGGGCCGGGTGCGCTGCCCCTGGCTGGGGGCTTGCTGCTCCTGGCCGCGGGCCTCTCGTCGTTCGCCGCCGCCGTCCTGTATTCGACGGCACTCGGGTGGGACCACGCGCTGGTCGACTGCATGCTCTGCCTCTCCCTGGTCCTCGCTCTCGGCGCCGCATGGCTCGCCCTCGCGGACCGGCGGGTCGGGTTCATCCCCTTCAACTGGCAGGCAGCCATCGCCGCGCTCCTCTGGATCTTCGCAAGCCCGCCGCCCCCGGGGGCAGCCGCCCGGCTCGCGCTCCTGCTCCAGGGCGACGTGACCCGCGGGGTCGTCGGGATCCTCGGGGCTTTCGGCATCGCCGCGTACCAGAACGGCAACGTGATCGAGCTCGCGCGGACGAGCGTCGGCGTGAGCGAGGCGTGCAGCGGCGTGAGGAGCCTTTTCTCCTGCGCGGTCTCCGGCCTTTTCCTCTCGGCGGTCCTGGTGAGGAGCCCGG
>CAISPT010000328.1 GCA_903887455.1 uncultured Opitutaceae bacterium | reverse complement strand
TGCCGGGCGGGATCATCGCGCCCTTCGGCACCACCAGGACCCCGTCGCGGATCACCACCGCGCCGTTCGCGTAGCTCCCGTCGGGCTTGCCCGCCGGCGAGAGGTGGCAGGAGTCCCCGATGCGGGCGTTCTTGTCGATGATCGAGGCGCGGATGTGGCAGTTGCGTCCCACCCCGATGTTGGGCTTGGAGCGGGCGGCGTTTGAGGCGAGCTGCTCCGGCGTCTCGTAGTAGTCGGCGCCCATCATGATCACGTCCTCCAGGTCGCTCCCCTCGCCCACGAAGGAGCGTATCCCGAAGAGGCTGTGCTTCATCGACGAGTCCGTCAGGATCGAGCCGTCGGCCACGATGATGTTGTCGACCCGGCACTTGTTGAGCTTGGCCGCGGGCAGGTACTCGTTGTGCGAGTAGACCGGCGTCGTCGCGTCGAAGATGTTGAAGGGGGGAAGCGGCTGGGCGAGCGCCAGGTTCGCCTCGAAGAAGGCCTTCACGGTGCCGATGTCCTCCCAGTAGCCCTCGTAGATGTGGGCGAACATCTTCTTCGAGCCGAGGATGCCGGGGATCACCTCGCGGCCGAAGTCGGTCATGGGGTTCTCGAGGGCCTCGGCCAGCACGTTGCGGTTGAAGACGTAGATGCCCATGGAGGCCAGGCAGCGCTTCTCGGGCGAGCGTACGCTCAGCTTCTCCTCGATCGTCCTGCTGACGGTCAGGCTGTTGATGACCGCGGGGTCCTTCGGCTTCTCGACGAACTGCTGGATCGAGAGGTTGTCGTCGACCCGCATGAGCCCGAGGCCCTCGACCTTGGAGATCTCGAAGGGCTTCGCGCAGACGGTCACGTCGGCGCCCTTGGCGATGTGCTGCTCGATGATCTCACGGAAGTCCATGCGGTAGAGCTGGTCGCCCGAGAGGATGAGGATCAGGTCGTGCGGGTACTTGCGGAAGTGGATCAGGTTCCTGCGCACGGCGTCGGCCGTCCCCTGGTACCAGTCCAGGCTCTTCTCCGTCTGCTCGGCCGAGAGGATGTCGACGAAGCCCCCGCCGAACGGGTCGAACTGGTAGGCCCCCTGAACGTGCCGGTGGAGCGAGGCGGTGTTGAACTGCGTCAGCAGGAAGATCCTGTTGATGTCCGAGTTGATGCAGTTGCTGATGGGAATGTCCACCAGGCGGTACTTGCCGGCAAGGGGCACCGCGGGCTTGCAGCGTTCGTTGGTGAGGGGCGCAAGGCGGGTGCCGCGACCGCCGCCCATAATGACGGCGAGCACGCGTTTTTGGGTGGTCATAGCATTTCTCTTTTCTATCGTGATCATCTCTTTCGCGAGACAAAATCGTCGCGGAAGGCCTTTCCTAACCCAAATTAAACATGTGCGGCATCGTCGGCTACGTGGGCACCCGTAAAGCAGCCGCCATCATCCTTGAGGGGCTGAAGCGCCTGGAGTACCGCGGCTACGACTCGGCGGGGCTGGCGATTGCGCAGGACGGCAGGCTCGACGTCGTGAAGACCGTGGGTCGGGTCGAGCAGCTCTCCAAGGAGGCCGCGAAGGTGAAGCTCCCCGGCACGGTCGGCATTGGCCACACCCGCTGGGCGACCCACGGCGGCGTCACCGAGGCGAACGCCCACCCCCACCTCTCCTCGGACGGCAAGTTCGCCCTCATCCACAACGGCGTGATCGAGAACTACAGCCAGATGAAGGGTTTCCTCTCATCCAAGGGCTACACCTTCACGTCGCAGACCGACACGGAGGTCCTCTGCAACCTGATCGCCTACCACTATGCCAAGGAGGGGCCTGCGGCGAAGGGCGAGAGCGCCTTCCTTGAGAGCGTCCGCAAGACCCTGCGCCACGTCGAGGGCACCTACGGCATCGCAGTCCTGTGCGTCGACTTTCCCGACGAGATCGTGGCCGCGCGAAAGGCCTCTCCGCTCATCCTTGGGGTCGGCGAGAACGAGTACCTGCTCGCCAGCGACGCCTCGGCCCTCGTCAGCAGCACCCGCAACGTCGTCTACTTGAAGGACGGCGAGCTCGTCCACATCACATCAAAGGACTTCTCCATCACGACCCTCGACCAGTCGGACGTCTCGCCGGTCGTCGACCGGATCGACTGGAAGGTCGAGGACGCCTCCATCGACGGGCACGCCCACTTCATGGAGAAGGAGATCTTCGAGCAGCCGCAGGCGCTCGAGAACGCGATGAGGGGCCGCTTCTCGGAGGACTCGAGCACGGCGCTCTTCGGCGGCCTGAACCTGACTCCTGCCGAGCTCCGCCAGGTCGACCGCTTCATGTTCTGCGCGTGCGGCACCGCCTGGCACGCCTGCCTCGTGGCCGAGCACCTGATCGAGAGGTTCGCGCGCATCCCGGTGGAGGTCGACTACGCCTCGGAGTTCCGGTACCGGAACGCCCCGCTCGACCCCCAGACGCTCTTCTTCGTGATCAGCCAGTCCGGCGAGACCATCGACACGCTCGCCGCCCTCAGGGAGGCCAAGCGCAAGGGTTACCGAGTGATGGCGATCAACAATGTCGTCGGGTCCTCCATCGCGCGCGAGGCCGACGGGGGTATCTTCCAGCACGTCGGCCCCGAGGTGGGCGTCGCCTCAACCAAGGCCTTCACCTCGCAGCTCCTGATCGGGTCGATGGTCGCCCTCTACGTGGCTCGCCTTAGGGACATGAGCTTCAACGACGGCGTCGACTACGTGAAGGCGCTCAAGTCCGCGCCGGACCTGGTGAGGGCCGCACTCAAGCAGGCGCCCCGTATCAAGGAGATCGCCAAGCGCTACGCCCACTATAACGACTTCCTCTTCCTCGGCCGGCTCTCCCTGTTCCCGATCGCGCTCGAGGGGGCGCTCAAGCTCAAGGAGATCTCCTACATCCACTCGGAGGGCTACCCCGCGGCTGAGATGAAGCACGGGCCCATCGCCCTGATCAGCGAGAAATGCCCGAGCGTGTTCTTCGCCCCAAAGGGCGAGGTCTTCAATAAGGTGGTCTCGAGCATGCAGGAGATCAAGGCCCGCAAGGGTCCCGTGATCGCGATCACCACCGAGGGCTCGGAGCTTCCCGCGGGCCTTGCCGACGACGTGATCCACATTCCGGACTGCCACGAGGCCGTGCTTCCGATCGTGGCGACGATACCGATCCAGCTCCTGAGCTACTACATCGCCGTGGAACGGGGCTGCGACGTCGACAAGCCCCGCAACCTGGCAAAGTCGGTGACGGTGGAGTGAGATCCCAATAACGCATTCCTTTGAGGATGTGGTCTGCCGGATCTCGGTCGCAATTTATATACAAACCTAGGGGTTGAGCTGCGTTCCTGAAGCGAATCAGAACCGGCACCAGATCATGCAATCTCTTGCTTCGCATCGGTATACAGCCAAGGAGATCGGAGCGTACCTGAGCAAGCTAGGGCACAAGACTTCACGCGGCGGCTACTCCCCGCGGTTGGTCGGCGCCACGCTTTTGAAACTGTGGAAACGCATGGCACGGAGGAGGAATACCCAACTCTCGGTCTCGAAAGCCACATTCTATCTGGAAACTCCTAAGCCCGAAGCATCTTCTTAAAATGCACGACCGTGACAATCTGGAGTTGATCCGATGAAAGTTGGTAAATGATGCGGTACGGAGCCTCATGAACCTCTCGCAGCGGGCGCTCGGGAAATTCGTGTACAGGATGCCCCTGCGTCGGTTGCTCTGCCGCCCTTTCAACACGTTCCACAATGCTGGCACCAACACGAGAAGCGTAATATTCCGAATCCCTCGCGATGAATCGCCTAATGGCGCGAAGTTCCCTACGCGCCTCAGCAGACCAGACAATTTTCACGCAACTCCGAACTCTCGACGGACCGCTTCGTGCGAGTGGGTCCGACCGGCGGTCAAATCCGCCAAGCCTGCCTCGATCTTCTGGCGCACGTAGATCCGGTACATGACATCGTCCCAGGATGAACTCTTTGGCATCTCCCGCATCATCCGGAGTGCCCGCGCCTTAACGTTTCCTTTTTTTCCGACGATCGGAGGCATAGCTGGAGTTTTGAGCCAAATGATTTTGAAGGCAAGCGGGCTCTACTGCGGCTTGTTCACAACCCGCCTGTCCAGCTTAGCGGATCGTGCCACTTTCGGAGTGCGGCCCCTGTTATAGGGAATTTAGTCCGCCACGGTGGAGTGAGCGGGCTACGCCTCGAGGGAGCCGGTCCCGCCCGGGACCCGCTTCTCGAGCTCCCTTAGCCTCAGGAGGATCTCGGGAAGCTTCTGGATCCCGACCCACTGGCGCTTGGCCTGCTTGTCGGGCACCGCCGGGAAGCCAAGGACGGTTTCGCGGTCTGGGACGTCGCGCATCACCCCGGACTTTCCGCCCACGGTGACCTGCCTGCCGAGCTTGAGATGGCCGCCGATCCCAGATTGGGAGGCGATCACGCCGTAGTCGCCCAGTTCCGTGCTCCCGGCAAATCCCACCTGTCCCATGATCAGGCAGTGCCGCCCGATCCGCACGTTGTGGGCGACATGGACCAGGTTGTCGATCT
>CAISPT010000327.1 GCA_903887455.1 uncultured Opitutaceae bacterium | reverse complement strand
GTGCCCCGGTGCCGGAGGCGCTCCTCGACGTTGCTCCGGAGATAGGCCTCCGGGTAGCGGTCCGCCACCTTGCAGTACGGGGACGGAGGCCAGGGTCCCTCGGCCGGGGGGGTCTTCGTGGCGACGATCACCTCGTCGCGCCGGGTCTTAAGGACCGAGGAGATGATCTGCTCGCTCTTTCCGTTGCCGTAGCCGGCAGCCGTGTCGATGAAGTTCACCCCGAGGTCGAGGGCCCGGTTCAGGGCCGCGACCGAATCCGCCTCGCTTTGGGGGCCCCAGCTCCCCCCTATCGCCCATGCGCCAAAGCCGATTTCCGACACGTTAAGGCCGGTACGGCCCAGTTTTCTAAATTTCATGGGTGAAGCGCTTGGGGGGTCGTGCCGATGATCCGGTCCCGTGCTGCGACGTCAAGAAACCGGTTGGATTAATGGCGCCCCCCCAAAGAGGGTGGTTATACTTATGCCTTTCTGATTGACCAGAAGGGACTTTGGTCTGTTTTTGATACGCTGATCAGCCATGAACCCCCGCACACACATCGGGTATGTCGCTGCCTGACGACGTCATCTCGTTGCTGCGAGACGAGGCTTACCTCGACCTTTGCCGGAATGCATTGAAAGATGCCCTGGAGCGGCTGGTCGCGGAGAAACAACAGGTTTCGGAGACCCGTCCCCCCTTTGGCATTCTGGCGACCAAGAAGCAGCGCGAGGTCTTCGAGTCCTCGATGCAGACCGTGCTCGACACGGAGGCCGCGATCGAGGCCCGTCTGGGCAAGCTCGAGGCCATTGAGAATTGGTTGAAATCGGCCATCCGCGAGCGCCTGAGGGACTACCTCAGACAGGTCTCGGAGAATTACCGAAAGAGCGCGAAGATGGCAGAGGCGATCAAGTCCTGGGATCGCCTGATCGAGCACTACGGCGAGCAGCTCCTTGCTCTCGCCCGCAACATCAAGAATGTATCGGTTTCATTCGCGGGCGCCTCCGGTGGCGTCCGCTCGGCTTTCGGGGACCGGGCCCAGGCCTTTGCCGAGCTCCGGATGGGCGCCGACAGCCTCGATCGCACGGCCCTCCAATTGGAGTCGCTCACCCGCTCGATGGCCATGATCGCGGCCAACACCGCCTACAAGGACGTCCGCCTCGCAGAGCTTCCAATCAAGGGGATCGTCAACTGGGTCGACAACCTCGCGCTCATGCACGACCGCGACGCCTATCCCGCCGCCCAGGAGATGGAGGCGGACGCTCGGGCGGTCGTGGGCAAGAAGCTCAACGACTACCATGCGAGCGCGGCAGCAGCAATCGAGGCCCTGGGCGCGATCGAGACCCAGGAGCTGGACGGCTACTGGGAGGTGCTCAGGGCCCACGCCCTCGCCCACTACGTGCAGGAGCGTGACGTCGACGAGGTCCTCAACGAGCTCAATGAGCGCTACGTGGTCGCCAACATCGAGCGCCGCCAGAGGGCGATAGAGACGCAGGCCGACCCCTACGGCCACGAGCGCTAGGCGCCGTCACTCGGCCCTTGCCGGGCGCGACCTCCAGAGGGAGGGGTTGATCGCGCGGAAGTGATCGTACACCGCGTAGAGGGTGTCCAGCGGAAGCGCGCCGACCGCGGGCAGGAAAGCGGAGGGGTTTGCCCCGCGGTCCGTTCCCTCGAAGAAGTCCCTCACCCGGAGCCACGCGGGAAAGCTTCCCCCCACGATCCTGCCCTCCGCCTCGGCCTCTTGGCGCATCCTCGAGCCCGCGCCGTTCACCCCGGCGGCACAGAGGAGGGCGAGCCTCGCTCCCGAGGACTTGGGGGCGGCCGGCAGCGGGTGCAGGTCGAATTGCTGGAACGCGTACTCGGCTGTCAGTGGGTTGGGGTGGCGCACGAGATGGGCCGCGACCAGCGAGGCCACGGTGACCCCCGGCCCGCGCTCCACCAGGGACGCGATCTCCCTTTGCACCAGCACGTCCCAGCCGAGCGCCGCGTAGGCGTCGAGCTTGATCGCCTCCCTGTCGTACGTGTCGAGCGCTCCACCCGGCGCCCCCTCGGCGAACGCCGCGACCTCCGAGGCCTTGCCGAGGTCGTTTAGCCGGGAAAGCGAATAGTAGATGTCGAACGGGGCGGTCGCCGTTGCGAGGTGAAGGCGGATGAGCCGCGCCTGGGAGTCCGCGTCAAGGCCCCTCAGGGCCGCCGCAAGGGAGAAGGCGCTTAAAACCCCGCCTAACGGCGCCCGCTTCGAAACGAGCATCCGGTCAAGCCCCGACGGGTCTCCGGTCATCCGCTCGGCGAACAGGAGCGCCTGGGCCCAGGGGGCGCTTTTGCGCGTGCCGCCGGAGAGCATGCGCACCGCGAGCGACGAGACGCCAGGAAAGTCGCCGCGCTCGATCAGCGCCCGCACCCACAGCTGGGCGTCGTCCTCCCGGTGCTCCGCGTCCTCCTCGACGAGCCGCGAGTAGACGGAGTCCGAGAAGTCAGGGCTCCCGATCTGCGCCAGCTGGGCCAGCAGCCTGTCCGCCTCGAGGTTGTGGGGATCCAGGGCGTAGGCCTGGTTGAGGGCGAGGAAGCTTTGGCGAATGTCCCCCGAGCCGAAGGACCGGAGCCCGAGCCGGTAGTAGTAGTCCGCCCGGGCTTGCCGGATCTCCTTCCAAGCCGGGGGCCAGGCCACGGCACGGAGCGTGACCCGGTATCCGACCGCCCGGAACCCAGCGAACGCACCCACGACGGCAGCCGCGGCCAAAATTGCCGCGGAGGCCCCGAAAACGACGAATGCCCGGGGCCAGAAGGGCCTGACACCCGAGGCGGAGACGCCGCACACCCGCCTGCCTCCTTCGCCAGGAGCGAGCAGCGGGCAGAGCCTGCGGAACCTCGTGCGTGAGGCCCAGCCCACGCAGGCCTCGCAGCCGGTCGCTCCCGCCTCCCCCGAGTCGCTAGGGTGCTGGCACGGCGCCCGGCCCCGAGCCCCGCGCAACTGGAAGAGCGACTTGCGCGCATTCCAGTAGAGAAGCCCCCAATAGAGTCGGCCGAGGTCGCCGAGCCATCCTGCCATGGGCGCAATCTGGGATCGGCCCCAGCGCCCCGCAAACGCAAAGTGCGGCCAAAGGGCCTACTTCTCGCTGCTAAGGAGCTTCTTCAGCTTGTCGACCTTGGGCCGGATCACGACGGAGCAGTAGCCCTGGTCGGGGTGTTTCGCAAAGTAGTCCTGATGGTAGTCCTCAGCCGGCCAGAACTTGGCCAGGGGGACGATCTCCGTCGTCAGGGGGTCGCCGTGCGCCTTCTGCTCCTCGGACTTCGACTTCTCAGCGGCGGCCTTCTGGGCGGGGTCCGCGTAGAGGATGATCGAGCGGTATTGGCTCCCCATGTCGTTGCCCTGCCCTCCGACCTGGGTCGGGTTGTGAACGTGCCAGAAGTAGGCGAGCACCTTGTCGAGGGACACCACCGCTGGGTCATAGTCTATCTTCACGACCTCTGCGTGCCCGGTCTGCTCCGTGCAGACATCCTCGTACGAGGGCCTTTGGACCGTTCCCCCGGAGTAGCCGCACGTCACGTGGGTGACGCCGGGCAGCAGCTTGTAGGCGGCGTCGAGGCACCAGAAGCAGCCTCCCCCGAGAACGATGGAGTCGGCCTTGGCCGGAGTGGATATCAGCGTCATGGCAAGTGTGAGGAGGGCGGCGTTCGCGAGCGTGGAGAGGGGTTTCATGCGGAGGCGTTCAGCAAGGGAGGGTTCACCTCGAGGCGGGTTTGGCATGCGCCAGGACCCACTGCTCGTACTGCTTGCGGGGCACGAACCGCAGCGAAGCCGAATTTATGCAGTAGCGCATCCCGGTCGGAGCCGGGCCGTCGTCGAAGACGTGGCCCAGGTGTGCACCGTCCGTCGCACAGTGGACCTCGTCCCGGACCATGCCGTACGAGGAGTCGGACTGGACCGCGACGAACAGGGGCTCGATCGGCCTCGTGAAGCTCGGCCATCCGGTACCGCTGTCGAACTTGTCGCGGCTGTCGAAGAGC
>CAISPT010000326.1 GCA_903887455.1 uncultured Opitutaceae bacterium | reverse complement strand
GGCGCGTGCTCGGCCACGTACACGGCCGCCCCGCCGTATTCCCCGCCGAGCGCCAGGCCCTGCGCCAGGCGCAGGAAGACGAGGATGATGGGCGCCGAGAACCCGATGCTCGAGAACGTCGGCAAGAGCCCCACCAGGGCGGTCGAAAGGCCCATCACGACGATTGTGATCAGGAAGGTGTATTTGCGCCCCGCCAAGTCGCCCAGGCGCCCGAAGACCAGGGCCCCGAAGGGCCGCACCGAGAAGCCGACCCCGAAGAGGGCCAGGCTCGAGAGGTACCCGGCGGTCTCGTTGTCCGCGGGGAAGAAGAGCTTGCCGAAGAACGCCGCGAGCGTGCCGTAGATGTAGAAGTCGTACCACTCGAAGACGGTCCCGAGCGACGATGCAATGATGACGAGCCTGTGCTTGCGGTCCAAGGCGGCTTCTTCGGCCATAGGGGGGTAGGTGGGGGGGTTGACTGACGGGGCCGCGAGAGGCAACAAAACGAAGGGCCCGGACGCAAGCCTTGGCCGCACGGTGCCGCCCTGGCGGCGGCGGCCTTTAGGCCGTGGCGAAGGCCGAGACGGTCTCCCGCTTGAGCTCCCGCATCATGAGCGCCGAGATCGCGTCCGCCGGCCGGCTTCCCCTGAAGAGGATGGCGTTGGTCTCACCGAGGATCGGGGCGTCGATCCCGCGCTCCGCGCAGAGCCCGGCGAAGGAGCGGGTAGTCTCGTACCCCTCGACAACCGTCTTCCTGCCGGCCAGCAGCTCGGCGATCGTGCGTCCCTCCCCGATCCGGTGGCCGAACTCGCGGTTGCGGCTCCAGGCCCCGTGGCAGGTGGCCACCAAGTCCCCGAAGCCCGAGAGGCCGTAGAAGGTCTCGGGCCGCGCCCCGAGCGCGCCGCCCACCTTGACCATCTCCGCCACTGCCCGGGTCAGGAGCGCTGCCTTGGCGTTGTCGCCCAGGCCCAAGCCCTCGCAGCAGCCGGCGGCGATCGCGTAGACGTTCTTAAGGCTCCCGCCGAACTCGACCCCGGCAAGGTCGTCGGTCGTGTACACGCGCAGCGTCCGCCCACTGATGGCAGCCTGCACCAGGGTCGCCGCGTCCTCGCCGCCCCGTGCGGCGAGCACCATGGCGGCCGGCAGGCCGCGGGCCACCTCGGCCGCGTTGGTGGGTCCGGAGAGGGCGCCTACCGGCACCCCAGGCAGTTCCTCGCCGATCACCTGGGAGGGGCGCATGTGGCTGCCGAGCTCGAGGCCCTTCGCGAGGCTGACGACCAGCCGTGGCCTCGGGCCTGAGCCGAGCGCCTGGCGGACGTGGGACGATGTCGCCCGAAGGGTCTGGGCCGGGCAGGCCAAGAGGACGACATCGGCGCCGGTAAGCCCCTCCTCGAGCGCCGCCGTCACCCGGACCCCCGGGGGAAGGCTCATGCCGGGAAGGTACTCGCGGTTCTCGCGGGACGAGACGATCTGGGCCGCGTGCTCGGGCCGGCGTGGCACGAGCGCAACGCCGCGACCACCCCTGTCAAGGTGCAGCGCAAACGCCGTGCCCCAGGCCCCGGCTCCGACGACGCAGAACTTCATGGGGCCCTTGTAACCTCGGCCACCCCCGCGTGCTACTTCAAAAATGCAGGGATCTTCTCGTTGGCGATCTGCTGCTCGAAGGTCTCGCGCGCCGTCACCAGCTCGAAGGCGCTGCCCTTCACCAGGACCTCCGCGGGGATCGGGCGCGTGTTGTAGCGGCTTGCCATCACGTGGCCGTAGGCCCCCGCGCTCATGAGCGCCAGGTACTCGCCCTCCCCCACCTCCTGGATCTGGCGGTCCTTCGCGAAGCAGTCCGTGCTCTCGCAGATGGGCCCGACGACGTCGGCCACGAGCGCCCGGCGCGTGGTGTCGCGCCGCAGGGGCACGATCTCGTGAAAGGAATCGTACATGGCCGGGCGCACCAGGTCGTTCATCGCCGCATCGACGATCAGGAAGTTCTTCCCCTGGCCGCGCTTCAGGTACTCAACCCGCGAGATCAGGACGCCGGCGTTGGCCACCATTGAGCGGCCGGGCTCCAAGAGGACCTTGAGCCCGAGCTGCGCGAGCGCCGGGGCAAGCGTCGCCCCGTAGACCTCGGGCGTCAGCGGGCGCTTCGCCTCGGGAAGCGTCTCCCACCACGAGAACGGCCCGCTCGCGAGCGCGTCCTTGTAGACCACGCCGATCCCGCCGCCGATCGAGATGTAGGTGATACCGTAGCGCTCCTTCAGCTCGAGGGCCAAGGGCCCCAGCTTCTCCAGGGTGTCCACGAAGGGCCCCACCTCGGTGATCTGGGAGCCGATATGCGACTGGATGCCCTGGATCGTGATGTTCGGGTACTTGGAGGCGGCCTCGTAGGCGGCGGCGGCGTGCTTAAGCGGGATGCCAAACTTGTTGGCGCTCGTCCCGGTCGTGATCTTCGCGTGGGTGTGCGCGTCCACGTCCGGGTTCACCCGGATGGAGATGCTCGCCTTCACGCCGAGCTTGCCGGCCACGTGGTTGATCCTCGCCAGCTCGGGCTCGCTCTCCACGTGGAAGGCGAAGATGCCGGCCTCCAGCGCCAGGCGGATCTCCGTCTCTGTCTTTCCGACGCCCGCGAACACGCTCTTCTTCACGCTCGCGCCCGCCGCCAGCACCCGGCGCATCTCGCCCGCGCTCGCGAAGTCGAAGGCCGACCCGAGGTTACCCAAGTGCCTGATGACCGCAAGGTTGGAGTTGGCCTTCACCGCGTAGCACACCTGCACGTCCAGGCCCTTCATGCTCCCGGCGATCCGCGTGTAGTTGTCCTCGATCGTCGACGCGCTGTAGACGTAGGTTGGGGTCCCGTAGAGCCGGGCCACCTCGGCCAGGTCTACCGACTCACAGTGCAGGTTCTGTCCGGCGTAGCGAAAGTGGTGCATGAGGGGGGCTTAAGTTGTTCTGATAAAAATCCGTGAAAGGCCGACATTAGCGCGTTTCCCCTTGAAAAAACGACCTCAAAATACCGATATTGCAAATTGAAGTCACCAAGAGCTCGTTCCTGAAGAACCTCTTCCACCGCCCGGCCATCCGCTTCGGGATGGCCGTGGATTCGCGCGGGAAGTTCCGGGACCCCCGCTTCGTGAGCTTCATCTCCCAGAGCAACCGCAAGACGCTCAACACGGATTTCCAGGATGCGGTGCTCCGCGGCCGGAAGGTCCTCAGGTTCGCCCTGGTCGCGGCCCTGGTGGGCGGCGGGGCCTGGGTGCTGCTCGAGAGCGCGCACGCGCTCTCGATGTTCTAGCGCTACGCCGCCTTGCGGCGGGCGTGGTCGCCGTGGTCCGGCGCCTCCATGGGGACAACGCGGGCACGCGCGCGCACCGGCTCGATCCTCCCCCCGTAGTCTAGCGCGAGCATCGCGGCGGCACCCAGTGCAGTGAAGGCGATGCCGCCCAGGCCCGCGTTCGCATACATGACGATTGCGGCGGCGACAAAGGCCGAAAGGGCGAGTAGGACTGCGACGGGGGTCTTCATGGCAGTGGGGCTCCAAGCGGGCGGTCAGGTCAGGCGGCCTCGAGCAACTCCTCCTGGCGGCCGGGGCCACCGAAGGGCACAATGCCGGCGGGAACCCTGACGGGCTCGATCGCGCGACCGTAGTCGGCGGCGAACACCGCGAGTAGACCCGTCGCCGTGAAGGCGAAGGCGGCGGCTGTCGCGCCGACCGGGAACGTGAGGGTAGCCATGAGTGCTGCGAGAAAGGCTACAAGGGGGAGGATGTTGGTCTTCATTTTCGTGATGGGCTGTTGTTGTCCTAAGAACACGCCTCGCCACGAAAAGTTGCGCGGGACCGGAAGGGAGGCGCACGCGTCCGGCTTGCTCCAGGGCTCCCGCCCTTGCGCACAAAAAACCCGGGACGGCGCAATGCTCGCCGTCCCGGGTCGTCCCTCGGCGGGGTTACCCACGCCCGCCAAAGTGTGCTGTCATGCCGCCGTGCGCAGGTGTGCGGGTTCGCAGGCCTGCGGGGCGAAGGGAACCATCTCGGCCCGGGCCCTGATGGGCTCGAGCGAGCGACCGTAATCGGCCGCGAGGAGGGAGAGGACGCCGGTCACCGTGAAGGCGAAGGCGGCGGCCGTGGCGCTCACGGGCACCAGAAGGATGGCGCCGAGGGCTGCGAGGAAGGCGACGAGGGGAAGGATGTTGGTCTTCATGTTCAATGGATTGGTTATCCAGAGAACACGGCCCGCCCCGTAAAGTTACGGGGAAATTGGGGCAAACCGCCTAAGTTGCGCCGGCGGGGCCCTTTAAGCCTCAGCGCCCGCCGCCACCGGCTTGAACGCCGAGCGGAAGATGGCCTTCGCGTAGTCTCGGTTCATCCTCGCGATGAAGTCGTGCGAAATCAGCTTCGGGCACGCGGCGCTGCACTCGTACTGGTTCGTGCAGCTGCCGAAGCCGAGGCCGTCCATCGTGCTTACCATGGCGAGAACGCGCTTGTCCCGCTCGGGCTGGCCCTGCGGCAGGAGGCCGAGGTGCGAGACCTTGGCGGCGACAAAGAGCATCGCGCTCGAGTTCTTGCACGCCGCCACGCACGCGCCGCAGCCGATGCACTGCGCCGCGTCCATCGCGAGGTACGCGACCTCCTTGGGGACCGGCACGGAGTTCGCCTCGGGCGCAGAGCCCGTGCG
>CAISPT010000325.1 GCA_903887455.1 uncultured Opitutaceae bacterium | reverse complement strand
GATTTCGAGGGAAGCGTGGGGTCCGGGGTGCTCGAGTATGGCGTGGCGACGATCCTCGGCGGCAAGATCACGGCGACGGCGACCCGCCTGTGCGCCCCGACCGGGCGCATCCGCCAGGAGGACTCGAGGATACATGGCCTTGACGACGAGTTCCTCGCGCGCCGAGAGCCCTTCTCGGCCGACTGGGAGCTCTTCGCGCGCTACCGCGAGAACGGCCCACTTGCAGCGCATTTCGCCGGAGCCGAGGGGTCGCTCCTGAGGGCCACGTGGCCCTATCCCAGGAACTCGCCGGACTTCGCGCGGCCGGGCGGGCGGCTCATCGACTGGGGCCCCTGGATCGACACCGCACGAATCTACTCCCAGCTCTACCCCAGGCTCGAATCCGCTGGCCTGGAGGCGCTGGTCACTGCCACCGGGCTCCAGCGGGAGCTCGACAAGCTTGCGGGTGACTTCTGCCCGCCGGGGCGCAGGGGCTACCACAGTGCCCTCTACGACGCATTGGCCGGGGCCCTTCTTCTCGCCTCACTCGCGCGGGACCCTAAGCTTGCTTCGCTTTCCGTGATGCAGCTCCTGGCGCTCAGTACCCTCGACCCCAGAAGGCGGGAATCGATCGTGCAGCGGGAGCTGTTCTGAGCGAGGGCCGCTTCCTTTAGCCCCAGTACTCGGCCGGTACGGTCCTCGCGTCGAGAAGGGGCGCGGAAAGCCCGGCCTTCTGCGCCAGGATGCGGGTGAAGAATCCCGGTCCCTGGACCAGGTAGCGCTTCGCGAGCCGCCCGGGCTCCTGGCTAAGCCTGTACATCCACTCGAGTCCGTAGTCCTGCATCCATCGGGGAGCCATAGTCCGGTCACCCGCCCACAGGGCGAAGGCCGCGCCGACACCGACAAGGGGTAGGGAGACCCTGGGGCGCATGGCGTGAACCCAGGCCTCCTGCCTCGGGCATCCGAGACCGCAAAACGCGATGCGGGCGCCGCTCTCGGCAATCGCTCTGGCGTCGTCCAGGACCTCGTCCTCGGTGGCCCTCCTGAAGCGTGAGGCGCGCGAGCCAGCGATCTTGAGTCCGGGGTGGGCCGCAAGCAGGCGCTCCGACAGTCGGCTGAGCATTCCGGGAGTCGTTCCAAACAGGTACACGGGAAGGTTCTCTCGGGCCGCCTCCCGGCAGACGGCGCGCATCACGAACGGACCGTATGCCCGCTCGCGCAGGCCCGTCCCATGGAGAAGGTTCAACGCCCAACGGACCGGTTGGCCGTCGGGGGCGGCAATGTCCAGAGAGTTGAGCCTGGCCCGGTAGTCCGGATTGCCTTCCGCCTCCATGATCGCGTGGACGGCCAGAGCGGAGACGCCGAGTGGCGCGCCTTCCTTGGCGGAGGCGATAACGGCTTTCGCAGCTCCGTCTACGTCCACCGCCGACACCCCCACGCCGAGCACGTTGTAGCGCGGCACGGAGGGCGGATTCATGAGCCGAACCTAGCCTGAAGGGCCTCGAGGCGGCAATCCGCGAGCGAACCTACCTTGAGGTCCACATGGGCGAAGTCATGGTGGCTCGTGGAGGTGTTCGGGACGGCCACGACCCACAGGCCCGCGCGCTTCGCGGCCAGGGTGCCGGTGTGGGAGTCCTCGAAGGCCACGGCCTCGTGGGATCTCAGGCCGAACTCGTTGATCACCAGCCGGTAGAGATCCGGCTCGGGCTTGGGCGAGGGGACATCCTCGCGGCAGGCGACAACGTCGAAGAGATCTAGGAGCCCGAGGCGACGGAGGTGCCCCTCGACATGGGGGTGGCGCGAATTGGAGGCCAGCCCCAGGCGAAGGCCGGCGTCCTCGGCCTCGCCGACTAGGTCCAGGAAGCCGGGGAGCACCTTCTGGGACTCGTCCCTGGCCCGGTTGAAGGCCCTCCGCTCCTGGTCGAGCCTAGAGCGGTCCGCCCCGGGCCCGAAACCGCGCCAGGGATCAAACGCGTAGTCGGCGTGGCCCACGCTCCGGACGAATGCGGCCCGATCGAAGGCGACCCCGTGGGCGCCGTGCACGTCTTGGTACGCGTCAATTGCCGCGGTCTCGGTGTCCAGGATAAGTCCGTCGAAGTCGAAGATGAGGGCGCGCAGCATGGGCAGGGTCGCCTGAGACTTTTTCGTTGCGCCCCGGCCGATGCAAGCGTTGACCGTCTCCCCACACGACCATGATCAAGCGCCTCCCGATCGTCCTTCTCCTCGCCTGCGCCGCATGGGCCCGCGCCGAGGACTCCTTCACGAAGGGCCTCTCCGCGGCCGACTTCCAGGCCGCGGGCCTCTCGAAGCTCTCCCCCGAGGAGCTGGCCAGGCTGGACGCGCTCATCGCCGGAAACCAGGCGGGCGCGGTCGCGAAGGCGACCGAGGAGACGAAGAAGGCGGTGACGGAGACCGTCCGCAAGGAGGAGCGCGCGGCTGCCAAGAAGGAGTCGGCCACTGCCGCCCTCATCGACAAGTTCAAGGTGGTCCTGAAGCCCGGCACCGAGATCGACTACACGACGCTCGATGCGACGCTGCCAGCCGGCTACAGCGGCTGGGAGAAGGGCCAGGTCTTCACCCTCACCAACGGCCAGCAGTGGGCGGCCGTGGAGGAGGGCGGCGACTACGAGACCCCGACGGGCAAGCCCGTCGCGGTCCGCATCGTTCCCGGCTCCATGGGCAGCTTCTTCATGGAGATCGAGCACGGCGGGCGCGTGCGCGTTAAGTTCCGGGGGACGATCAACGTCCCCCAGGAACCCGCGAAGTCTCCCTAGGCCTCGGGTGCGGGCGACTCGCCCGGCAGGGCGGTCTCCTCCTCGGTCTCCACGATCCGGGCGATGCTGAGCAGCTTGTCGCCCTCGGCGAGGGTCAGGAGCTTCACGCCCTTGGCGCCGCGGCCGGTCTCCCGGATTTCGCCCACGCGGGTGCGGATGCTCTGGCCCTTGGCCGTGAGCAGCATGACCTCGCCGCCGTCGCGGACGCTGAGCGCCCCCGCCACGTTCACCGACCCGTCCTCGGGCAGGTCGATCGCGATCACGCCCGTGCCGCCGCGGCTGATCAGGCGGTAGTCCTCGAAGGGCGTCCGCTTGCCGATGCCGTCCTCGCGGGCGATCAGCAGCCGGTCGGTCGGGTCGCAGACCTCGATCGCTTTCACGTAGTCGCCCTCGATCTTGAAGCGCATGCCGGTCACCCCGACCGTGTCGCGGCCCTGGTCCCTGAGGTCGTCCTCGCTGAAGCGGACCGCCTGGCCCTTGTAGGAGACCAGCACGATCTCGTTCTGGCCCGAGGTGAGGACGCAGCCGACAAGGGTGTCGCCCTCCTCGAGCTTGATCCCGCGCAGGCCGCCCTCGCGGCTCGCGTTCGTGTAGTCCGAGAGGTTCGTCTTCTTGGTGACGCCGGCCTTGGTCGCCATGACCAGGTGGAGCGTCCCCTCGAAGTCCTTCACGCAGAGCATCGCCGCGATCTTCTCGCCCTCGGCGAGCCGCAGGAAGCTCGAGACGGACTTGCCCTTTGAGGCGCGGGTCCCCTCCGGCACGTCGTAGACCTTCTTCGCGTGGCACTGGCCCGTGTTCGTGAAGAAAAGGATGAAGTCGTGGGTCGACGCCGTGAAGAGGTGCTCCACGAAGTCCTCGTCGTAGGTCTCCGTGCCGATGATCCCCTTGCCGCCGCGCTTCTGGGAGCGGTAGTCGGCGACGCGGGTCCGCTTGATGAACCCCAGGTGCGAGACCGTGATCACGCAGCCCTCGTTCGGGATCACGTCCTCCATCCGGAACTCCCCGGCGGCGGCGATGATCTCCGTGCGCCTGGGCGAGAGGTACTTGGCCCTCATCTCCAGGAGCTCGCTCTTGATGAGCGCCAGGAGCTTGGCCTCGCTCTCGAGGATTCCGCGCAGCTCCTCGATCAGCTTCATGAGCCCCAGGTACTCGGCCTCGATCTTGCCGCGCTCCAGCCCAGTCAGCTGGTAGAGGCGGAGCTCGAGGATGGCGTCCGTCTGGCGCTCGGAGAGCGGGTACTTGGCCATCAGCTTCACCTTGGCCTCCTCGCGGTTCTGCGAGGCCCGGATGATCTTCACGAAGTCGTCCAGGTTATCGAGGGCGATGATGTAGCCCTCCAGGATGTGGGCGCGCTCCTCGGCCTCCCTCAGGCGGAAGCGGGTGCGGCGGGTGACGACATCGCGGCGGTGCTCGATGTAGCACTCGATCAGCTCCTTGATGTTCATCTGCTTCGGCCGCTTCCGGTCCAGGGCAAGGAGCGTGACACCGAATGACGACTCGAGGGCCGTCTTCTGGAAGAGCTGGTTGATGACGACCTTGGCCTGCTCGCCGCGCTTCAACTCCACCACGATGCGCGTGTTCTCGTCGGACTCGTCGCGGAGGTCGCGGATGCCGTCCAATTCCTTCTCGGAGACCAACTCGGCGATGCGTGTCACCAGGTTCGCCCGGTTCACGTTGTAGGGGATCTCCGTGATCACGATCTGCTCCATCCCGCCCTTCATCTCCTCGGTGTGGGCCTTGCCGCGGATGCGGACGATGCCCTTGCCGGTCTTCAGGTAGGAGAGGATCGCGTCGCGCCCTGAGATGACGCCGCCCGTCGGGAAATCGGGCCCCTGGATGATGTTGCAGAGGTCGTCCACGCTGATGGACGGCTTGTCCAGGATCGCGCACGCCGCGTCGATGATCTCGCTCAGGTTGTGCGGCGGGATGTTGGTGGCCATGCCGACGGCGATGCCCGTCGAGCCGTTCATGAGCAGGTTGGGGAGCGCCGCCGGCAGCACCGTGGGCTCCGTCGTCGACTCCTTGTAATTGGGGGCGAAGTCGACGGTCTCCTCCTCGATGTCCTTCAGGAGCTCCTCGGCCGCCTCGTTGAGGCGGCACTCGGTGTACCGGTAGGCGGCCGGGGGATCGCCGTCAACGGAGCCGAAGTTGCCCTGGGGGTCGATGAGGGGGTAGCGCATGACCCAGGTCTGCGCCAGGCGCACGAGGGTGTCGTAGACCGAAGCGTCGCCGTGGGGGTGGTAGTTCTTCAGCACCTCGCCGACGACGCCGGCGCACTTGTCGTAGGGCCTATTGTGGACCAGGCCCTCGCGCAGCATGGCGTAGAGGATCCGGCGCTGCACGGGCTTAAGCCCGTCCCGGGCGTCGGGCAGCGCGCGAGCGATGATGACCGACATCGAATAGTCGATGTAGGCCGTCTGCATGATGTCGGTGATATTCGCCGACAGGAGTTTTTCGGAACCGGTATACAAGGGAGTGGGGGAGGTGGGTTTTGGTGCGGGTCCGCGGGCGTCTGCCTAGACGTCCAGGTACTGGACGTTGAGCGCGTTGTCCTCGATGAACTGGCGGCGCGGCGGGACCTCGTCGCCCATCAGGAGCGTGAAGAGGGAGTCGGCCTTGGCGGCGTCGTTCACGGCGACTTTGAGGAGCCTACGCTTCTCCGGGTCCATGGTGGTCTCGAAGAGCTGCTTCGGGTT
>CAISPT010000324.1 GCA_903887455.1 uncultured Opitutaceae bacterium | reverse complement strand
TGTTCGTCCATGGCTTGGCGCTGGTCGCCGCCCTGGGCGAGAAGGGCGGGCTCCCGCAGGCAGACTTCGCCCTGGGGCTTAGCCTTGGCGAGGTGACGGCCTATGCCGCCGCCGGCGTGTTCGACTTCCCGACGGGACTCAGGATCGTGGCCGAGAGGGGCAGGCTCATGCAGGCGGCCTGCGAGCAGAGCTCCGGCTCGATGGCCGCCGTGATCGGCGAGTCGCGCGAGACGGTCGGGTCACTCTGCGCCGAATTCGGCATCGAGGCGGCCAACTTCAACGCACCGGGCCAGATCATCATCTCCGGCGAGAAGGACAAGGTGGCCGCCGCCGTCGAGGCCGCCAAGGCGAAGGGCATCAAGAAGGTGATCCCGCTCAATGTGGCCGGCGCCTACCATAGCCGGCTGATGGAGCCCGCCCGCGCCCAGTTCGAGGCCTACTTGTCCACGGTCCCCTTCGCGGCGCCGCGCTTCGGCGTCTTCACGAACACGACCGGACAGAGGGTCTCCGAGCCGGAGGCGATCAAGCGGGCGCTCGTCGCCCAGGTCGTCTCCCCGGTCCTCTGGGAGGACTGCATGAGGGCAGCGGCGGCCGCCGGTGTCACGGAATTCTGGGAGTTCGGGCCCGGCGGGGTCCTCGCCGGCCTTGCGCGCCGCACCGACAAGTCCTGGAGCGTCAGGAGCCTCTCCGAGTACGCGGACCTGGGCGCGTAGAGGGTAGTGCCCCACCGACGATGGACGCCCCCCTCACACGCAACTTCTGCATCATTGCCCACGTAGACCACGGCAAGACGACGCTCTCCGACCGGCTCCTGCAGGAGACCCACACGGTCTCCGACCGCATGCTCACGGCGCAGCACCTTGACTCGATGGACCTGGAGCGCGAGCGCGGGATCACGATCAAGTCGCACCCCGTCACGATGAGCTACAAGGCCCTGAGCGGGGTGACCTACAAGCTTAACCTCATGGACACCCCGGGCCACGTGGATTTCTCCTACGAGGTGAGCCGGAGCCTGGCGGCGTGCGAGGGCGCGCTGCTCCTGATCGACGCCTCCCAGGGCGTCGAGGCCCAGACGGTGGCGAACGCCCACCTGGCCTTCGCGCAGAAGCTCAAGATCATCCCGGTCATCAACAAGATCGACCTGCCGAGCGCGAACCTCGAGCTCTGCCTTAAGCAGATGGAGGACATCCTGACGATCCCCGCCGAGGAGGCGATCCTCGCCAGCGGCAAGAGCGGCATCGGGATCGTCGAGATCCTGGAGGCCGTCGTCACGAGGATCCCGCCGCCGCGCTGGACGGACTACCCGCAGATGCGGACCCTCGTCTTCGACTCGATCTACGACTCCTTCCGCGGCGTGATCGCCTACGCACGCGTCTTCAGCGGCACGCTGAAGGCGGGCGAGGTCATGATGCTCATGAGCACGGGGCAGAAGTCCGAGATCAAGGAGGTCGGCGTCTTCACCCCCAAGATGGAGAAGCGCGACTTCCTCAGCCAGGGCGACGTGGGCTACGTGGTCTCCAACATCAAGGACACGAGCGAGGTGAAGACGGGCGACACCCTCACGATCGCGGCTAAGCCGGCGACGGACATGCTCCCCGGCTACAAGGAGGTCAGGCCCATGGTCTTCTGCGGGCTGTACCCCATCGACAGCTCCGACTACGAGAAGCTGAAGGCGGCCCTGGGGCGCCTGAGGCTCAACGACTCCGCGTTCGTCTACTCGCAGGAGAGCAGCGTGGCGCTCGGCTTCGGCTTCCGGTGCGGCTTCCTCGGCCTCCTGCACATGGAGATCATCCAGGAGCGCATCCGCCGGGAGCACGACGTCGAGATCATCTCCACGTACCCGAGCGTGATC
>CAISPT010000323.1 GCA_903887455.1 uncultured Opitutaceae bacterium | reverse complement strand
TCACGTCGGGCCGGGTGATCGAAAGGAGGTCGTTGTTGCCCTTCAGGTCCTTCGGGTGGGAGGCGAAACGCGTTCCCCTGAAATCGGCCTCCGTCAGCGCATATCCCTGGATCATCGTGCCCATGGCCCCGTCCAGGACGGCAATCCGGGACTCGAAGAGGCGCCTGAGGGCGGCGAAGGAGGGGGATTCGGTCGGTGAGGCCATGGCAGGGGGATCAGGTTGCGGGAGCCAAGGGATTGAACGCAACCCGGGGCGCTTGGCAAGAGACATATCAATAAATCTGTATTTAATGATATGATTGTACTTGCGCCCTTCTGGACGTTAGGGATGGTGCCGAACGCTCGCAGTTCTTTCAGATTCCACCGGGATCACTAGGGAAGGCCGTTAGATCCGGCCACAGTTGCGCTGCGGTATCGCATCACAGACCCACACCGGGCCTCTTCAAGGGGACCGGGCAAAGCCAATCGGGGCACTCACCCCGGTGAAGGCCAGGGGCGAGGAAAAGCCAGTTGGGCCGTCTTTAGGCCCTTCGCGGGAAGCACATGCGGAGTCCGAATACCAGACCCGGTAGCCCAAGTTCGCCCGGCGCGATTGCGCGCACCGGCTCCGAAACCTTCATCGCAATAGTGAAGAAAGACCCCGCATGCACACGCCCTCGCCGCGCCGCCTCCTGGTGGCGCGACTCCTCGTTGTGGGATCGGCATTCCTGCCGTCCCTGACTGCCCGCGCGCAGTCCGAAACCGGTGCGCCGCTCGACCCCTTCGTGGTCGTGGCGACGCGAACGCCCTCCGACATCAGGACCCTCGGCTCCGCCGTCGACAGCCAAACCCCCGCCGAGCTCGCCCGCCGGCAGGTTTCGACCCTCGGTGAAGCTCTGTCTTCGGTCCCTGGCACGCCGTCGGCCGTGAACGGCGCGCCGGGCTCAAACGACTCCGTCTTCATGCGGGGCGCCAACTCGGATCAGGTCCTCTTCCTGGTCGACGGGATCCGGATGAACGACGCCAACACGGACTACGCGGTCTTCCTGGGTGGCGCCCGTCTGGGCGCTCAGGACCAGGTCGAGGTGGCGCGGGGGCCGCAGAGCACGCTCTACGGGAGCGGGGCATCGGGAGGGGTCGTGCTCGTCCAGGCGCAGAAGGGCACGGGTGACCCCTCGGCCGGCGCGGCGGTCGCCGCCGGCAGCTTCGGGACGGTCGAGGGCTCCCTCGACGGCCAGGGCGCCCGGGGTCCGTGGGCCTGGTCGCTCTCGGCCTCGGACTCGCACACCGAAAACGAGCGCGCGAACAATGCCTTCGACAGCGCCGATCTTGTCCTGCGGGTCGACCGCGCGCTTGGCGGCAATGCGGACGCGGGCGCCACGCTGCGCGGCTTCCACGGGCGCTTCGGGGATCCCGGGGACGTCTACACGGACGACCGCTACGCCCACGAGACCGAGGATGACTGGCTCGGAACCGCTTTCCTCGACTTGCGCCCGACAGCGGAACTCTCGGTCCACGCGATTCTCGGCGGACAGGATCGGCGCTACGTCTCCTTTGACGAGCTCCCCGGGGTCTATGAGAGCACTACGGTGGTGCAGGACCGCCGCGGGGTCCTCGACCTCCAGTCGACCTATTCCGGTTTCACCGGCCAGCGCCTCACCGTGGGTGCGAACGCTGAGCTGCAGGCGACCCGGGACAACGGCTACGGCGACATCGACAGGCACCAGGACCTCCTGGCCGCCTTTGCCGAGGACGAATGGAGCCCCGTTCGCTCGGTGTTCCTGACGGCCGGGTTCCGCTACGACCGCTTCGACACGTTCGGCGGCTCGCTGACGGGCCGCGCCACCGCCGCCTGGCTCTCCCCAAGCCGGGTTTTCAAGGTGAGGGCAAGCTACGGAACGGGCTTCAACGCGCCGAGCTTCCTCGAGCTCTACGGCGCGGCCACGGGCTACCGGGGCAACCCGGACTTGAGGCCCGAGAAGTCCCGGGGAGGGGACTTGGGTTTTGACGTCTACCTGCCCGGGGGCAGCGGGACTCTCAGCGTCTCCGCGTTCCGGAGCGACTTCACGGACCTGATCACCTACGACTTCTCGGCGTATCCGGGCACAACCGCCAATGTCGGCCGGGCACGGACGAGCGGCCTGGAGGCCGAGGCGAAGCTGACGGTCGCCAAGGGGCTCGAGCTGCGGCTCACCTACACCTATCTGGACGCCCGAGACCTGACTGACCAGACGCGCCTGCTTCGACGCCCGAGGAACAGCGCTGGCGCGGACCTCTGGCGCGCATTCGGGCACGGCCTGAGCGCGGGCGCGGGGGTGGGGGTGGTCGCCGGCCGGGCTGACGTCGACGCGCAGACGTACGCGACCGTGAACGACCCCGACTACGCCGTCGTCCGCATCTACGGCGAGTGGAAGGCCACGGAGCGGCTCGGCATTAAGGTCCGTCTCGAGAACCTCCTCGACCGACGCTACCAGCCCGTGAACGGCTACCCGGCGCTCGGCCGGGCCGCCTACGGCGAGGTGGACTGGAAGCTGTAAGGGCCTTCGCCCCGCCCAAGGGTTTGACCGGGGACGGGGGCGCGTCTTGGCTTCGGCCGATGAAGACCGCCCCCCTCCTCGCCCTTGCCGCGTTCTCCCTCGCCGTGGCGCCCTTGGGGAGGGCCGCGGGAGACCCGTCGCCGGCCGCCCTCCGGCAGACCGGTGACTATGTGCCCTCGTCCCTTTCATCCCTGGTGCGCCCGCAGTCGAGCGAGCTCAGGGAGCTGGTCGAGCGCTTCGTGACGGACAGGGACGAGATCCTCCGGTTCTACGACGTGGAGGGCTCCCGGCTCCAGTCTCGGCGCCTCCACGAGTTCTACGCCGCCTGGGAGGCCCGGCTCGGGGCCGTCGCCTTCGAGGGCCTCGGAACCGAGGGCCGGATCGACTGGATCCTCCTTTCCCGCGAGGTCGCCCACGAGGACCAGCTCGTCACTCAGAAGGAGGCGCGTGCGGCCGAAATGCTGCCGCTGCTGCCGTTTTCGGAGGACCTGGCCGCGCTCCAGCAGTCGCGCCGGATGATGGAGCCAGTCCGGCCTGAAGAGGCGGCTAGGATACTGGACCGTGTGGCAAAGCAGGTGTCCTCCCTCCAGGAGGCGCTCCAGGCGGGGCTGAAGCCCGACCTGGCGAAGGACGGGAAGGGCCCCGCCCCGCTTTCGACCACCAAGGTCGTTGCGTCGCGGGCGGTGTCCGCGCTCGGCGCGCTGCAGGAATCCCTTGAGGACTGGTACAAATTCTACGACGGCTACGACCCCGCGTTCGGCTGGTGGGTCCGCGCCCCCCACGACAAGCTGAAGGAGGGGCTCGACGGCTACGTGAAGTTCCTGCGCGAAAAGGTGATCGGGATCGAGCCCGGCAAGGAGGAGCCTGTTGTCGGCGATCCTATCGGGCGCAAGGCGATCCTTTCCGAGCTCGACCACGAGATGGTCGCCTACAGCCCCGAGGAGCTGCTCGCCGTCGCGAACCGGGAGCTCGCGTGGTGCGATGCGGAGCTCCGGAAGGCCTCGCGCGAGATGGGCTGCGGCGACGACTGGAAGGCCGCGATGCAGAAGGTGAAGCAGGACCATTTGCAGCCGGGCAGCCAACCGGGCCTCGTGCGCGACCTCGCACTCGAGGCCGTCAAGTTCGTGCAGGACCGCGACCTTGTGACGGTGCCTCCGCTCGCCGCCGACTCCTGGAGGATCATCATGATGGGCCCCGAGCGGCAGAAGGTGGCTCCGTTCTTCCTCGGCGGGCCCGACATCTTCGTCGCGTTCCCGACCGACAACATGGACTTCGACGCCAAGGAGCAGAGCCTTAGGGCCAACAACGTCCACTTCGCCCGGGCGACTGTCTTCCACGAGCTGATTCCCGGCCATCACCTGCAGTACTACTACGAGAGCCGGTCGAACCCGCACCGGGATCTCTTCACGACCTCGTTCTGGGTCGAGGGCTGGTCGCTCTGGTGGGAGTTCCAGTTCTACGACATGGGCTTCCCGAAAACGCCCGAGGACCGGATGGGCATGCTCTTCTGGCGCACCCACCGCTGCGCCCGGATCATCTTCTCGCTCAACTTCCACCTCGGCAACTGGACGCCCGAGCAGTGCATCGACTTCCTGGTCGATAGGGTGGGGCACGAGCGGGCAAGCGCGACCGGCGAGGTCCGCCGCTCATTCAACGGCTCTTACCCTCCGCTCTACCAGGCTGGCTACATGCTAGGCGCCCTCGAGCTGCGCGAGCTCCACCGGGAGGTCGCCGGGCCGAAGGGGATGACCGACCGGCAGTTCCACGACGCGATCCTCGAGGGCGGACCGATGCCGATCGAGATGGTGCGGGTGCGCCTCAAAGGGGAGAAGCCCCCGCGCGACTTTGTCCCCGCCTGGCGCTTCGCCGGGGCGATCCCGCCCGCTGCGCCGCAGAAGTGAACAGGGTTGCCCGTCCTTAGCTGGGCTTCCAGGCGAGGACCAGGGACCCGGCGACAATCAGGGCGCCCCCGACCGCGTGCTGGAGCGTCAGGCGCTCCCGCAGGAAAATCCCGGCTAGGAGGATCGCGAAGACGACGCTCAGCTTGTCGACTGGCGCGACGCGCGAGGCCTCGCCGAGCTGGAGCGCCCGGAAGTAGCACAGCCACGAAAGCCCGGTGGCGACCCCGCTCAGCGCGAGGAAAATGAGGGTCTTCCTGCCGGGAAGGGTGACCGTGCCGGCTGGGGAGGAGACCAGGACGATGGCCCAGGTGATCACCAAGACGACGGTCGTCCGGATGGCGGTCGCCAAGTTCGAGTTCACGTTCTCCACGCCCACTTTGGCGAGGACCGCGGTCACCCCGGCGAACGCGGCGGAGAGGAGCGCCCAGATGACCCAGGTCATGGCGCGAACAGGGCTGCGGCGTGCGTTCTAGCGCGCATCGTCAGTAAAGGGCTTCATGAACGGTTGAACCTTTAGCCACGCCGTGAGCTCGGCGGCAAGGGCGGCGTGGTCCGGGACCCTCGGGTGGGTGTAAGTCCAGTGATTGAAGAGCAGGTGGTGCATCCGGGGGTCGGCCGCCTCCAGGCGGGCGACGGCCCCGCTCCATTCGGCGTTGAGCGGGGCGCTGTGCACGCCGGAGTCCATTCCGCCGAGGAGCATCACGATCTCGGCGCGGGGATAGGCCCTGCGGATGCCGAGGATATAGTCCGTGTACCTGGCCCCGAACCCGTCGGGGAACGGTAGCTTGTGGGCTTTCGGGTAGTCGGCGTCGTTGTCGCCCAGGTTCACCAGCACCACGTCGGGCGTCCAGAGCCCGAGGTCGGCCGCGGGCGAATCCGCCTTGGGGTAGAGCCTGTCCCAGGTCTGCTTGGCCACCACGTTGGTCCAGCCCGTCACGATCCCGATTCCGCTCACGGATTGGTTGCGCCAGTCGGCGCGGAAGGTCCTGCCGACTACTGAGGCGTAGCCGAGCTCCGCGTTATGCGTCCGGCGGGTCTCCCACTGGTCCTCCGTCCCGTCCTCGTCGCAGGCCCCGGCCGTGATCGAGTCCCCGTAGAACTCGAGCCTGAGCGCGGGCCGAGCCCCCACGGGCCGGAAGGCCGCTTCCTTGTCCCCGATCCAGATCCCCCGGAACTGGAGCGTCCCCGCGGACGCCTCGTTGCGCTTGTGGATCTCCAGGTGGTGGCGGCCCGCCGCGAGGGGAAGGGGGCAGGTGAAGCGCGAGGCGCGTGAGGCCGGGACCTGGGCGACCCAGGTCCCGTCGTCCACACGGACGTCCAAGAAGTTGTCGCCCTCGGCGGGGCCGAGATCGAGCTCCAGGTGGTTGCCCCCGAAGTCGACGGCCACCGCGCTGTCCTCCCAGATGAGGACCGGCCCCGAGGGGTCGCGGGTGTCGAGGCGGCCCCGGTACTCGAACCGGGAGTCGCCGGCGGGGACAAGCCGGGGTCCGGGTTCTGCGCCCAGGGCCGCGGCGGCGGCCAGCGCGAGGATCGCCGCAAGGGAGGGGAGGGGGGCTTTCACGCGGGGCAAGGCTACGCCCCCCTGAGCCGGCTTTCGAGCCGTAATCGGGGGCCCCGCGGTTGCGTCGGAGGGCAAACCTAGCCACGTTTTCTCCCAAAGAATGGCACTCCCACGTCCGCCGCCGTTCCCGGCCCCCTGGCTGCGCCTCCTGCCGCTCCTTCTTCTTGCGGGGCTCGCCCCCGCGGCGGCGGCTGCCGCGCTCGCCGACAACGTGGTACTGGTCGCCAACAGCGACGACCCGGACTCCGTGGCGATCGCCAGGCACTACGCCGAGGTGCGCGGGGTCCCGCCGGAGAACGTGATCGCCCTGGGCATGCCCCGCTCCGAGACGATCACGTGGCGGCAGTTCGTCGTGAGCGTCTGGCAGCCGGTGCAGGATGAGCTCGTGAGGCGGGGATGGATCGACGGGATGAGGATGAACCTCCTGGACGCCGTGGGGCGGCGCAAGTACTCGATAGCGGGGCACAGGATCGTGGCGCTCGTCACCTGCCGTGGCGTGCCGCTCAGGATAGAGAACGACCCCTCGCTCCTGAGCGACTACAAGCCGTACACCGACCGTCCGCAGTTCCGGACGAACGCGGGGGCGGTGGACTCGGAGCTGAGCCTCCTCGCCCAGGCCGACTACCCGATCAACGCGGGCGTCCCCAACCCGTTTTTCGCCAACCTCCACCCCACGGTCTTCACCTACTCGCAGGTCGTTAAGGTCTCGCGCCTGGACGGGCCCACGGCCTCCGACGCGCTCCACCTGGTGGACCTCGCGGTCGAGGCGGAGCGCACGGGGCTGCTCGGTCGCGCCTATGTCGACATCGCGGGGCCCCACGAAAGCGGAGACCGCTGGCTCGCCTCGGTGGCCTCGACCCTCGAGGAGCTAGGCTACGACGAGACCGTCACCCGGGCGACCTCCACGATGGGTGCCTCCGCGCGCTTCGACGCGCCCGCGCTTTACTTCGGGTGGTACACGCAGGACATGAACGGGCCTTTCCTCTTGCCGGGGTTCCGCTTCCCGCCCGGGGCGGTGGCGGTCCACATCCACAGCCTCTCCGCCGGCACGCTCCGCTCCGCGACCGAGGGCTGGTGCGGACCCTTGATCAGTCGCGGCGCCACGGCCACTCTCGGCAACGTCTACGAGCCCTACCTGGAGTACCTCCACCGCCCCGATCTTTTCGTAGCGGCGCTGGCGCGCGGGGAGGACCTCGTTGACGCCGCCTACTACGCGCTGCCGCTCCTTAGCTGGCAGTCGATCGTGGTCGGGGACCCCCTCTACCGGCCCTTCGCGGTCTCGGCGCTTGCCGAGGTGAGCCACCTTTCGACCCTCCCGCGGGCCCTCGCGGGCTACGCGGTCATCCGGCAGATGAACCTGCTCGGGCGCGCCGGCCGGCCGGCCGAGGCGCTCGAGCTCGGCAGGTCGGGCATGCGAAATTCCCCGAGCCTGCCGCTCGCCCTCGCTCTTTCGCGGATGACCCGGGCGGCGGGCGACGCGGAGGAGCAGGTCGGGATCCTCGCCGCTGCAGCGCAGGAGGCCGATGCAGCGACCGGCAACTGGGGGGTGCTGCGCGAGGCGGCGGCTCTCCTTGCGGGAAGCCGGCATTTCACGGAATCGCTTGCGGTCTACCGCAGGCTCCTCGCGATCGACATGATTCCCCCTGAAGTCAGGGCCTCTTGGCTCGCCGAGGCAGGGAAGGTGGCGCTCGCGGCCGGAGACACGGCCCAGGCGGCGCGGTGGGACCAGGACGCCGGCCGGATCGCCGAGCGCTCGATCAGCCCAGGGCCCTAGAGGCCTAGAGCTTGTCGACGATCCTGTCCGCCAGGCCGTACGCAACGGCCTCCTTGGCGTTCAGGTAGAAGTCGCGGTCGCTGTCCTTGGAGATCTTCTCGAGTGTCTGGCCCGAGGCGTCGGAGAGGATCTGGTTCAGCTCGCTGCGGAGCTTCTCCATCTCCTGGGCCTGGATGTTGATGTCGGTCGCAGGCCCGATGAAGCGCCCCGAGATGAGCGGCTGGTGGATCAGCACGCGGCCGTGGGGATAGATGAGGCGGCGGCCCTTCGCCGCAGCGCACAGGAGGATCGATCCCATCGAGGCGGCCATCCCGGTCACGACGATCGTGATCGGCGAGGTGATGAGCTTCATCGTGTCGAACACGGCCATGCCGGCCGTGATCGAGCCGCCCGGGGTGTTCATGTAGAAGGTGATCTCCTTGCCGGGGGCTACGGACTCCAGGTAGAGGAGCTTCTCGCTCAGGTCCTTGGCCGACTCGTCGGTCACCGGGCCCCAGAGGAAGAGCTTCCGCTGCGCGAGGAACCGCTTCTGGATCAGGAGGGAGACGGAAGAATCCTTCTTCTCCGCGGCCTTCTCCACGGTCTCCTCGTCCTCATCCTCGTCGTCGAGGCGGGGCAGGGGGGCGCTCATGCTGGGCTGGAGGTTGTCGAAATGCATGGTGAAAATCTGGTGCAAACGGCCGATTTGGCAAGCAAAGGGGCCTAGTAGGCGACCTTGTCGGTCTTGGAGGTCCAGCCTGTGAAGGCAACCTTTGCCTCCCCGGCAAGGAGGGGCTTCATCGCCACCGTTCGCTTGTCCGGGTCGAGGGGGATCTGGCCGTAGATGAAGTCGTCGTCAAAGCCGATCGCCGCCGCGTCCTGGCGGGTGTTGCCGTAGTACACCTCGGGGATGCGCGCCCAGTAGATGGCCGAAAGGCACATCGGGCAGGGCTCGCAGCTCGCGTACAGGGTGCAGCCATCGAGCTTGAACGTCCCGAGCGCCTTGCAGGCGTCCCGGATCGCCACCACCTCGGCGTGGGCCGTCGGGTCGCAGGTCGACGTGACTTGGTTGCCGCCCCGCCCCACGACCTTGCCGGCCTTAACGACGACGCAGCCGAACGGGCCCCCGCGTCCGGACTTCAGGCCGTCCTCGGAAATCCGGATCGCTTCGCGCATGTAGCCCTCGTGGTTCATAGTGGTGTGGTGTTTTTCGGCCTCTGGATTGGCACAAACGGCCGACGGTACTATGGTGGTGACAGGACACAATCCGGAAGTTACTGCTCGGTCTTTAATCCTCCAAACCTATGCCCGAAACGCTCATCTCCGGTCTCGCCATCAGCGGGCCCATCACGCCCGCCTACGCCGAGATCCTGACTCCCGAAGCCTGCTCCTTTCTTGCCGGGCTCTTCCGGAAGTTCGAGGCGCGGCGGCAGGAGCTGCTCGCGGCGCGCGTAGCCCGCCAGGCCGAGATCGACGCCGGGAACCTGCCGGACTTCCTCCCCTCGACCCGCGGCGTGCGCGAGGGGTCATGGAAGGTGGCCCCGGCACCGGCCGACCTGCAGGACCGCAGGACGGAGATCACGGGTCCCGTTGACCGGAAGATGGTGATCAACGCGCTCAACTCCGGTGCCAAGGTGTTCATGGCGGACTTCGAGGACGCCACGTCGCCGACCTGGGACAACTTGATTGACGGCCACATCAACCTCAGGGACGCCGTCCGCAGGTCGATCGGATTCACGAGCCCTGAGGGGAAAGCCTACAAGCTCAACGAGAAGACGGCGACCCTCCTTGTCCGCCCCCGCGGCTGGCACCTTCCCGAGAAGCACGTGACCCTCGACGGGAAGCCCGTCTCCGGGAGCCTCTTCGACTTCGGGCTCTATTTCTTCCACAACGCCAAGGAGAGCCTCGCGCGCGGGTCCGGCCCCTATTTCTACCTCCCGAAAATGGAGAGCCACCTCGAGGCCCGCCTCTGGAACGACGTCTTCGTCCACTCCCAGTCGGCCCTTGGCGTTCCCCAGGGCTCGGTCCGCGCCACCGCGCTCATCGAGACCATCCTGGCGACCTTCGAGGCCGAGGAGATGCTCTACGAGCTGCGCGACCACGCCTCGGGCCTTAACTGCGGCCGCTGGGACTACATCTTCAGCTGCATCAAGAAGCTCAACAACAAGAAGGACTACATCTTCCCGGACCGCACCCAGGTCACGATGACGGCCCCCTTCATGAGGGCCTACTGCCTCTACGTGATCAAGGTGTGCCACCGCCGAGGCGCCCACGCGATGGGCGGCATGGCCGCTCAGATCCCGATCAAGAACAACCCGCAGGCCAACGACGAGGCCCTGGCGAAGGTCCTGGCCGACAAGGAGCGCGAGGCCACCGACGGGCACGACGGCACCTGGGTCGCCCACCCGGGGCTCGTCCCCGTGGCGCTCAAGGCCTTCGACAAGCACATGCCCGGGCCCAACCAGGTCTCCCGCCAACGGGAGGACGTGAACGTGACCGCGGCCGAACTCCTCTCGGCCCCTGCAGGGACGATCACCGACCAGGGTGTCCGCACGAACTTCAGCGTCGGCATCCAGTACCTGGAGGCCTGGCTCGGTGGCTCTGGCTGCGTTCCCCTCTACAACCTGATGGAGGACGCCGCGACGGCCGAGATTTCCCGCGCGCAGCTCTGGCAGTGGCTGCACCGCGGGGGCAGGCTCGCGGACGGCCGCACCATCACCCCGGTCTATTACGACTCGGTGATCGGCGAGGTGATTACGAAGATCCAGGGCGAGATCGGCGCCGAGCGCTACTCCAACGGGCACTTCCGGGTGGCCGCCCACATGTTCATGGAGATGGTGAAGTCCCCGAAACTTGATGAATTCCTGACGCTTCCGGCCTACGAGCTGCTTAAGTAGAGGGAATCCATGCCGGTCACCCTAGCGCAACTGAACGCATCGGCCCCGGCCGCCTTCGTGGCGGCCATTGGGCACCTCTTCGAGCACTCCCCCTGGGTCGCCGAGGAGACCTATCCCGGGCGCCCGTTCCGGGACCTGGACGCGCTCCACGCGGCCCTCTGTGCGACGATGCGGGCGGCCCCACGCGACCGGCAGCTTGTGCTGATCCGGGCGCATCCCGACCTGGCCGGGCGCCTGGCGAAGTCCGGGCAGCTCACCGCCGACTCCACCAAGGAGCAGGCCGCGGCCGGGCTCGACCGCCTGACGGCCGAGGAGGCCGCCGAGATAACCCGCCTTAACGACGCCTACAAGGCACGCTTCGGGTTTCCCTTCATCATCTGCGCCCGGCTGAACGCCAAGGACACGATCCTCGCCGCGATGAGGTCGCGCGTCGGCAGCTCACACGAAGCGGAGCACTCGACTGCGCTCGGCGAAATCGCCAAGATCGCGAGACTGCGGCTCATTGAGGCCGTGACACCCCCCTGAAACCATGGCCGGAAAACTGAGCACCCATGTCCTCGACCTCGTGACCGGAAAACCCGCGGCGGGCCTCCGCATCGAGCTGAGCCGGCTCTCGCCCTCCCCCGCGCCCGTCAAGTCGGTCGTGACCAACGCCGACGGCCGAACGGACGCGCCGCTCCTCGGGCCCTCCGAGATGGCCGCCGGAACCTACCAGATCGAGTTCCACGTGGCGGAGTACTTCAGGGCCCGTGGGATCGCCCCGGACGGGGTCCCCTTCCTCGACGTCGTCCCCGTCCGCTTCGGAATCTCCGACCCCGGGGCCTCCTACCACGTTCCCCTTCTCGTCACGCCCTGGGCCTATAACACCTATCGGGGAAGCTGAGCCTAGACTGATGTCCACTAACCTCATCTCCCAGGCGGCCAAGGAGCTCACGCGTCGCCTCGACCAGCTTGCACGGATCACCGACGTGCGCGGCGAGACCACCCGCACGTTCATGTCCCCGGCGATGGGCCGGGCCAACGCCCTCGTGGGGGCCTGGATGCACGCCGCCGACCTGGATGTCCGCGAGGACGCCGTCGGCAACGTGATCGGCAGGCTCCGGTCAAAAAGACCGGCAGCCCGGACCTTCGTCTTCGGCTCGCACCTGGACACCGTGAAGAACGCGGGACGCTTCGACGGTGCCCTCGGGGTGCTCCTGCCTATCGCCGCCGTCGAGGTGATACGCCGCCAGGGCATCGAGCTTCCCTTCTCCGTCGAGGTCGTGGGCTTCTCCGAGGAGGAGGGCGTCCGGTTCTCAAGCGCCTACCTGGGAAGCAAGGGCTACACCGGCAGGCTGACGGCCTCCGACTTTAAGCTCGAGGACCCGGCGGGCCGCACCGTGGCGCAGGTGCTCGCCGAGCACAACGGCCGCGAGGTCGCCCCGCCGAGGGCCGCGCACGCGAAGAAAGACCTCATCGGCTACCTTGAGGTCCACATCGAGCAGGGGCCCGTCCTCGAGGCGAAGGGCCTGTCTGCGGGCGTCGTTTCCGCCATCTCGGGGCAGACCCGGGCAAGAGTCGGCTTCACCGGCCACGCGGGCCACGCGGGGACGACCCCCATGGCACTCCGCAAGGACGCCCTTGCGGGCGCCGCCGAGTTTATCCTGGCCGTCGAGGCGCTCGCCAAGGCGAGGAGCCCTCTGGTGGCCACGGTCGGCTGGATCACGGCCCACCCGGGCGCCACGAACGTGATCCCCGGCTCAGTCGAGCTCTCGCTCGACGTGCGCCACCCGCGGAACGAGGAGCGCCGGGCGGCGTTTGAGGCGCTCGAGGAAACCGCCAAGGCGATCGCGAAGCGCCGCAGCCTCGGGTTCTCGGTCAAGGCGACCCAGGACAACGGCGCGGTGTCGTGCTCCGGAAGCCTGACGGAGCTCTTGGAGCGCAGCGTCCGGGCCTGCCAGGGCAGCTCGCTTGCGCTCCCGAGCGGGGCCGGACACGACGCGGTGATCGTCTCCTCCCTGACCCCCGTGGCGATGCTCTTTGTCCGCTGCAGGAAGGGGCTAAGCCACCATCCCGACGAATATGTCCAGCCGCGCGACCTGGAGATGGCGCTCGCCATCGTCGTCGACTTCCTCACACGCATGGCCTACCAGCCCGCCTCATGAGCTCCCGCTGCGACCTGATCGTCCGTGGGGGTACCCTTGTCCTGCCCACCGGCCTCGCCCGCGCCGACCTGGCGGTCTCCGAGGGCCGGATCGCGGGGATCGGCCCGGACCTCAACCTCGAGGCCGGCGAGGTGATCGATGCCACGGGCCTCCACGTGATGGCGGGGATCATCGACTCGCACGTCCACTTCAACGAGCCCGGACGCACGGAGTGGGAGGGACTCGCATCCGGATCGGCCTCCCTCGCCGCTGGCGGCGGCACCGCGTTCTTCGACATGCCGCTCAACTGCCTGCCCCCGGTGACCGACGCCGCGAGCCTTGAGCTCAAGCGGGCGGCGGCCTTGAGGGAGAGCGTCACCGACTTCGCGATCTGGGGCGGGCTGGTCCCGGGCAACGCGGACCACCTCGGGCCGATGGCCGAGGCCGGCGCCATCGGCTTCAAGTCCTTCATGTGCAACAGCGGGGTGGACGAGTTCCAGCGGGCCGACCCGGGGACCCTCCGGGAGGGCATGAAGCGGGCCGCCGGGCTCGGGATGCTGGTGGCCGTCCACGCGGAGGACGAGGACCTTGCCCGCGTGCGCACCGCCGAGGCCCATGCCCGGGGAACCGACGTCGGGACCTGGCTCACCTCAAGGCCTGTCGAGCTCGAGCTTGAGGCGATCAGGACCGCGGTCGACATCGCGGGAGAGACCGGCTGCGCGCTCCACATCGTCCACGTGAGCAGCCCCGAGGGCGTGGCCCTGGCGAGCGACGCCCGGGCGAAGGGGGCCGATGTCTCGATTGAGACCTGCCCGCACTACCTGCTGCTCACCGAGCGCGACGTGGTCGAGCGCGGGGCGCCGGCCAAGTGCTTTCCGCCGCTGCGCTCGGAGGCCCAAAGGCGGGGCCTGTGGGCCGCGCTCGATTCCGGGCTGATCGACACGGTGGGCTCGGACCACTCGCCCGCGCCCCCGGACATGAAGCGCTCGAGCGACTTCTTCCTGAACTGGGGGGGCATCTCCGGCTGCCAGCACGGGTTTGGGCTCCTCGTGAGCGAGGCGCTGACCCGCCGGCCCCCGAAGGAGGCCCTTCCTCAGCTCTCGCGTCTACTCTCGGCCAACGTCGCTCGCCGCTTCAGGATCGACCGGTCGAAGGGCCGGCTGGCCGAGGGCTACGACGCGGACCTGACGCTATTGTCCCTCGGTTCGCCGCATGTGCTCTCGAATGCGGAGCTGCTCTACCGCCACCGGCAGGGCCCGTACGACGGCCGGGCCTCCACGGTCGGGATCGTCCGGACCCTGGTCCGGGGCCGGACGGTATTTTCAGAGGGCCGAGTTGCACAGGGGGCCCGTTCTGCTCAATTTATTCGGCCAACCTAGGCCGCGCGGGCCCATTGGGCGCGCGACCTGCTCATAGCCGGAACTTTACCACCCAAAATCCCATGCCTGAACTCTTCGGACACACACGGGCGCGCATCGGCCCACGTCACGCGCTCATCACGGCGGACAACCACGTGAACAGCTCGATCCCGGGGATCACCGGGGCCACGGCCGTGGTGCTCGTCTCGCCGGCCATGGGTGCCTCGGTCGCCCAGACGCTCCTCACGTTCGAGCGGGGCGGCGCGGCCCGGGTCGCTGCGTCCGACGTGCAGACCTTCGGGTACGTGATGGACGGAGCCGCAACGGTGTCCGTGGACGGCGTGAGGAAGGCGCTCAAGGCGGGCGGCTACTTCTACTGCCCGGCGGGCTCGGAGTGGGGCCTCTCGGGTCCCCGGAAGGGAACCCGGCTGACACTCTTCCAGAAGAAATACGCCCCGATTGCCGGCGTGAAGGCCCCCGGCGCGCTTTTCGGCGACCAGGCGAAGGTGAAGGGCGCGCCTTTCCTGGGCGACCCGGCCGCGAACCTCCAGGTCCTGCTCCCCGACACGCAGGGGTTCGACATGGCGGTCAATCTCTTCGCCTACCAGCCGGGCGGCCACCTGCCCTTTGTCGAGGTCCACATCATGGAGCACGGGCTCGTGATGCTCTCCGGGGAGGGCGTCTACCGCCTGGAGGACTCGTGGTACCCGGTGAGGGCGGGCGACGCGATCTGGATGGCCCCTTTCTGTGCGCAGTGGTTCGTCGCCATGGGCAAGGTCCCTGCGAGCTACCTGTACTACAAGGATGTGAACCGCGCCCCGCTCTGACGACGCAATGCGCGACCTGAGAATCACCGTCGACAAGGAGTCGCTCGTCCGCCGCCTAAAGGAGCTGGCGCTGATCTCTGAGGCCCCGGCCCCCGTGGTGACGCGGGTGCTCTACTCGGAGGCCGACATGAGGGGCAGGCAGTACGTGAGGAAGGCCGCCCTCGACGCGGGTCTCACCGTGCGCGAGGACGCCGTCGGCAACCTCTTTGCGCGCTGGGAGGGATCGGAGCCGGCCCTGCCCGCCGTGGGCTCGGGCTCGCACACCGACGCGATCCCCAACGCCGGGCTCTACGACGGCGTGGTCGGGGTCCTCGGCGCCTTCGAGGCCCTCGCCGCGCTCAGGCGCGCCGGCTTCAGGCCGCGCCGCTCGCTCGAGGTGGTGATGTTCACGGCCGAGGAGCCCACGCGGTTCGGCCTCGGATGCCTCGGCAGCCGCCTGATGGCCGGCACGCTCCCGCTTGACAAGGCCCGGGCGCTCAAGGACCGGGACGGCAGGACGCTCGACGAGCTCAGGGCGGCCGCCGGCTACACTGGCCCGCTCGAGTCCGTCCGTCTCCCGAACGGCCACTACCACTCCTTTGTCGAGCTGCACATCGAGCAGGGCCCGATCCTCGAGCAGAAGGGGATCCCGATCGGGATCGTCGAGCACATCG
>CAISPT010000322.1 GCA_903887455.1 uncultured Opitutaceae bacterium | reverse complement strand
GGGTGCCGTCCAGGTCGAAGATGTAGCCTTCAAAGTCGCCATCGGGTATCTGTATCTTCATGCGGGAAGGCACAACGACGCCCGAATCGGCCGCGCCCGCAACCCCAAAAAACGCTCGTGGGGCGCACCCGCCGCAACTACCCTCCCACCACACGCTACCCAATCCATGAAAAAATACCTCGTCGAGTTCATCGGGACCTTCTTCCTCGTCTTCACGATCGGCAGCACCGTGATCGCGCCCGGGGCGGGCTCCCTGGCCCCGCTCGCGATCGGCGCCTCGCTGATGGTCATGATCTTCGCCGGCGGCCACGTCTCCGGCGGCCACTTCAACCCCGCCGTCACGCTCGCCGTCTGGATCCGCGGCAAGTGCGACACCAAGGACGTCGTCCCCTACTGGATCGCGCAGGTCGCGGCGGCGCTCGTCGCCGCCTGGGTCGTCGGGACCATCAAGATGCAGGGTGCGGCCCAGCCCCTGGCGCTCGCCAGCTGGAAGCCCGCGTTCCTGGCCGAGTTCCTCTTCACGTTCGCCCTCTGCTGGGTCGTCCTGAACGTCGCAACGGCGAAGGGAACCTCCGGCAACTCGTTCTACGGCCTGGCGATCGGCATGACCGTCATGGTCGGCGCCTTCGCAGTCGGCGGCGTCTCCGGCGGGGCGTTCAACCCGGCCGTGGCGACAGGGATCTCGGCAATGGGGCTCTCCCTCTGGAGCAACCTGCCGGTGCTCCTGGGCGGCGAGCTCGCGGGGGCGGTCCTGGCAGCCGTGGCCTACAAGGCCGTCAACGGTTCCGAATAGGCACAAAAAAGGGGGCCTTCAAGGGCCCCCCGATCCCGAAAAACCGCGGGCTACTTCCGGTAGCCGCGGTGCAGCCGGCCCGCCGCCTTGGGCGCGGCCTCCTCGATGATCTTCTGGTCGAAGAGCGCGGAGTAGATGTAGGGGAAGTCCTCGATCTTCTTCCGCTCGACCGTGGCGCCGATGAAGCGCTCGATGCTGCGGGCGTCGCGGACGTCGTCCTCCGTGACGAGCGTGAAGGCGTCGCCCGTGTTCTGGGCGCGGCCGGTGCGGCCGATCCGGTGGACGTAGTCCTCGGCGTTCTCCGGGACGTCGTAGTTGATCACGTGGGAGACGCCGGCGATGTCGAGGCCGCGCGCAGCGATGTCGGTGGCGACCAGGACCTCGTTCTTGCCGCTCTTGAAGCCGTCGAGCGCCTCGACGCGCTCGCGCTGGCTGCGGTCGGAGTGCATGACGCCGACCCGGTGGCCCTTCTGGACCAGGCGGGCGGCGATCCGGTCCGCGCCCATGCGGGTGCGGCAGAAGATGAGCACGCTCTTGAACTCGGTGCGCTCGAGGAGAACCTGCAGGAGCTCGAACTTTTGCGAGGCCACGACCGGGTAGAAGCAGTGGGCGATCGTGTCGGCGGCGGAGTGGGTGCGGCCGATCTCGACCTTGGCCGGGTTCTTTAGCGCCCAGCCGGCGAGCTGCTCGATCTCGGGGGGCAGGGTCGCCGTGAAGAAGAGCGTCTGCCGGTTGGTGGCGCACTTCTGCACGATCCGCTTCACGTCGGGCAGGAAGCCCATGTCGAGCATGCGGTCGACCTCGTCGAGGACCAGGATATCGATCTTGTCGAGGGAGCAGTTGCCCTGTTCCAGGTGGTCCAAGAGGCGGCCCGGCGTCGCCGCCAGGATGTCGACGCCGCGCTTCAGGTCGTCGGTCTGCTTGCCGTAGCCTACGCCGCCGTAGACGATCGTCACCCGAAGGTCCGTGAACTTGGAATACTTGTGGAAGGCCTCCTCGACCTGGAGCGCGAGCTCGCGGGTGGGCTCAAGGATCAGGCAGCGCATCCCCCCGTGGGTGCCGAGCCTCTGGATGATCGGGAGCGCGAAGGCGGCCGTCTTGCCGGTACCGGTCTGCGCGGAACCGATCACGTCCCTGCCCTCGAGGATCAGCGGGATCGCCTGCGCCTGAATGGGCGTCGGCGTCGTGTAGCCCTTTTCCTGGACGGCAAACGAGAGGGCGTCGGAGAGTCCGAGCTTCGAGAAGGCCGTGTCCATCTTCGGGATGTCGACCGGGATGGTGGGCTTGAAGGTGACCTGCGCCGGGTGCTCGAAGTCGTCGCGGGCCGGGCGGGGGCGCCTGCCGTCGCGCGAGGGGCCGGAGCGGGAGGGACCGCGCCCGAGGGGGCGCCTCTCCTCGGACCTGGGCCTCGGCTCCTGGGGCCTCGGCTGGGAGGGTCCCGACGGACCGGGTCCCCGGGAGCGCTCCGGGCGGGGTCCCTGGCCTTGTCCCTGGCCCTGCGGCCGGCTCTGTCCCTGGGGGCGCGGCCCTCCCGAGTGGGCGGGCTTCCGCGGGGCGGGCCCGTCGTGCGGGCGGGGCGCGCCGTGGGGCGCAGCCGGTTTCGGCTTCTTGGCAGGGGCTATCGATTCACGAAGCCGGGCAATAAACTTCCTTAGCATGATCTGGATGAAAGGATCACAATCCCCGCGATCCCCGGGTTTTGCAATCCCCCATTCCAAGGCCACCCCCTTCGGCGGCGCCCGGATTCGCGCTTGGCAGATCGTTGGGGGGCAGCATGATCTGCCTGTCTCACCGCGCCGATGAATCCCGATCTACTCTGGTTTGTAAGACTTGGCATCGACCAAGGCCTCTTTACCCGGGTCCAGGCGGTCTCCGCGAAGGCCAAGCTCGGGATGTACAACCTGGAGATGCTTGTCTTCGCCCAGAAGCTGATCGACGACGACATCGTGACCGATATCGAGGCGCTGGAGCGGCTCGCGGGACTGGCGACCAAGCGGTCGGACCAGGGCCCCCCGAGCGCGGACCCGTTCGCCGCGCCCGACGAATTGGTCGAGGACTTCGTGCCGATGCCCCCGAAGAAGGTCCCGCCGGCGGCGGCCCCCGTCCTCGAGCTCTCATCGAAGGACGAAGCGGCCCTCGGCACGACGCTCAAGGAGCTCCTGACCAAGTCCATCGCCTTCGGGGCGAGCGACCTGCACCTGTGCACGGGGCGGCGGTCCTTTGTGCGCAAGGACCGCATGATCTCCTACATCAGTGAGAAGCCGCTCACGGCCGACGAGGCCCTGAAGATCAACACGGCGCTGCTCACCCCGGCGCAAAAGAAGACCTTCCTTGAGAAGCGCGATTTGGATTACGCGCTCGAGGTCAGCCCGTCGGAGCGCTACCGCGTGAACCTGATGTTCCACAAGGAGGGCGCCGCCGGCGCCTACCGCATGGTGCCCAAGGAGGTGAAGACGCTCGCCGACCTCGGGTTCGGGGAGCACATCGACACGCTAAAGAAGATGCTCAGCTACCACAACGGGCTCGTCCTGATCACGGGGCCCGTGGGCTCGGGCAAGACGACGACGCTTGCCTCGATGGTCGCCTACCTCAACGAGACCCGCCACGACCACATCATCACGGTGGAGGACCCGATCGAGGTGGTGCAGCCGTCCAAGGGCTGCAACGTTACGCAGCGCCAGGTCGGCGACCACACGAAGACCTTCTTCACGGCGCTCAAGGGCGCCCTGCGCGAGGACCCCGACATCATCGTGATCGGCGAGCTCCGCGACCTGGAGACGATCGAGATGGCCGTGAGCGCCGCCGAGACCGGGCACCTGGTGATCGGCACCATGCACACGAGCGACGCGGCGACGACCCTCAACCGGCTCCTCGACGTCTTCCCCGCGGCCCAGCAGACCCAGATCCGAGGGAGCGTGGCCGAGAGCCTTCGCGGGATCGTCTGCCAACGCCTGCTGCCCAGGGCCTCGAGCGGCCTGGTCATGGCGTGCGAGATCCTGGTCAACAACATGGCGATTTCCAACCTCGTGAGGGAGGGCAAGACGACGGGACTGCGCAACACGATGGAGACCGGCGTCCGCGAGGGGATGTGCCTGATGGACAACGTCATCTTCGAGCTCTTCAAGGAAAAGAAGGTCACCAAGGAGACGGCGCTCTCCAACATCTCGAACCGCGCGCTCCGCGCGAAGATCACCTAAGCCCATGGCCGAGATCGACACCCTGCTTCGGACGATGGTGGACAAGGGCGGGAGCGACCTGCACCTGATGGTGGGGCTACCGCCCAAGGCCCGCATCTCCGGCTCCATCCAGCCGATCGCCGACAAGGTGCTCGACGCGGCGGCGCTCGAGAAGCTGATCCGGGAGATCGTCCCGGAGCGAAAGTGGAACGAGTACCTTGAGCGCCACGACCTGGACCTCGCGCACGAGATCCCGGGCTTCGCGCGCTTCCGCGGCAACTTCCTCTACAACCACTGGGGCCAGGCCGCTGTCTTCCGCCAGATCCCGGCGAAGATCCTCTCCTTCGAGCAGCTGAACCTCCCGGAGGCCATCAAGAAGCTCTGCCACCTAAACGAGGGCCTGGTGGTCGTGACCGGCCCCACCGGGAGCGGCAAGTCGACCACGCTCGCGGCGATGATCGACTACATCAACACGAACCTCTGCCGCCACATCATCACAATCGAGGACCCGATCGAGTTCGTGCACCCGGTGAAGAAGAGCGTGATCGTGCACCGGGAGGTGGGCGAGCACACCGAGAGCTTCGCCTCGGCGCTTAAGGGCGCGATGCGCCACGACCCCGACATCCTCCTTGTGGGCGAGATGCGCGAATTGGAGACGATCAAGCTCGCTCTCGGGTGCGCCTCCATGGGCATGCTGGTCTTCGGCACCCTCCACACGAACAACGCGCCCAAGACCGTCGACCGCATCATCAACGCCTTCCCCGCCGACGACCAGAACCAGGTGCGCGTCATGCTGGCCGGCTGCCTGGCCGGGATCGTGGCCCAGCTCCTCTGCAAGAAGATCCCCAAGGGGCGCTGCGCCGTCCACGAGATCCTCCTCCAGCACGAGGCGCTCGCCAACACGGTCCGCAGCGGGCAGATCGCCAACATCCGCCAGATCATCGAGAGCGGCGGCTCCGACGGGATGATCCTGATGGACACGAGCCTCATGAACCGGGTCAAGGACGGGACGATCGAGGCCAAGGAGGCATACATGAAGGCCGCCAACAAGGCGGCCTTCGCCGGACTCCTGAAGCCGGGGGAGCTCGAGGACAGCTCGCACTAGGGCCCCCTGGGGCCCCTCTCCCGTTGAAAACGGGCCGCACTGGCTCGCAATCGTTTTCAGCTGAAATGCGTCAACACGCTTTCAACCATTCGCAACAATTGCGCATGGGCCAAACCACACGTTCGCAGGGGATATCCTTCACGCATGAGATGTGGACGCGCATCGAGGCGCGGTGCAAGGAGCTGAAGGTGGGCAGGAGCCAGTATTTCCAGATGCTCGCGGAGTGGGACCTGCACTTCATGCAGGACATCCACGCCCACAAGGCGGACGGCAAGTGGCACTTCTACCCCGAGCACGGGTCCGGGACAGCCGGCCGCGAGGAGCTGAGGGCGGCCGAGGACCCCGCTCCGGCCTCGCCCGGGCCGCGCCGCAGGCGCCGCTAGCGCCGGAGGCGAAATCGGTTGCCCTCCCCCGGGGAATCGGGCGCCATCTGACTGTGGGCAAACCGCCAAATCCGGCGCTCGGCGAGCTCGCCTCGGTCATGGGTGACGATGCGACGCGCGAGATCGTGCGCCTCTTCCTGGAGGACTTCCCGGTGTCCCTGGAGCGCCTGACTGCCGGCGGGAAGGACGAGCAGCAGAGGATCGCCCACGGGATAAAGAGCAGCGCGCTCCACATGGGCGCGACCGACCTGTCGCAGAGGATGGCCAGGATCGAGGAGCTCCTCGGGTCGGGGAAGGGCACGCTCTCCGCCGATGAGCTTGCGGCAGTCCAGGCGGACTTCGCGGCCATCGCACCGTCGCTCAGGCGCTACACGAGCGCCTAGGACGAATCCCGTCCCTGCATTTGTAACCTCGGCTTCACCCTTGTGGCGGCGGGATGACGGGTTGCCGGCGCCCGTCACCGAAACGTTAGGATCCAAGGCTCGATAGGCGGCTTGCGAACGGGTCGTTTGGTCCCGTGAACACTAAACACCCGCTGATTCTGTTGGTAATGACGCTGGCCGCGCTGACGGCGCGCGCCGAAGACGCGCCTTCCGCGCCCTCAACCGATACGATCCACTCGCTGAGCAAGGTGGTGGTGGTGGACAGCCGCCTTGAACAGATCGGGGCGATCGCCTCCGAGCAGGTAGCCCCCAACATCATCTCGGTCGTGACGGACGCCGACATCGAGAGGCTGCCCGACGTGAATGCCGCAGAGGCCCTGCGGCGCGTGCCTGGGATCTCCCTTTGGACCGATACCGGCGAGGGCCGGTTTGTCGCCATCCGGGGACTCGACAGCGACCTTAACAGCACCACCTTCGAGGGGATCCGCCTGCTGCCGACCAACCCGGCGACGATCTTCGGGGGCGGCCGAGCCGTGGCGCTCGACGTGATCCCGGCGGGCCTGGTCGGCTCGATGACGGTCACCAAGACCAACAAGCCTGAGCAGGACGCCGAGGCCCTGGGCGGGACGGTAGACATCGAGCCGAAGACGCTTCCCGCGGGCAGGGACGCCTTCACCGAGCTGCGTGTCGGCACAGGCTACGAGACCCAGCCCAAGACCCCGATCACCGACGTGTCCGCCACGACCGGGGCCCGGTTCGGCTCCGGCGGATCCGACAACTCCAAGCCGTTCACGATCGTGGTGACCGCCTCGGTCTACAACGACGCGCGCGGGATCAACGATGTCGAGCCGGCCCTCAACGGAGCCACCAACACGGACCTGTCCCTCGCGGGCTACGACCAGAGGTACTACCGCTACCACCGCTTTCGCCACGCCTTCGGCGGGGAGCTGGGCTACAGCCCGGACTCCGGCGACCGCTATACCCTCAGCTACTTCTACACGGGCTACATCGAGAAGAAGCTGGATAACATCCTGACCACTAACTTCGACGACAACTACACGACGACGGACAACAAGATCTTCACCGATACGATCAGCGACGGGGCCTACCAGCGCGCGCTGGTCAACCATCAGGAGCGCCTGACGGACCAGATCCTCATCTTCTCGGGGGAAAACACGCTGGGAGGCGCGCTTCTGGACTACAAGGCGGCCCACATGACCGGCGAGTACAGGGTCCTGAAGGACGCGACCACGACCTTCAACAGCGTGGGCTCGGGAACCGTGACGTACAACAACGCGGGCGACTACCCGGTGATCGTCTCTGCCACCGGCCCGGACAAGACGAACCCCGCGAACTACGTCTATGGCGGCGTCTCGAGCTCCCTGCCCCTCAACAAGACGAGCGAGGACACGTTCCTGGCCGACCTCAGCGTGCCGGTGACGTTCATTCCCGTCGGCAAGGACTCGGTGAAGGCAGGCGTGAGCTACCGGGACAAGACCTACAAGGCCTCGGCCACCTACCTGTCGGGGCCCACCAACGCCTCGGTCGGGAGCCCCTCGATGACCGGCTACACGGAGGGATCCAATGTCGTCTTCTATAACAACACCTACAACAACGGGCCGGACCTAAGCCCGGCCCTCACCGACCAGCTTGTCGCGCAGGGCGGCCTGGCTCCCTCCGCGAAGAACCGGCTCAAGTCGCTTAACGCCTACGCGAGCGACAAGGAAAAGGTCGCCGCCGGCTACCTCCAGTACGAGATCCAGGTCGGGGCCTGGGACATCCTAGCCGGCTTCCGCGCGGAGGACTTCAAGGGCACGTACTCCGGAAACCTGGTCGAGAACAAGGCCCTCGTCGGGCCGGTGTCCTTCTCGAGCAGCCACACCGAGCTCTTCCCGGCCGCGAGCCTTAGGTACGACCTCGCCAAGGACTGGGACGTCCGCCTGAGCCGCTCGACGACGATCGGGAGGGCGGGATTCAACCAGGTGAGCGCCAACACGCAGGTGGACACGAGCGGCAACGCCGTGACCACCGGAAACCCCGGCCTGAGCCCGACGCGAGCCGACAGCTATGACCTCGCTCTCGAGCACTACATGGGGAAGACCGGGCTCTTCACGGTGGGTCTCTTCTACAAGGACCTGAAGGACTACATCGTGAGCGACGTCACCTACCTTCAGGCATCCGACCCGCGCCTCGCTGGGTACGGCTTCACCGGCAACAGGACGATCGCCTACCAGACGTTCGCCAACATACCGACCGCCCACGCGGCCGGCCTGGAGGCTGACTTCGAGGAGCACCTGACCATGCTTCCGGGCCTGCTCTCAGGTCTGGGCTTCGGAGCGAACGCCACGCTTGTCGACTCGACTTTCGACATCAGGCCGGGCGAGTCCCATTCGCTGCCGTCGACTGCCAAGGCCACCTACAACCTCTCGCTCACCTACGACTACCAGGCGGTCCAGGTGACCGTCGGGCTGGCGCATGTCGGCAGGTACCTGAGCGGCATCGGCTCCGACTACACCCAGGACACCTACACTGACCCGATGACCTGGCTCGACATCGGGGTCCAGTACCGGATCAACAGGACCTTCGGCGTCTACTTCAACGCGAAGAACCTGACGAACGCCCCCGTCCGCTATTCGCTCGGGACGACCTACCGCACGATCCAGCGCGAGTTCTACAACGAGACGCTGCAGGCGGGCCTCACCGCGCAGTTCTAGGCGCCGGCTCTTCCCGGTGGACGAAAAAGGGGCCCGCAAGGGCCCCTTTTTTCGTCGGCGCGGACAGACTCCTAGCTCTTCACGATCCCCGACTGGATGCACCAGCGCACGAGGCTGGCGACTTCCTTGACACCGATCTTGTCCATGATGTTGGCGCGGTGCTTCTCGACGGTGCGCACGCTCAGGTCGAGCCGGTCGGCGATCTCCTTGGACGAGTGGCCCTCGGCGACAAGCCGGGCAACCTCGAGCTCGCGCGACGAGAGGGTCTCGATCGCGTTCAACGAGGTCACGGCCGGGCCTGCCTTCACCTCGGGAGCCACCTTGGGCTGGTGGGCCCCGGAGGCCGAGCTCTTTGGCGGCACGTTCGCCGCGAAAAACATCCCGCCGGCGACCACCGACTCGATCGCCTGGATCACGTAGTTGATGGGGGCGCTCTTGTCCACAAAGCCGTGCACGCCCTGGGAGATGAGGCGCGCCGGCAGGTCCCCGTCGGGGTGCCCTGTCAGCACCAGGATGCGGGTCGCCGGAAGCTTCTCCCGCACCTCGCGCACGACCTCAAGGCCGTGCATCCCGGGCAGGTAGAGGTCGACGATCAGGAGCCCCGGGGGGTCCTTCAGGCAGTGCTCGACGGCCGTCTTTCCGTCCTTGAAGGTTCCGGACACGATCAGTCCGCGGACCCGGCTCAGCGCTGAGGTGAGCATTTGGCGGAACACCACCTCGTCGTCGACGATTACTGTGCGTATAGCCACGTTGTTAGGGGTATATATCCCATCACCGGGGCGCAAGCGCAACTCAGTTGAAGAAGATTGTAGGTAAGGCCGCTAATGCGCAGGATTGGCCCCGGTGAACTCCGCCGCCCTCCTCGCGCCGCTTTTCCTCGTGTTCGAGCTCTGGCAGCTCGTCATGGCCGAGCGCTACGTGGGCATCAAGCAGATCGCCCGTGGAGGAGACCCCCGGGAGATGGGGCCGAGCGAATCCGTGGCCTTCCTCTGGGTCGCCGGGATGGCGGTCTACGCCTTTTGGGCGCTCATGCTCCTGTTGACCCCGCACGCCCGCGTGTTCGGCCTGGCCTTGGCCGCCGTGACGGCGGTCGGCTACTCGGCCAGGCGCAACTGCGGCCTGAAGTGGATCCTGGTGATCCTCACGCTGGAGGGGGCGGCCAGGGTCGCCATCCTCTCGCCCCTGACGGTGGTCGCCTGGGGCCACCACTAGCATACCCGGATGGCCTACCCGGTGATCGAGCGACCCTCCCCGAACCGCGGGCCCGATACCCACGAGCGCCTGGGCGTCCTCTTTCACCACAGCCAGATGGGGTTCGAGGACACGATCAACCTCATGCAGAACCCGGCAAGCCAGGTGAGCTACCACTGCCTGATCGCCCGGGACGGCACCCGCTGCACCCTGGTCCCGGACACCGCCGTCGCCTGGCACGCGGGCCCGTCGCGGTTCATGGGGAGAAGCCGGTGCAACGACTTCCTCCTGGGCTTGGCCTTCGAGGGGGACACCGACGTGGACCCGATCTCGGAGGACCAGCTCGCTTCAACCATCGAGTGGCTGTCGGCCCGCTGGGGCCCCCTGGGGCTTTCGCTCGACCGCCTCGCCGACCACCGGCAGGTGTCCCCGGGGCGCAAACGGGACCTCAATCCCTCCGAGTGGGACCGGCTCCTGCGCGCGCTCGCAGCCCATTTCGGGGGATCCGGCTCCCCGCCCTCGTTTCCGAGTTGAAATTAACCCCTATGCGCAGCAGAAAATTCGAGCGCCGAACGACATGAACCTACCCAGCGACACCCCGCGCCTCCCGAAATGGATCTTCCTGGTCGGCGACGCGGCCCTGCTGGCCACCGCCTGGTTCATCTACGACTCGTCGGCCCACCCGCTCTCCGGGACGGCCCTGGTGCTGGTCGTGGCGAGCGTCGTCGTCGCGTCGGTCCTAGGAGCCATCCCCTTCGTGACCGACTATGCGCGCAAGCAGGACGAGGCCCTCGACGACCGCCAGCGCGCGCTCCAGGCCCTCTCCGTCACAGTGGCCGCCGCGGCCGAGCAGGTCTCGATCGCGGCCACGGGCCTGAACGGGATCGCCGAGGCCGCGCAGGAGAATTACAGCAAGACCGAACGGCTGGCGCACGGCATCCAGGAGAAGATCGAGGAGTTGGACGCCCGCCTGGCGGCCGCGGCCAAGAAGGAGGGCGAGGCTGCTGGCCGGCTCGAGGCCGTCGCGAAGGCCGTCGAGGAGCTCGATGCCCGCCTCCAGTCAGCGAAGAAGGACGACCTGGAGGGTGCGGCCCGCCTTGAGGTCGCCGCAAAGAAGCTTGGGAAGGCCGCCGCGGAGTTCGAATCGGCCGCCGAGAAGGCGGCCGAAGCGGTGAAGGCCGCCGCTTCGGCCCCGGTCCACGTCGCCGAGGTCCCGCCGGTGATCGCGAGCAAGATCGTGGAGATCAAGCCCGCCGTCGCCTCATCGTTCCACCCGTTCGAGCCGCCGGCCGAGGAGAAGCCGAAGGCCCCGGAGCCCGAGGCCCCGACGGCCGCCGAGCCCCCTCCCGCACCCGCGAAGGAGGAGCCTGCCCATGAGGCCCCCGTCGTCCACGAAACGCCGGCGCCTGCGGCCGAGGCTCCCGCCGCGGAGCCCACCCCGGAACCTGCCGCGCCCCCCTCTCCGCCCGCGGCCCCGCGTAAGCGCAGCCCGCGCAAGCCCGCCGCGACCCCCGCTGCACCTGCGGCCCCGGCCGAGGAGGCCGCAGTGGCCTCCCCACCCGACCTCGTCCTCGAGTCGCCGCCCGTCGAGGAGCCCCCGGCGCCGGAGATTGCCGAGCCCGCGGTCTCCGCGGACGGGGCCACGCGGCTCATCGTCACTGCCTACATCGGGATCGGCAACCGGCTCTTCATCCGAGGCGAGGGCCCGGGCCTGAGCTGGGACAAGGGCATCCCCCTGTCCTTCGTCTCGATCGGCAAATGGCGCTGGGAGACGAACGACGCCGTGAACCCCGTGACCTTCCGCCTCTACAAGAACGACGAGACGGAATGCTCCGCTCTCGGGCAGCGCACGGTCGCCCCGGGCGCCCAACAGGAGCTCAGCGCCTCCTTCTAGCGACCGGGATCTTCTTGGCCGCGGTGTCCTTGAGCCGCTCGAGCTCGGGCACCACGACGCGCTGGTAGCACTCCGGGCACACCGAGTGGCTGATCTCGGTGCCCGTCCGCTCATTGATGTAGCTCTCGATCTGCTGCCAATAGTTCTGGTCGTCGCGGATCTTCTTACAGTAGGAGCACATCGGCATCATCTCCTCGAGGCGGTGCACCTGGGTCGTGTACTTGAGGATGCGCTCGGCCACCCGGAGCCTCGCCCAGAGCATCGACAGGTCGATCGGCTTGGTCAGGAAGTCGTCGACCCCGGCCTCGGCGGCCGCGCGGCGGTTCTGGGCCGAGTCCGTGGAGCTCGTGAGCAGGATGAAGTAGACGTAATCGCGCCCCCCCTGGGCCCGCAGGCGCTTGCACAGGCGCAGACCGTCGAGCTTGGGCATCTGCCAGTCGCAAACGGCCACCCGCGGCTTCTCGCTCTGCCAGGCCTGCCAGGCCTCCTCGCCGTCCTTGGCCTCGACCACCTCGTGGCCAAGGCGCTCGAGGGCGCGTCGCAGCACGGTTCGCGCCAGCGGGTCGTCTTCAACGGCTAGGACCTTCATGCAGTGAAAGGGGCTACAGCCAATTTCGGCTCCGCGCAATCATTTGGGGGGCTGGGGGGCGAGGGACCGGAGCGCCGCCTCGAGCTCCGCCGGCGTCTTGGCGGGCGCCCGGCAGGTGAACTCCTCGCAGATGTAGGCCGTCGGTGCCGTGTCCGTCCGGCCCATGGCGAGCAGCCAGGGCGATCGCGCGGAGAACCAGGCCCTCGCCCCGGGGGCGTCGAGCGCGATCAGCGTCCTTCGGGGGCCCAAGCGGGAGCGAAGGACGCCGGCCAGCGCCTCGAAGGCCGGCGAGCCAGGCGCACCCGTGAGGACCGCGTGCCGCGGCGCCTCCAGCGCGGTCTCGAAGGCGCACAGGAGCTGGGGCAGCGCCTGCGGCGCCTCCTCCCAGCGGCCGCGGAACGCGATGATCGAGCGCCGCCCCTTTTCGCGGAGCGCGTCGTCCCCCGTGAGGGACGCCAGCCGGAAGAGGTTCATCGCGGCCGCAGAGGTGGCCGCGGGCTCGGCCCCGTCATAGTCCTCCTTCAGGCGCACGACGACATCCGGCGCGCCGGCCGCCGAGTTGAAATAGCCGCCCTTCTCGGGGTCCCAGAAGCGCTCGTCCATCGCCGCCTGCAGGCTGAGCGCCCGGTCGATCCAGGCCACGTCGTAGGTGGCCTCGTAGAGGTCGAGCCACGCGCCGACCAGGAGGGCGCAGTCCTCCGCAAACCCGGGGCCGGAACCCTGGCCGCGGCGCCAGGAGCGTCGCGGGATGCCTCCGGGAATGTCCATGAATTCCCGCTGGAGGAACGCCGCGGCCTTCAGCGCCGCCGAAAGGTAGGTGCCCCGGCGGTCAGCCAGCGCCTCGGCGGGGGCGACCGCGGCCCGCGCGAGCGCGGAGATCATGAGCCCGTTCCAGCCCGCGACGACCTTGTCGTCCAAGTGCGGGCGCGGCCGCCCTGCACGGGCCCTGGACAGGCGCTCCAGGCAGGAGAGCAGGAGGTCGCTCGCCTCCTGGGGCTCAAGGCGGAAGGCCTTGGCCGAATCCGCGAGCGTCTTGGCCTGTGCCAGGATGTTCATGCCGACAAATTCCCCGTGGGGGTCGCGCTCGCGGGGCACGTTGCCCTCGGGGCGGATCCCGAAATGCCCGCAGGCGAACGGGGCGTCGGCCCCGAGGACCCGCTCGACCTCGCCGATCGTCCACACGTAGAACGCGCCCTCGACGGGCTTGCCCGTCTTGGCGTCGGGCGAGTCGGCATCCTCGGCCGAGTGGAACCCGCCCTCGGGGGAAGCGAGGTCGCGGAGCACGTAGTCGAGGACGTCGCCGGCCAGCCACGCATGCCGCTCGTCGCCGGTCGCGCTCCAGGTGTCGATCGCGCAGGAGGCGATCTGCGCCTGGTCGTAGAGCATCTTCTCGAAGTGGGGGACGAACCACTCGTCGTCGACCGAGTACCGGTGGAAGCCGCCCCCGACCTGGTCATGGACGCCGCCGCGGGCCATCGCCCGGAGCGTCGACGCGACCATCCCCGTGGCCTCGACGCCGGCCTCGCTCTCCAGGCCCTGGAGGACGGCGCAGCGCAGCAGGAACGCCAGGTTGGCCGGCCGCGGGAACTTGGGTGCGCCGCCGAAGCCGCCGTGCCGCGGGTCGAACGACTCGGCGTAGTACTGGTAGGCCTTCTCGAAGGCCGCGCCCGCTGCCTCGGCGAACGGCACCACAGGGCCCTCGGCCGGGGTGGCGCGCTCCTCCGCCCGCTGCTGGAGCGACTCGACCACCCGCTCGGACTCATGCACCACGCGCGCCCGGTCCTCGCGCCAGCCCCGGGCGATGGCCTTAAGCACGGTCGGAAGGCCCGCCCTGCCCTGCCGGTCCTCGGGCGCGAAGTAGGTCCCCGCGTAGAAGGGCTTCAGGTCGGGCGTCATCCACACGGAGAGCGGCCAGCCGCCCTGGCCCGTGAGGCCCTGAAGGTAGGACATGTAGACCCGGTCGATGTCGGGGCGCTCCTCGCGGTCCAGCTTCACCGAGACGAAGTGCTCGTTCAGGAGCGCGGCGATCGCCGGGTCCTCGAATGACTCGTGCGCCATCACGTGGCACCAGTGGCAGGTCGAGTAGCCGACAGACAAGAAGATCGGGCGGTCCTTCTCGCGGGCCGCGCGGAACGCCTCCTCGCCCCAGGGGTACCAGTCGACGGGGTTGTCCGCATGCTGCAGGAGGTACGGGGATGTCGCGGCGGCCAGCCGGTTCCGTGCGCTCATTCTCCGAGGACCCAGGCGAACACGAGGGGCGCGACGATGGTGGCGTCGGACTCGATGATGAACTTCGGGGTGGAGGCCGCGAGCTTCCCCCAGGTGATCTTCTCGTTGGGGACCGCGCCCGAGTAGCTGCCGTAGCTCGTCGTCGAGTCGCTGATCTGGCAGAAGTAGCCCCAGAGCGGGACGTCAGGCCTCTGGAGGTCCTGGTGGAGCATGGGGACCACGCAGATCGGGAAGTCGCCGGCGATGCCGCCCCCGATCTGGAAGAACCCGATCGAACCCTCTCCCGTCCGGAGCTCCCTGGCGGTCCTCGAGTACCAGCCGGCAAGCTCGGTCATGTACTCGATCCCGGTCCTGACGGTGTGGACGTTCCTCACGTCGCCCGAGATCACGTGGCCCGCGTACATGTTGCCGAGGGTGGCGTCCTCCCAGCCTGGGACGATGATCGGCAGGTTCCTCTCGCAGGCCGCTACGAGCCAGGAGTTCCTGGGGTCGATCTGGAACCACTTCTCGAGCTTCCCACCCCTGAGGATCTTGTACATGAACTCGTGCGGGAAATACCTTTCGCCTGCCCTGTCGGCGGCGACCCATTCCTCCAGGACCACGCTCTCGATCCGGCGCATCGCCTCCATCTCGGGGATGCAGGTGTCGGTGACCCGGTTCATGTGGCGGTCAAGGAGCCCCTGCTCGTCCGCCGCGGTCAGGTGCCGGTACCCGGGGACCCGCTCGTAGTAGTCGTGGGCCACGAGGTTGAAGACGTCCTCCTCCAGGTTCGCGCCGGTGCACACGATCGCGTCCACCTTCCCCCGGCGTATCATCTCTGCCAGGGAGATCCCGAGCTCGGCCGTGGACATGGCGCCCGCCAGCGTGACGAGCATCTTGCCCCCGGCCTTCAGGTGGGCCTCGTAGCCCTTGGCTGCGTCAAGGAGCGCCGCCGCATTGAAATGCCGGTAGTGCCTGGCGATGAACTGCGAAACCGGTCCCTTGGCGCGTGAGAGCCTTGCGTTCACGGTCTCCGGGGGAAGCTTCTTCGGTTTGGCGCTCATGGCGGAAAGGGACGCAAGGCTGGTCAGGACGCAACCGTGTGGCCACCTAAAATAGGTGGCATCAGCCCTGTATCGCCCTAGGCTCCTACTTCGGCCTTAACCTTATCATCACCATCGACCTGCGGTGATCTCTTCACGAGCCTCCAGGGAAAGAAGTATACGGCGTAGACGGTAGCGTAGACCCAGAGGCCTTCCAGCTTGGCGAAATGCGCGAAGGCGAAGAAGAAGATGAGGACGTGCATCCTCACCACGTTCTTGTAGGCCTCGCCAAAGCCCCCGCCGGTGCCGGCGATCGTCGGCTTGGCGAAGGCCGCCCGCTCGGAGACGGCGGCCACGATCACGAAGGGCCAATAGGCCTTTAGGACGTGCAGGTAGACCTCCCTGGCCGGGAAGCCCCGGACCTTGGCATCAAGGACGGGGAAGAACTGGTTAAGGAAGGTCGAGTGGATGTAGTGGAACATCCCGAAGTGGATCGTGAAGAACGCCGCTAGAAAAAGGCCCCCGAAGAGGCGCATGCCCATGACGGCCACCCCCACGACGCCGGCCTGGCCCGACATCGGGCCGCGGAAGTAGTCCATGATCGCGGCCCCGAAGATCCTCCAGAGGATGATGGAGTAGCCCACAAGGAGGCTTGAGAGCCACAGGCTCCAGACCAGGTCCCTTGTGTTCCAGCCGAGCGTCACGGCCAGCGCCAGGCCGCCCGCGAATGCCGCCAGGTCGGGGATCGCCCCGAGCCATTTCGCCGGCCCGGCCGCCGGCGCCCGCCCTGCGGTGCTTTCGAGGGGATTCATGCCTTGGGGCCAAAGAGGAGCGCCTAGCCGGTCGAAAGGCAACCCCCGGCAATCCTGCTACAACCCCCGGCCCCCCAATACCCAAAGGCCTCCCCTTGATCGCCACGGTTGACGTCGCCGCCGCCCAAGGTGTTCTATGGACGGTTCATGCTCACGATCGCCGATGTCTCAAAGTCCTATGGCACCCGCACCCTCTTTGCGGATGTGTCGCTGTTCATCGCGCGCACGGACCGCTACGGGCTTGTGGGCCCGAACGGGGCGGGCAAGACGACCCTCTTCAACCTGATCCTCGGCGAGGAGTCCCCGGACGACGGGACGATCGAGTGGGAGCGGGGCGCCGACTTCGGCTTCCTGCCCCAGGAGAGCGCCCCGGTGGCCGACGAGACGATCCTTCAGATCGCCACCAGCGGCAAGAAGCTCGTTCCCGAGACCGACGACGACTACGACATCGACTGGACGCTTGAGCCGCGCGCGAAGAAGATCCTCGCCGGCCTCGGCTTCCGCGAGGGCGACAGCGACAAGCAGGCGAAGACCTTTTCGGGCGGATGGGTGATGCGCGCCCACCTGGCGCGGCTCCTGGTGGCCGAGCCTGCGCTCCTCCTCCTGGACGAGCCGACGAACCACCTGGACCTCGAGGCGCTCCTCTGGTTCCAGGACTACCTGACCCGCTATCCCGGCGGTCTGGTCGTGATCTCGCACGACCGCGCCTTCCTGAACGCGCTCTGCACGGGGATCCTGGAGCTTCGCGGCGGCACGCTCAACCGCTACACGGGCAACTACGACGACTACATGAGCGAGAAGGAGGCCCGCAAGAGCCAGCAGGCCGCCGCCTTCAAGAACCAGCAGCGCGAGATCGCCCACCTTCAGCGCTTCGTCGACCGGTTCGGGGCCAAGGCCTCGATGGCGTCGCGCGCCAAGTCCAAGGAGAAGCAGATCGAGCGCCTGGAGGCCGTCGCGGTCGACGAGCCCGAGGACGACCTGAAGCGGATCAACTTCAAGTTCCCCACCCCTCCCCGCTCGGGGCTCAAGGTCGTGGAGCTCGAGCACGTGCAGCAGGCCTACGGGGAGCATGTCGTGTACCGCGACCTGAACTTCACGGCCGAGCGCGGCCAGAAGATCGTGCTCGTGGGCCCGAACGGCGCGGGAAAGTCGACGCTCCTGAAGATCCTTGCCGGGGTGATCCCGATCCAGGGGGGCACCCGCGAGCTCGGCAGCAACGTGGTGCCGGGCTACTTCGCGCAGAACCGCCTCGACAACCTGAACGCCAACGCCTCGGTCTTCGAGAACGTGATGGAGCTGCGCACCAACGAGAACCAGCTGAGCGAGCAGCAGGCCCGCGCGATCCTCGGCGCCTTCCTCTTCAGGAAGGACGACGTGCACAAGAAGGTGAGCGTCCTCTCCGGCGGCGAGAAGTCGCGCCTGGCGCTCGCGCGGCTCCTGGTGAAGCCGCCCAACCTGCTCCTGATGGACGAGCCGACGACGCACCTGGACATCGCCTCGATCGATGCGCTTGTGAACGCTTTGAAGACCTTCGACGGGACCTTCATCTTCATCAGCCACGACGTCTACTTCATCCGGGCACTCGCCCAGAACGTGCTCCACGTCCACTCGGGTCGCCTGACGCCCTACGCGGGCAACTACGACTACTACCTGGAGAAGTCCAAGGCCAAGAACGAGCGGGCCGCGCTCACGGCGGGATTCACCGACGCGCGACCGGTGCAGGACCAGAAGGCAGCGCCGGCGAAGGCGCCGGAGGAGAGGAAGCCGGCCAATCCCGCGGCAGTGAAGAAGCTCCGGGTCGAGGTCGGTCACCTGGAGGAGGAGGTGGCCAAGCTCGAGAAGAAGCAGAACGACCTGGCGGCCGAGCTCGAGGCGCCCGAGACGTATTCCGAGCCGGGCAAGGCCCAGCACCTGAACCGCGAGCTGAGCGCGGTGGTTGACCTGCTCACCGCCGCGACGGCGGCCTGGGAGAAGGCGGCGGCGGAGCTTATCGCCCTCGAGAAATAACGCCCGCCTGCGGGCCTACACGATCTTGCAGGCGATCGGCGCGTCCTCGTCGAAGAGGTAGACCGCGCAGAGGCGGTGGTAGCCGTCCGCGATCTCGACGCGCGCGCCCCTGCGGTTCCTCACGAGCAGGATCGGGGAGAGGCCCTGTCCCTTTCGGATCATAGCCGCGTCCTTCGCGACGTGGGAGTTCGAGGACGCAAGGAGCGGCAGCCTCGACGCCCTGAAGATGTCCTTCGCCTTGAACGGGCGGACCTTGGCGGACCGGAGCCTAGCGACGACGGCGGCCGCCTTTGCGTCGGGGAAAAGAAGGGCCAGGTAGGAGAGCGCCGCCGCGTAGTCGTGCCGCTCGACATCGGGGAGCCACGCCACGCCCGCTGTCCGCCCGGTCGCCCGCTTTGATTTCGCCATGCCTCCGGAATATCCCGGCGCCCCGTCCCGGCAAGGCGCATCGAGGGGCCGCCCCGGGGCCCCTAGCGCCTGAGGCCCGCCACCCGGAACGGCAGGAGCAGGATCGCCCCGGCGACCGCGAGCATCACTTCGAGGATCCCGCCGACGATCCGGAAGGGGATCGAGAGGAGCCACAGGAAGGGCCATGCGACCAGGAATAGGAGGGCGAGGGGCCAGCACAGGACGAGGAGCAGGGCCCAGAGGAGGAGGGCGATCAGTAGCTTCATGGGTGGCGTTTCCTCCCTCCATAACACCCCGACAGGATGAAAAGTTACAGGCCGGCCTACCCGATGATCTCGTCGACCAGGGGTGCCGGGGCCCGCCGGGACGGGCCGACCTCGATCGCCTTGGCCATCAATTCGTTGGCCTCGCCCAAGGCGGCCTCGCTGTTCGCGTGGATCCGGTAAAGCGGGGCCCCTGCCTCGACCCGGTCGCCCACCTTCGCCAGGCGGTCGATGCCCACGGCGGGGTCCACGGGGCTCTCGGCCTTGGCGCGGCCAGCCCCCAGGTGCAGAGCCGCAAGAGCCACGCCCATCGGGTCCACGTCCACGACGTACCCGCCGGAGGGGCTTGGCACTTCCCTGACGATCGACGCCCTTGGCAGGAGCGACACGTTGTCGGCGACCGCGGGGTCTCCACCCTGGGCCCTGACCATCTCCCGGAACTTCCCGAGGGCCGCGCCCGAGGAGATGCTCGCCTCTAGCTTGGCGCGGGCCTCGGCGGCCGAGGCCGCTGCGCCCGCCAGCAGGAGCATCTGCCCGCCGATCGCGAAGGTGACCTCTATCAGGTCGCGCGCCCCGGCGCCCTTGAGGCATGCGACGGACTCGGCGACCTCAACCGCGTTGCCCACGGCGTGGCCCAGCGGCTCGTCCATTGACGTCAGGACCGCCCGGGTTGGCGTCCCCATCTTGTTCGCGACGGTTGTGAGCGCCACCGCCAGCTCCCGGGCGCGCGCCTTCTCCCTCATGAAGGCCCCGCGGCCGTACTTCACATCGAGAACCAGGCAGTCGATCCCCGAGGCGAGCTTCTTGCTGAGGATGCTGGCGCAGATGAGCGGGATGCACTCGACCGTGGCCGTCACGTCCCGGAGCGAGTAGAGCTTGCGGTCGGCGGGAGCGAGTTCGCCGGTCTGGCCTATCAGGCAGAGCCCGATTTCGGCGACCTGGCGGCGGTATGCCTCGATCGAGATCCCGACCCTGAAACCCGGGATCGACTCGAGCTTGTCGAGCGTCCCGCCCGTGTGGCCAAGGCCGCGGCCGCTGATCATGGGAACGGCGACGCCGCACGCGGCCACCATCGGCGCCACATGGAGGGACACCTTGTCGCCCACGCCGCCCGTCGAGTGCTTGTCCGCCTTTCTCGCCTTGATCGAGGACAGGTCAGCGACTGTCCCGGAGCGGAGCATCGCGCCCGTCAGGAGCACGGTCTCCCCTGGGGTCATCCCCCTAAGGTAGATCGCCATCAGGAGCGCGCTCAGCTGGTAGTCGGCCCACGAGCCGTCTGTGGCCCCCCTTGCGAACGCCTCAATCTCTTCGCTTCCGAGCTCGAACCCGTCGCGCTTGCGCGCGATCACGTGTTGGGGGAACAGAACGGTGCTCATGACACGCCTCCCTTACGGGTCCGGCGCGCCCGAGGCACGCTTAATCACTTCTTCGTGCCGAATACCGAACGAGCCATGTCGAAGGGCGCCCGCGTCAGCTTGGAGATCGTGGAGGCGTTCTCGCGCCGGTCCGCGGCCTCGGCCTTCTCGAGCTCGATCAGGCGCTCGTACTCGGCGATCCGCCACTCGCGCTCGGTGAGCGCCTGCTCGCGCTTGCGCAGCGCCTCGATCTCGCCCTGGAAGTCGATGCGGTCGTCGCGCAGGTGCGACTGCTCGGCCTCGAGGATCGCGCGCGCGCGGTAAAGCTTGTCCCATGCCTCCTGGAGGGCGGCTGTGCCGTAGGGGCCATTCTTGCGGCGCTCATGCGGGACGATGTCGTCGGCCTCCATCTGGGGAGATGCGGATTCACGGCGGCGTAGGCTCAGCTCCGGGCGGGAGAGGGACTGGAACGGGACGGAAGAGGCTGGAGAGTTCATGGGCTTGTCGGGACGGGTCGGATTCTCGTTGTGGCTGGGCATTTCACCCTAGACCGCATTACACCATATTGGTCGCTCGGGCGCCATAGGTGCGGCCCGGTTTTACGGACCGTTTACACGTTCCGGGCCGCAATTCGGACGGATTTTACGATCTACGTACGAAAAATGACGCCTTCGCTCCGGAACATCTTGACGCATAGCGCGAGCGCGGAGCCCGCATAGAGCGCCGTGGAGCCGAAGATCAGGCCGATGTAGCCCCAGTGCCAGACCCCGGAAAGCATTTCCTTGCAGACGAGGGAGATGTTAAGGATCGGCACGAGGGCCAGCCGGTAGTTCAGGTCGATGCCCGGCAGGATGCCGATCGCGACCGGCACGACGACCATGAAGGTGAGAGGCGTCACATAGCTCTGCGCCTCCTTCAGGCTCTTCGCGAAGAGCGCCAGGGCGAAGAGCACCGCGGAGAAGAGGACGGCGACCGGCACGATCATGGCGAGCACGCCCAGGATCCCCAGGGGATCTATCGAGAGCATGCCGGGGTCGCCCTTCGCCGCGGTGCCCGACGAGGCTGCGACAAGCAGGAGGGTCGCGCCAAGCGAGGAGAGGGCCGAGAAGACGGCGAAGAGCGAGGCCGTGAGCACCATCAGGAACTTCCCGAGGACGATGTCGGTCCGTGCAGCCGGGGAGCACAGGAGCGTCTCCATGGTGCCGCGCTCCTTCTCGCCAGCCGAAAGGTCGAGCGCGGGGTACATGGCGCCGACCAGGGAGAGGAATATGATGAAGTACGGGATGATGCCGCCCAGGATGTTGCCCCCCACCTTCTCCGGCGGCGCGACGTTCACCTGCTTTACCTCGAACGGCCGGGCGATCGTCGCGGGCAGCCCGCGGTCCTTCAGGAGCTTTGCGGTCGCCCGGTCCCTGAGGCCCGTGAAGAAGTCGCGCAGCTGCTCCACGGCCAGGCCCGACTTGAGCTCACCTTGGTAGTCGTAGAGCGTCACGGCCGGGGCCGAACCCTCCCCCAACCCCTTCTCAAAGCCCTCGGGGATCTCGGCCGCAGCCCTCACCTTCTTGTCGGAGATGAGCTGCTTCCAGTCGCCCGAGGCGGGCTCCACCGCGAACTTTCCCGACTTCTCGAGCTCCGCGCGGACCGCCGGCGAGTCGGCGCCCCCGACCAGCATGACCCTCGGGACCTCCTCCCGGGCCTTCGACACGATCGCGGTGGCGATCTTGGCCATCCCGAAGATGAGGGCCGGCATGAAGAGGGTCGGCACGACGATCATCGAGACCAGGGTGCGCCGGTCGCGCAGCGTGTCCCTGAGCTCCTTCACGTAGACGGTGCCTATCGTGCCCGGGTTCATGGCCGGGCCTCCGGAGCGACGATGCGCACGAAGCTCTCCTCGAGGTCGCTCTCGCCCGTCCTGGCCTTGAGCTCGGTCACGGTCCCCTCGGCCCTGATTGCGCCTCCGTGGATGATCCCGATCCGGTCGCAGAGCTTCTCGGCCTCGCTCATCACGTGGGTGGAGTAGATCACGGTCTTGCCGCGGCCACGGCACTCGCGAACGAACTGAACGATCGATCGCGCCGTCATAACGTCGAGGCCCAGGGTCGGCTCGTCGAAGATCATGACCTGGGGGTCGTGCACCAGCGTCCGGGCGATCGATGTCTTCTGCTTCATCCCCGTCGAAAGCTTCTCGCAGCGCCGGTCGAGGAAGTCCCCCATCCCGAGCTCCTCCGAAAGGACGCCAATCCGCGCCCGGACGCTCCGGTCGTCCATGCCGTTGAGCCTCCCGAAGTAGGCTATCATCTCGCGGGCCGTGAGCCGGGCGTAGAGCGCCGTGCTCGCCGCAAGGAAGCCGATGTTGGCGCGCACGCGGTCGGGCTCGCGCACGACGTCGAACCCGGCGACGGTCGCCGAGCCCCCGGTCGGCCTGAGCAGCGTGCCGATCATCCGAAGCGTCGTCGTCTTTCCGGCCCCGTTCGCGCCGAGGAGCCCGTAGATCGTCCCCGGCTCCACCCTGAAGGAGACCTGGTCGGCTCCGCGAATGTCGCCCCGCTTCGTGTCGCGGAAAATCTTGGTCAGGAGCCGGGCCTCGATCATGGGTTGGGAATGCCCGCAACGGCCCTGGTTACAAGCTCATCCGGTCCCGGAACTCCTGGGCCTGCCTGCGGCTGAGCTCCACCTTCGCCCCGCCCTTCAGCTGCACCAGGAGCCCGCTGCTGAACCAGGGCTCGATGCCCGCGATCCAGGCCAGGTTGATGATCTGGCGCCGGTTGGCCCTGAAAAAGAACTTGGGGTCGAGCCTTTCCTCCATGGCGTTGAGCGAGCGGAAGAGCTGGGGCTGGGCGTCCCCGAAGTGGACGCGGGTGTAGTTGCCCTCGCTCTCGAGGAGTCGGATCTGCCCGACCTCGACGAACCAGCACCTCTCCCCCTCCCGGACGAACACCTTGTCTGAGGCCTCCAGGATGCCCGGCCGGGCATACTTCGCCGGTTCCTTCTCCCTGAGTCCCGGGATACGCTCGATAGCGGCGGCAAGCCGGGCCGGGTCGACCGGCTTTAGCAGGTAGTCGAGGGCGTTCAGCTCGAAGGCCTTAACCGCAAACTCGTCGTACGCCGTCGTGAAGATGACGTTCGGGACGGGTGGCTCGAGCGATTCGAGGAACTCGATGCCGGTCTCCCCGGGCATCTGGACGTCGAGAAGCAGGAGGTCGGGCTTGAGCGAGGCCATCAGCTCCCTCGCCTGCTTCGCGTTGGCGGCTTCGCCCGCGATCACGACCTGGGGAAAGGCCGCGAGGAGGCGCCGGAGCTCGTTCCTGGCGAGGCGCTCGTCGTCGACCAGCAGCGCCTTCATGAATGGTGCGGCAGCGGGATGACGGCCTCGGCGACCACGACCGACGGCCTGTCGGAGCGAATCCGCAGCGTGGCGCTCTCTCCAAAGATCAGGCGCAGCCTCTCGGCCGCGTTGCGAAGGCCCATGCCCGTGGAGGAACCCCGGCCTTCGGCCGGTATCTCGCCTGGATTGTACACCTGGATCCGGAGCGCACCGCCCTCGTTTCGCGCCACGATCGCGATCTCTCCGCCCTCCGACCGCGGCGAGATGCCGTACTTCACCGCGTTCTCGACGAGGGTCTGGAGCAGCATCGGGGGGATTGGAAGCCGCAGCGCCTCGGGCGAGACGTCGAGCCTCAGCCTGAGGCGCTCCTCGTGGCGGACCTGCTCGAGGGC
>CAISPT010000321.1 GCA_903887455.1 uncultured Opitutaceae bacterium | reverse complement strand
TTTAATCGGTATGCCCCCCACCGCCTCCCTCAAGCTAGATGATAAGGAATACCCCTTGCCGGTGCTGGTTGGCACCGAGGGCGAAAAGGCGATCGACACCCGAAAGTTGAGGAGCGACACGGGGTTCATCTGCTACGACCAGGGCTACGGCAACACGGGCTCGTGCGAGAGCGCGATCACGTTCCTGGACGGCGAGAACGGCATCCTTCGCCACCGCGGGATCCCGATCGAGCAATTGGCCAGCTCCAGCGACTTCGTCGAGACGGCCTACCTGGTGATCTACGGGGAGCTGCCGAACAAGGAGAAGCGGAAGGCCTTCGGCATGCTGCTCCGCAAGAACGCGGCGATCGAGACGCAGATGCAGCGCATCTTCGAGGGCTTCCCGAAGGACGCCCCGCCGATGGCGATGCTCACGTCGATCGTGGCTTCGCTCGCGTCCTACTACCCGTCGCTCGCGACCAACAACTTCGAGAAGGACCTCGCGAACTTCGACCTGGCTGCCGCGATGGCGATCAGCAAGGTGCGCACGATCGGCGCGATGATCTACCGCTACCAGAAGGGCCTGCCGTACATCTACCCGAAGCAGGACCTTCCCTTCTGCGACAACTTCCTGCACATGATGCTGTCGGAGCCGTACCTCGACTACATCGCCGAGCCCGAGGTCGCCCGGGCGCTGAACCTGCTCTTCCTCCTCCACACCGACCACGAGCAGAACTGCTCGACCTCCACGGTCCGCACGGTCGGGTCGAGCGCGGCGAACCTCTTCACGTCCATCGCCGCCGGCATCTGCGCCCTCTCGGGGCCGCTCCACGGCGGGGCCAACGTGTCGGTGGTCCAGATGCTCCAGGCCATCCACGACGACGGCGACGACGGCACGCGCTTCATCGAGGCCGCCAAGAACGGCTCGAAGTCGAACCGCCTGATGGGCTTCGGGCACGCCGGCTACAAGAACTTCGACCCGCGCGCCAAGATCATCGGCAAAGCCTGCGAGGACGTCCTCAACAAGCTCGGCAAGGAGGATCCCCTCCTGCACATCGCCAAGAAGCTCGAAGGCGCGGCCCTGAAGGATGACTATTTCCTGTCCCGCAAGCTCTACCCAAACGTGGACTTCTACAGCGGGATCATCATGCGCGCGCTCGGCATCCCGAACAACATGTTCACGGTGATCTTCGCGATCGGCCGGACGCCGGGCTGGATCGCCAACTGGCGCGAGGTGGCCTCCAATCCAAAGGGGAGAATCTACCGCCCGCGGCAGATCTACGTCGGGCCCGTGAAGAGGGACTACGTCCCGATGGCGCAGCGCGCCTAGCCGGCCGCGGGGTTGCAAGAGGGCCCCGGCGGGTGTTTGATTCCGGGCGATGCCCCGCCCCAAAGCCAAGCGAGCCACCGCGGCCACGTCGGTTAAGGTGCGCGCCGCACGGATCAGCGACGCCGCCGCGATCGCCCACCTCTCGCACGCTCTCGGCTACCCGGCGACGGCGCCCGAGACCCGGGAGCGGCTCCGTCGACTCCTGGGCCGCGAGGACCAGCGGGTCGTGGTCGCCGTCTCGGAGAGCGCCGTCTGCGGCTGGCTCCAGGCCCACGCGAGCGTGTCGCTCGAGACCGGGCCCCGCGTCGAGATCGTCGGGCTCATCGTCTCGGAGGCGATGCGCAGGAGGGGGGTGGGGGGCAGCCTGGTTGCGCAGGCGGAGACCTGGGCCAAGGAGATCGCGGCCG
>CAISPT010000320.1 GCA_903887455.1 uncultured Opitutaceae bacterium | reverse complement strand
GCCCCCCTGCCCACTGTTCGGCCATGAGCGAACAGAAGGATCTGCTGACCACCAATCAGAAGGCGCTGACCATCAACCTCGACATGCCCAAGTACGGCACGTTCGCGGAGATCGGCGCCGGCCAGGAGGTCGCCCGGGAGTTCTTCCAGGCGGGCGGCGCCTCCGGGACGATCGCCAAGTCCATCTCGGCCTACGACATGGTCTTCAGCGACGCGATCTACGGGAAGGCGCCCCGCTACGTCTCACGCGAGCGCCTGAAGCTGATGCTCGACCACGAGTACCAGCTCTTGATCGACCGCCTGTCCGCGACCCGGGGCGACCGGACCAACTTCTTCGTCTTCGCCGACACCGTCGCCACCAGCAACTACAAGGGCACCAACGAGGCCCACGGCTGGCTCGGCCTTCGGTTCCAGACCGAGCCCAAGGGCGAGCCGAGCGAGATCGTGCTGCACGTGCGCATGTGGGACAAGGAGGCCGTCCTCCAGCAGCAGGCGCTCGGGATAGTCGGGGTGAACTTCATCTACGGGGCCCTCTACTACCGGAGCGACCTCGGCAAGCTGATCGAGTCGCTGCGGGACAACCTCGGCACGGACCGGATCGAGATCGACATGCTCCGCTTCTCCGGGCCCGCGTTCGAGAACGTGGACAACCGGCTGATGTCGCTCTACCTGGTCAAGTTCGGCCTGACCAACGCGGTGATGTTCGGACAAAAGGGCGAGGTCCTCCAGCCCTCCGAGATCCTCCACAAGAAGGCGATCCTCGTCGAGCGGGGCAGCTTCCGGCCGGTGACCCATGTTAACGTCGACATGCTCAACTGCGCCACCGCCCAGTTCGTGCAGGAGCCCCTCGTGAAGGGCAAGGACCTAGTGGTCCTGATGGAGATCACGATGAACAACCTCCTGGCGGCCGGCGCCCTAGACGCCCACGACTTCCTCTCGAGGGTCGACCTCCTGGCCGACATCGGGTTCACGGTCCTGATCTCCAACTACTCGGAGTACTACAGGCTCACCTCCTACTTCAGGCGTTACACCAAGGAGATGATCGGCGTCTCGATGGGCATCAACAACCTGCTCGAGATCTTCAACGAGAAGTACTACGAGAACCTGGAGGGCGGCATCCTCGAGTCCTTCGGACGGCTCTTCAGGAACTCGGTGAAGCTTTACATCTACCCGATGCGCCAGGACGCCTACGAGGCCTACGTGGCGCAGAACGAGTTCGGGCACGGCGTCAGCAACCACGCGTTCGCGTCCAACGTGCTGATCAACGCGAAGAACGTGAAGATCGTCGACCACCTCTCCAACCTCTACGCGCACCTCCTGGAGAACCACTACATCGACTGCATCGTGGGCTTCGACTCGAAGATCCTGAGCATCTTCTCCCGGGACGTCCTTCGCCGGATCAAGGAGCGCGACGCCTCGTGGGAGACCATGGTCCCCACCCCCGTCGTGGACGCCATCAAGCGCCGGGGCCTCTTCGGCTATTCTGACGCGCCCGTCGCCGCGGAGACGAAGTAGCCATGCGCTTCCACAAGTACCACGCCCTAGGAAACGACTACATTGTCCTGGACCCAGCAGACTTCCCCTCGTGGGGGACGCCGAGCCTCGACCAGATCCGGGTGGTCTGCCACCGCAACTTCGGCGTCGGCTCCGACGGCATCCTCTGGGGCCCGCTCCCGAGCGCCAAGGCCAACTTCGGGCTGAGGATTTTCAACCCGGACGGCTCCGAGGCGGAGAAGTCGGGCAATGGCCTTAGGATATTCTCGCGGTACCTTTTCGACCAGGCCCGGCCCAAGGGCGCCACCTTCACGGTGGAGACACCGGGCGGCGTCGTCAGGTCCGAGATCAAGGACCAAGGCCGGCTGATCACGGTCGAGATGGGCCGCGTGAGCTTCGACAGCGCGCGGATCCCGGTCAAGGGACCGCCGCGGGAGGTGCTCGGGGAGCCGATCGAAATCCAGGGCCGCCCTTTCACGTTCTCCGCCGCCACGATCGGCAACCCCCACTGTGTCCTGCCGGTCGACGACCTGTCCCCCGAGCTCGCCCGGCGCTACGGCCCCGACCTGGAGGTCCACCCCCTCTTTCCCAACCGCACGAACGTGCAGTTCCTTCGCGTGATCGACCGCTCGACGATCCAGATCGAGATCTGGGAGCGGGGGGCCGGCTACACGCTCGCCTCGGGAAGCAGCTCGAGCGCCGCGGCGGCGGTTGCCCACCGCCTGGGGCTGGTCGACCGGTCCGTAACGGTCAGGATGCCCGGCGGCCAGATCGGGATCGAGATCGGGGAAGGCTTCGCCATCACGATGACGGGCACCGTCAACAAGGTCGCCGAGGGGCAGATGCACCCCGAGCTCTTTGCCGTGCGGGTCTAGCCCGCTCCGGCGTCAGCTGATGGCCGAGTGCAGCGTGCAGAAACGCTCGAGGCCCGTCTGGGAGGCGGCCTCGATCTGGTCGGCAGAGACGCAGGCGATCTCCCGCATCTCCTCGACGCGCGCCCAGTAGGGTCCCTCGCCCGCAAGGGCGAACCCGAGTCCCACGGACGCGGCGCACGACACGTTGAGAAGAGCCGCCAGCCTCGGGTTGTCCTCGCTCTGGGTCGGCGCGTACTGGTTGCCGATCGCATCGACGATCCCGCCCGGGAAGCGCCACTCGGACAGGACAAAGGACGCCGCCTGGCAGTTGGAGAGGCCGGCCACTCCGGTCTCCCATTCCGATAGCGGGACGCAGCTCTTCGGGTCGTAGCAGGGGTTCGTTCCCGCGTCCTTTCTCGGGCCGGCCAAGGTGATGCCGGCGTTGGCCTTCATGAGGCCGGAGGTGTACACGAGGCCGTCGAGCGCGATCTTGCCCATCGAGCGGAGTAGCCCTGCCGAGTAGGCCTCCTGGGGGTCCATGCCCGAGCTCTTTGCCAGCGACTCCATGATGAGGGCCGTCAGGAGTGAGTTCTCGCGGAGCTCGGCGGCGGTGATGCCGTAGAGGCGGAGGTTTTGCTTGCTCATCTGCACGACCGCGGCGAAGCCGGCGATCGTGTAGATCTCGCTCATGCCGATGCGCGCGAGCGCCTGCTCGATCGAGGAGTACTCGGAGCCCACGCAGTAGTAGGGGCTGTTGGCTATCCGGATGATCCGCGCCGTGAGCGCGGGGTCGCAGCGAAGGAGTTCGACGAAGTCGGTCAGGTCGACATCGGGGTCCCGGGTCATCTGGCCGATGCGAGAAAGGACCTGCGGGG
>CAISPT010000319.1 GCA_903887455.1 uncultured Opitutaceae bacterium | reverse complement strand
GGCCTTGTCGGCCGAGCTGACGGCCTTCGGGTCGAAGCCCGCCGGAAGCCGCCGCTCGACCCAGAGGGCGTGGAGCGCGTCCTCGTACCCGGCGACTAGGCGCTCGGCGCTGAGCCCCAGGCGCTCGGCAAGCGCCGCCGCGAAGCGGTGGGCGTTGCCCGGGGGCTGCGATCCGGCAGTGGCGGGGTCCGCCAGGAGGGAGGGGTTCTTCCACGCGGGCTTTCCGTCCTTCCTCCAGAAGCAGGAGAGCACCCACCTGGGGAGCGGCTCCCCGGGGTACCACTTGCCCTGGCCGTAGTGCGTGAATCCGCCCTTCGCGTATTCCTGGAAGACCCGCGCGAAGAGCTTGCCGGCGAGCTCGCGCTTGCGGTCGCCGAGTGCCAGCACGTTCCATTCCGCCCCGTCCATGTCGTCGGCGGCGATGAAGGTGGGCTCGCCGCCCACCGTAAGGCGGACGTCGCCCGCCTCGAGCAGCCGGTCGACCTCCAGCCCCACCTTGTCGATGGCGGCCCACGCCGCCTCGGAGTAGGGAAGGGTGACCCTCGGGGTCTCCAGGATCCTGCGGACGTTCATCTCGAACCCGAAGGTGCTCTCGCACTTCTCGACGGCGCCGCTGATCGGGGCCGCGCTCGAGGGCTCGGGGGAGCAGGCGAGGGGGATGTGGCCCTCGCCGGCCAGAAGGCCCGACGTCGGGTCGAGCCCGATCCAGCCGGCGCCGGGCAGGTACACCTCGCACCAGGCGTGAAGGTCGGTGAAGTCCTGCGAGGCGCCCGACGGGCCGTCGACGCTCTTCACGTCGGGCCGAAGTTGTATCAGATAGCCAGATACAAAGCGGGCTGCCAGGCCGATGTGGCGGAGGAGCTGGACGAGCAGCCAGCCTGAGTCGCGGCAGGATCCGCTGCCGAGGGTGAGCGTCTGCTCGGGGGACTGCACGCCGTGCTCCAGCCGGACGATGTAGCGCACCGCGCGGTTCACCCGCTGGTTGAGCGAGACAAGGAAGTCGAGCGAGGGCCGGGGTGTCACGTCGACCGACTTGAGGAACTCCTCGAAGGCGGGGGTCATCGCCTCCTTCCTCAGGAAGGGTGAGAGCTCGGTGCCGATCTTCGCCTCGTAGGCGAAGGGGATCTTCTCGGCGGAGGGGTCCAGGAAGAAGTCGAAGGGGTTAAAGACCGTCATGTCGGCGATCAGGTCCACGTCGACCGAGAAGACCCGGGTCGGCTTCGGGAACACGAGCCGGGCGCTGTAGTTGCCCTGCGGGTCCTGCTGCCAGTTGATGAAGTGCTCCGCGGGCTCGACCTTCAGCGAGTAGCTGATGATCGGGGTCCGGCACGACGGGGCCGGTTTCAGGCGCACGGTCTGGGGCCCGAGCGTGACGGGCCGCTCGTAGCGGTAGGCGGTGCGGTGGTGGAGAGCGACGTGGAGAGCCATGGGGACGGTATAGCCTCGGGGTTTGGGCGGACAAAGACCACGCAAGTTTTGGGCCATCCGCCGGCCACCGCCCTAAACAGGGTGTGATTTTTGGGAGTAAAATTCTCCCCGGCAAGGGCTTGGGCATCGATTATGCAGGGAGGTCCTTTGGGGCACCCCCTGAGGGGCCCCAGGGGGCTACTTTCCTCTCGTCGGCGCAGGGGCAATGCCCTAGATCTTTACGCTTATTCTCATGAAGCACTTCCTCAAAGAGACCGACCTGGGCCCCAAGGAGTTGGCCGAGGTGTTCTCGCTGGCGCGCGACTTCAAGCGCACCCGGGGAAGCGCCAAGGGGACGGCGCTGGAGGGCCAGACCTGGGCCATGATCTTCGCGAAGTCCAGCACCCGTACCCGGGTGTCCTTCGAGGTAGGGATCAACGAGTTAGGCGGCCACCCGCTCTTCCTGAACACCCACGACATCCAGCTCGGACGCGGGGAGAGCGTCGAGGACACGGCCCGCGTGCTTTCGCGCTTCGTGCACGGGATCGTGATCCGGACCTTTGACCACGCCCAAGTCGAGCGCCTGGCGGCCTCCGGATCGGTCCCGGTCGTCAACGGCCTCACCGACTTCCTCCACCCCTGCCAGATCTATGCGGACGCCTTCACGGCCGCGGAGCGCTGGGCGGGCCCCGACGGTGACCTGGTGGCGGCGCTCAGGGGCCGAAAGATCGCGTTCCTCGGGGACACGAGCTTCAACATGGCCAACTCATGGATCCTGGGTGCGAGCCTCTTCGGGATGCGGATCTCGCTGGCCGGCCCGGCAGGGCACGAGCCGGGCGAGGGGATCCGGGCGCTCCTTAAGGCCGAGGGCCGCCCCGTGGACTTTGCGTTCACCACCGACCCGTTCGAGGCGGTGCGGGACGCCGACATCGTCTACACGGACGTGTGGGCGAGCATGGGGCAGGAGGCCGAGGCCAAGGCGCGGGTGTCCCGCATGCGCCCCTATTCGGTGACGGCCCGGCTTTTCGCAGCCGCGAAGCCCGACGCCCTCTTCATGCACTGCCTGCCGGCTCACCCGGGCGAGGAGGTCGAGCAGGCTGTCCTGGACAACCCGCGCTCGATCATCTTCGACGAGGCCGAGAACCGGCTGCACGTGCAGAAGGCGATCCTTTCCGTCCTGTCGGCCTCGCGCGGCCGGTAGGACCCGCCGGTGTCGGTCCGGCCAATTCGGACCGGGGCAATTGCAAATACTCGGGCGCTGACTATCCGTTACCGTTCCATGCACAATGCCTCCCTCTTCACGCCCACGACCGTGGGCTCCCTCACGCTTGCCAACCGGATCGTGATGGCGCCGCTCACGCGCTGCCGCGCCGACGCCCAGCATGTACCGACCGAGATTATGGCCGAGTATTACGCGCAGCGCGCGAGCGCCGGCCTGATCGTCTGCGAGGCGACCATGGCCATCGAGGGCCACTCCGCCTTTGGCGGGCGCGAGCCCGGGATATACTCCGAGGCGCAGGCGGCGGCCTGGAAGCGGGTGTGCGACGCCGTCCATGCCAGGGGCGGGAAGCTCTTCCTCCAGGTCTGGCACGGGGGCCGGGCCTGCCACTCGCTGCTCAACAACGGGGCCCAGCCGGTCAGCGCCAGCGCGATCGCGATCACCGGGGACGAGATCCACACGCCGAAGGGCAAGAAGCCCTACGAGACGCCGCGGGCGCTCGGCGACGACGAGATCCCGGGCATCGTCGAGGGCTTCAGGAAGGCCTTTGAGCACGCGAGGGCCGCGGACTTTGACGGCGTCGAGGTCCACGGCGCGAACGGCTACCTTCTCGACCAGTTCCTCAGGGACGGAAGCAACAAGCGGACGGGCCCCTATGGGGGCTCGATCGAGAACCGCTCGCGGCTCCTTCTCGAGGTGGTGGACGCTGCCTCGGGCGTATGGGGCGCGGACCGGGTGGGGGTGCGCATCTCCCCGCTCAACAGTTTCAACGCGATGGCCGACAGCGACCCGGTGGCGCTCACCCGCCACGTCGCGGCGGAGCTCCAGTCCCGTGGGGTCGCCTACCTGCACCTGATGAGGGGCGACTTCATGGGCGTGCAGAAGGGTGACGTCGTGGGCGCCGCCCGCGGCGCCTTCACCGGGCCCCTGATCGGCAACATGGGATACTCCCCCGCCGAGGCGTCCGAGGCCGTCGCATCGGGGCTCCTGGCCGCGGTCGCCTTCGGCCACCACTACGTGAGCAACCCGGACCTGGTGGAACGGATCCGCGCGGGCGCACCCCTCGTCGAACCCAACCCGGGCACCTTCTACTCGCCGGGAGCCAAGGGCTACACGGACTATCCGGCGCTCGGGGCCGCCTGACGGGCCGCGGTGGGAGCCGGCGCCGGCCCCATCTTCTGACTCGCAAAACCCGGCTCCGGGCGGTGAGATTGGCCCTCCTGTGCCCGCGCACAGACCGTCAACCCGTTTTCCAGGACACACCCATGAAAATCGTTCATGGAGTGGCATTGCAAATCAATGAGTTAAGCATTTACAATTGATCCTAGAGCGGGAAAATCGTGCCACTTTGGTGCCATTAATTTGAGGGAATTTCGTCCTTTCCAGCTTAACGGTGGCCCGAGGAAGCAAATGCGACTGGAGTTTGGCATGGCGAGGCATAGCGTATCCGGGAAAGCCCCACACCTTAATGGCCCTCTCGAACATCTTCTCCAAACGCAAGGCGGCCGCAGCCAAGAAGGGCGACGTGTACAGTTACGACAAGATCCCAGACACGCTCCGCGTTCAGATCGTACAAATTTGGAAGGACATTGCCGGACAGCTCGTACATCTCCAGGACGAGTACGTTTTTGCGGGCGCGAAGGGGATTCTTTGCCGCGAGTACGGTTGGTTCAAACTGTTCGACGGATATATGGAGAATGGGTTTGAGGAGGTGGTCCGTTTCTTTCTTCGTAGCGCAACCACGGACCAAGCTCTTGATGTCATCGAGCAGGTCTTTAGTCGCATCGAGGAGGTGCATGACATCAACGCGAGCGTCCTTTACGGGGCGGTCCCACACCTTGACGGCATCCGCGAGCTCAATGCCCGTTTGCGTGAGCATGGGGTCGGCTACCAGTACGAGAACCGCCGAGTGATTCGGATCGACTCCACCCTTATCCATGACGAGGTGATGCGGCCCGCGTTGGCCCTGCTGGGCGACCCTGCGTTCAAGGGCGCAAACGACGAATTTATGTCCGCCCACGGGTATTTCCGAACGGGCGACTATGGGGCGTGCCTTAACGACTGCCTGAAGGCGTTCGAGAGCACCCTCAAAATCATCATCAAGGGCCGCAAGTGGAAGCACGCGCCCAACGATACTGCAAAACGGTTGCTGGAGGTCGTTTTCGAGCAAGGCCTCGTGCCTACCTTCATCCAGTCACATTTCTCCAGCCTTCGGTCCATTTTGGAGTCAGGGGTGCCCACGGTCCGCAATAGGCTCGGCGGCCACGGGAAGGGCGACGAGGAGCGAGATGTCCTCGTCCACGTGGCTGCCTATGCGCTGCACCTCACGGCGACCAACATCGTCTTCCTGATCGAAAGCTATCGATCGTCGTCGAAATCGTAGAACATATGGACGAAAATGGCACCATTCAGGCCCTCGAAGCCCACTTGGCCACCCACGAATACGTCTTCGAGAGCCGGTGCCACACAACCCAAAGGGGTACCGATCTTGTTATGACCGGCCCAGGCAAGCGTATCGTCATTGAGGCTAAGGGAAACACGAGTTCACGGGAGGGCAGCAAACGATTCAAGAAGCCGTTTACCGACTCCCAGTGCGCCGACCACTTCTCCCGTGCGTTTTACACCGCCTGCAAGATGCGCGACGCAGTCGAAGACAAAGACAAGGGAACTGTTCGCGTGGCGATAGGGCTGGGCTATTCGGAGTTTTACGCCAAATACGAACGATGGTCCAGAAAGAGCCGCGAACAACTAGACGTCGGCCTCTTCTGGGTCGATGAGCAGGGCGTAGTTACGGTCGAAGGCGATTGGAATTACTAGTCCAATGCGGGGTCTGGGGTAGGAAGCTTGCCGCCGTAGGCCTCCAGTCGGTTCTCGTCGGTCTTCTCGATTCCCAGCTTTAAGTAGCGAAGGACCTGTGGAACCCAGCCCGTCTGCG
>CAISPT010000318.1 GCA_903887455.1 uncultured Opitutaceae bacterium | reverse complement strand
TCCAGTCGGAGCCCGCGTTCGCCAGCGCATAGGCGACCAGGCTCCCGTCGTCGGTCGGATTGAAGAGCGTGAGCGCCACCGTGCCGTCAGCGGCCAGCAGATTGGGGTCCAGAAGGACGCGGCTCTCCGTTGATCCGAGGGTGCGCACCTTGAGCATGGCCTGGTTCTGGAGCCCCGTGTTCTCGGTGAAGAACATCCTCGTGCCGCCGACCTCCGGCAGGCCGAACCGCGGGAAGTTCCAGAGTTCCCCCAGCCTGCGGAAGAGAGGATCCCGCTCGGGGATGGCCTTCATTGCCGCGGCAGTGGCAGCCCGCTCCGAGGCGACCCAGGCCTTCGTTTCCGGCGAGTCGATGTCCTCCATCCAGCGGTAGGGGTCGGCAACGGTCTCCCCGAAGTAGGTGTCGACGTGGTCCGAGCGACGTGCTTCGGGGTAATCAGCAGCCGAAGAACGACTTGCAAGAACACCGCACCCAATCGTCACAATCCTGAAAATTCCAGCAAATGTGGAACGGTTCATGGTACATGTCTGTCCGAAAACCCATTGAAGTCCAATCACGAAGCGAAGCCCTCGGGCCGCGACCTGCGGTTCGACACCCTGCGGGGACTCTTCCTCGTCTTGATGACGATCAATCACTTGCCGACGGAGCTGCGCGAGGTCACCGACCAGCCGCTCGGACTTTTTACCGCCGCCGAGGGCTTTGTGTTCCTCTCCGGGCTCCTCGCCGGCTGGGTCTACACCCGCAAGTACCGCGCCGTGGGTCCCGAGGGCCTGTGGCTCGCCTCGACGAACCGGGCGAAGAGCATCTACCGCTGGCACGTGGCGGCCCTCCTCTCCTGCTTCGTCCTGGTGCAGCTGACCGAGCACCTGTTCGGCTTCTGCTCTCCGGCCGTGCCGAAGCTCTTCTTCCACCACCCCCTGGAGGCGCTCGGCCTCGGCCTCACGCTCCTGTACCAGCCCGGGCTCCTCGACCTCCTTCCGATGTACTGCGGCTTCGTGCTCCTGCTCCCGGTGGTGATCCGTGCCCTGGAGAACGGCAAGCGGTTCCATGTCCTGGCGCTCAGCGCCCTGGCCTGGCTCGCGGTGCAGTGGGCCCCCTCGATTGACGGTGCCCCGCTCTACCCGATCAACACGGGAAGCTTCAATCTCTTCGCCTGGCAGTTCCTCTTTGTCGCCGGCGTGGTGGTCGGCCATGCGCGCGTGAGCGGCTTTGTCCAGGTCGCCCGGCCCCACAAGGGGGTCCTCTTGGCCGCGGCCGCGCTCGCCGTGTACGGGCTGGGCGTTCGCCACCTCCACTGGGCCTCCCTCTGGCCCGACGCGACCTTTGGTGTCTTCCTGAACAAGCCCGCCCTAGGCCTCCTTCGCCTCGCGGACTTTGGCGCGGTGGCCTACCTCGTGGCGGCCCTAGCTGAGCGCTTCCCTGCGCTGGCGACCTCGCGCACCCTCTCGCTCCTCGGGCGCCACTCGCTCCCCGTGGTCGCCGTTCAGAGCGTCGCCATCATGACGCTCCTGCAGTTCCCCTCGCTCTTCTCGAGCGGCACCTCCCGCACCCTGATCGCGGCCTCGGTGGTCGGGCTGCTCTTTATCGTTGCCCGGGTGCACCAGGCCCTCTCGGCCGCGGCGCCCGCCCCACTCGGTTCTCGCCAGCCCGCCGCCCGCGGTCTAGTCGAATCCGATGGAGCACACGCGGCTTGAGCGGCAGGTCCAGTTCATCCTCGAGGTCGACCGGCTAAAGGAGATCTTCCGCCAGACGGTCTGCACGCAGAGCCGCCGGGCCGAGAACGACGCCGAGCACTCCTGGCACATCTGCCTGGCGGTCATCGTCCTTGCCGAGCACGCCAACGAGCCGGGCATGGACGTCCTTAGGGTGCTCAAGATGCTCCTGATCCATGACCTGGTGGAGATCGACGCCGGGGACACCTTTGCCTACGACACCGCCGGGATGGCCGGGCAGCACGACCGGGAGGCCAAGGCTGCCGACCGGATCTTCGGGCTCCTGCCGGCCGACCAGACGGCGGAGTTCAGGGCGCTCTGGGACGAGTTCGAGGAGAAGGTGACCCTCGAGGCACGCTTCGCGAACGCCATCGACCGCTTCCAGCCCTGCCTGCTGAACACGAGCACCGAGGGTTCGGCCTGGAAGCGCCACCAGGTGACTGCCGACCGCGTGATCGCCAGGAACAGCGCGATCGCAAAGGGCTCCGCCGCGATCTGGGAGGAGACCCTCCGGCGGATCAATAAGGCGGTGGAGGAGAAGCACCTGGCGCCCGCCCCGCCTAGCCCAGGTCCCTGAAGGAGCCGAACTCCGGGTCAAAGAGCCTGCGGTAGGTCCTGACGATCATCCCGTCGGTGAGGCCGGCAAGGTAGTCGCAGATCTGCCGGGCCTTTGCCGCCTTCCCCTTGGCGCCGTCGACAAGCCCGCCCACCGCCGGCGGCAGGATCCGGACGACCCGCCTCCCGGGGGCCACGTAGTTGCTCCAGCACGAGTCCCAGAGGGCAAAGAGCACTTTCCTGGCCTTGTGCTCCATCTGCTGGAGCTGCGGGCTCTCGAAGATCACGTCGTTGGCGAGCTTCTTGTAGAAGGCCGCCTGCCGGAGGGCCTCCGGGGCGACGACGAGCTCGTAGCGGTAGCGGTGGGTCTTCTCCGCCATGAAGCCCTCCCGCTGCCTGAGGCGGCAGGCCGTGATGAAGGAGCCGATCCGGGCCGAGAAGATCGCCTCCAGCCGGTCGGTGCGGACGGCGTCCAGGAGCTCGTCCAGAAGCCTTAAGCCCGCCGCGTCCCCCACGCTCCCCTCGGCCCAGGCCTCGATCCGCTCAATCGTCAGGAAGCCTGTCTTCACCCCGTCCACGATGTCGTTCAGGGAGTACGCCGCGTCGTCGGCCCAGTCCATGATCTGGCACTCGACGCTCTTGTGGGCGTTCAGGCGATCGCCGGGCGGCAGCGAGCGCGGGATCCGCGCCCCTCCGAAGACGAAGCCCAGGACTTTTTTCTGGGAGTCGTAGAGAAAGTGGTTCGCGGGGGGCTTAGGGAACTGCCCGAAGAGCGTCTTGTACTTGAGGACGCCGTCCAGAAGGGCGCGGGTCGGCTGCATTCCCCTCACGCCGGCCCGGTCCTGGTACATGGTGCCGATCAAGAGGTGGAGCGTCTGGGCGTTGCCCTCGAACCCGCCCCAGGGAAGCATGAGCTCCTGGAGCGTCCGCTCCCCGGAGTGCCCGAACGGGGGGTGGCCCAGGTCGTGCGCGAGGCAGACCGCCTCCACGAGGTCGGAATCGATGTAGAAGTCGTCCCTTAACGGCCCCTTGAGCGTCCGAAGGTAGTGGCAGATCGAGCGCCCGATCTGCGCCACCTCCATCGAGTGGGTGAGCCGCGTCCGGTAGAAGTCGTACTCGCCCGACAGGAAGACCTGCGTCTTCGACTGGAGCTTCCTAAAGGCGTGCGCGTGGATGATCCGGTCCCTATCGATCTGGAAGGCGTTCCGGTAATCGGTTTTCCGGGCGCCGCCCAGGGTCTCGCAGTCGAAGGGGCTGTAGAATTGGTTGGTCATGGCTGTTGAGTGAGGCGAACGCTGAGGGGGCCCACGCTACCGCGGGCGCGGCTCGTTCACCGCAGGAGACGTGACAGGGGCAAGCGCCTGGTCTGTCGATTGATTCGGCGAGGTCATGCGTCGTCAGCAATTAGGTCATCAACACGCAGGGGTTTATCGGCCCTACGCACGTGCAGAATATGCACGTCAGTGCCCCCGATACGATACTATAGCCAACAGGGTTTACTCCACACCTGGCGATAATTCTTGCGGGGAAATTCCCTTATCGGCCTACCCAGCCGCAGAAAACGTTCCAGAGAGTCGGTCGTATCGATACTGCGCAAGGCGACAGCCTTGGCGGCCTTAGGCTTATCGAGGGCTAGAAACTCGATAATTGCCTCGAGCTGCAACAGCGCCGGTGCCGCCCATGCTATTTGAGCCATCTCGAGAGGCGCCGCTTTGCTTCCAATTGAGTGTGAACCCGCCCGTCCCGGACAGCCTGCTCGCCCGTGCGATCCCCTCGACAACCGAGAGGCGGCGGTTGAGTTCATCGTAGGAGGCAACGTGAACCAGGTGAGCTGCTGGCTTACCATGTTGCCTGATGAGGATGGGGTCTCCCTCGATCTGTAAGTCTGCGATGATCTCCGTTGCTCGCCTTTTCAAGGTCGTAACGAGTTCCGATCTCATAAGTGCCCCTTAAGTGATACCCCCACGCGGTCAATGAGAGAGCATCGCAGGGCCCGCCGAACGGCCAGAGCATGCGCGGGAGGACCCGATGCTAGCCCGGACATATGACGCCCGTTGAGCCCGCTTCGGAGTTGTTTCCGGGGCGTTTTGGGGCGACGATCTGCCACCCACATGAGAGCGACGACGATGCGAGCGATCTCCAAGCTGAAGCCGGGACCCGGCCTCGCCCTGACGGAGGCCCCGGTGCCCGTCCCGGGGCCCAACGACGTCCTGATCCGGGTGAAGAAGACCTCCATCTGCGGCACCGACGTCCACATCTACAACTGGGACGACTGGGCGCAGCGGACTATCAAGGCCCCGATGATCATCGGCCACGAGTTCGTGGGTGTGATCGAGGAGGTCGGCTCCTCCGTCCAGCGCTTCCAGAAGGGCGACCTGGTCGACGGCGAGGGCCACATCGTCTGCGGCGTCTGCCGCAACTGCCTGGCCGGCCGACGGCACCTGTGCAAGGACACGAAGGGCGTGGGCGTGAACCGCAACGGCGCGTTCGCCGAGTACCTGTGCATCCCCGCCTCGAACGCCGTCCCTGTGGACCCGGCAATCCCGCTGGACGTCCTCTCCTGCTTCGACCCGCTCGGCAACGCCACCCACACGACCCTCCAGTTCGACCTGGTGGGCGAGGACGTGATTGTGACCGGCGCGGGCCCGATCGGCTGCATGGCGGCCGCGATCGCCAAGCACTGCGGCGCCCGGAAGATCGTCGTCACCGACGTGAACCCCGACCGCTTGGCGCTCGCCGCCAAGATGGGAGCCACACGCGTGGTCGACGTCTCCCGGGAGAAGCTCCCGGACGTCCAGGCCGAGCTCGGGATGAAGGAGGGTTTCGACGTGGGCCTTGAGATGTCCGGCAACCCGAGGGCGCTTAACGACATGATCGACAACATGGCCCACGGGGGGCGGATCGCCCTCCTTGGCATCATGCCGGCCTCGGCCGCCGTCGACTGGAACAAGGTGGTCTTCAACATGCTCACGATCCGCGGCATCTACGGCCGCGAGATGTACGACACCTGGTACAAGATGACGGCCATGATCCAGAGCGGGCTCGACATCTCGCCGGTCATCACGCACCGCCTTCCCTTCACGGAGTTCCAGCAGGGCTTCGACCTCATGCGCTCGGGCAAGAGCGGCAAGATCGTGCTCAACTGGGACTAGCCGATGCCCCCGAGCTACAAGGCGCACCTGGAGCGGATCCTCTCGGAGATCGGGGCCGCGGGCCTCACTAAGGGGGAGCGCGTGATCGCGACCCCGCAGGGCGCCGCTATCGCCGTCTCCGGCGGGGCGCAGGTCCTTAATTTCTGCGCCAACAACTACCTGGGGCTCGCCGACCACCCCGAGGTCGTGAAGGCTGCGCACGCGGCCCTCGACCGCTGGGGCTACGGCCTGGCGAGCGTGCGCTTCATCTGCGGGACTCAGGAGATCCACAAGGAGCTCGAGGCGAAGCTCTCGGCGTTTCTTCACACCGACGACACGATCCTCTACTCCTCCTGCTTTGACGCGAACGGCGGCGTCTTCGAGACCCTCCTCGGCGAGGAGGACGCCGTGATCAGCGACGAGCTTAACCACGCCTCGATCATCGACGGGATCCGGCTCTCGAAGGCCCGGCGCCTGCGCTACAAGAACCGCGACATGGCGGACCTTGAGGCGAAGCTCGCCGAGGCCAGGGCCGGCAACGCCCGCTTCACCCTCATCGTGACCGACGGGGTCTTCTCGATGGACGGCTATGTCGCCCCGCTCCGCGAGATCTGCGACCAGGCCGAGCGCCACGGGGCGCTCGTCATGGTGGACGACAGCCACGCCGTCGGCTTCATGGGGCCAAGCGGCCGCGGGACGCACGAGCTCCACGGGGTCATGGACCGGGTGGACCTATTGACCGGGACTCTCGGCAAGGCGCTCGGCGGGGCCTCCGGCGGCTACGTGAGCGGCCGGAAGGGCATCATCGACCTCCTGCGCCAGCGCTCCAGGCCCTACCTGTTCTCGAACACGCTTCCGCCCGCGATCGCCGCGGCCTCGGTCGCGTGCCTGGACCTGATCACCCGGAGCCCCGAGCTCCGCGAGAGGCTCCACCGCAACACGCGACTCTTCCGGGAGGGCCTCGAGAAGGCCGGGCTCTCGATCAGGGCCGGCAGCCACCCCATCGTCCCGGTCATGCTGGGCGACGCCGCGCTCGCCCAGCGCTTCGCCGCCCGGATGCTCGAGAAGGGCATCTACGTGGTCGGCTTCTTCTTCCCCGTCGTCCCCCAGGGGGCGGCACGGATCCGCACCCAGGTGAGCGCGGCCCACAACGAGGAGAACTTGGCCGCCGCCATCCGGGCGTTCGCGGAGACGCGCAAAGAGCTCGCTCCCTAGCGGGGCTTGCCCCAATCCCTTCCAGCCTATGCCAAAGAAGCCCACCGAAGCCTCCCTCCGCCGGATCGAGAAGGCCGCTCGCCTGGCGGCGTCCCGCACCTACTCCCCGTACTCCAAGTTCCCCGTGGGCGCCGCCGTCATCGGCGGCTCGGGCCGGGTCTACAGCGGGTGCAACGTGGAGAACGCCTCCTACGGCCTGTGCAACTGCGCCGAGAGGACCGCGATCTTCACGGCCGTCGCCGCGGGCGAAAGCTCCGTGTCGGCGGTCGCCATCTACACGCCCACCTCCCTTCCCACGGCGCCCTGCGGCGCCTGCCGGCAGGTGATCAACGAGTTCGGACCCGAGGCGCTCGTGATCAGCGTCTGCGACACGAAGAACCGGATCGAGACGACGCTCTCGGCGCTCCTGCCCGGGGCCTTCGGCCCGGGCGACCTGGCCTAATTCCCAGCGCCGCGGCTAACCCTTAAGGGCTGCCGCGACCCTCTCGCGGGACGCCTTTGAAACGCCCGCCTTACTCGCGAAGGTGGGCCAGAGCCGCATGGAGGTGGAGACCTCGCGCAGGATCTCCCTGGCGCGCTTCCCGCCCAGGCCCGCGCTGGCAGCGAGGGCAAGCAGTTCCTTCGTGCCCGGCAGCCCGCTTCCGGCCACCGTCATGTTGTGCTGGCCGTTCACCCCGATTGAAAACGTGAGGTCGAAGGCCGGAGAGAGCGACCACTCCCCCGTGCTCGTCGCGAGAAAGGCGTGGTTCTTCACATGGTCGTCCCGGTTGTGAGCAATCACGTTGAAGGCGGCCCGGCGGTAGGCCTGCTCCACCTGCTTGAAATCCCGCGTGACATGGAAGACGACCCCGAGGAATTCCTGGTAGTCCCTGTTAGGGTGCTGGAAGTGGGAATGCACCATCCCCCTAACGTGTGGGTGTGGAGCCTGGCCCCGCTCCCGAAGTCGAAGCGCCGCACCCCGAAAAACCGACCCCCTTGGTTTCGACTAGGCGGGTCGGCGGAACGACGACGCCCGCCGACCGGGCCATTTCAGCATAGGCCTCCTCAACCGCCCCCGAATCCTCCGGATCCTCCTTGGCCCGGAACTTCACGATCCAATGCTCGAATCCGGGCAATGGCGTCTCAGCCGCCGCCATGATCGTGTTTGTCTTTGGGTTGAAGGCGACGGACACCTTGGGACGCGACCCGCTCGAGGAAACCCCGGCGGCCTGTAGAGCAGGAAGTGCCTCCTCCGGGCTTCCCGAAGCAATGCGCTCGGCCTGTTGGGCCACCGCCGCGAGGTCAAGGGCAGCATCCTGGGCGTCGTCGGGCTCGCCGGCCGGCCCGTAGCAGAGGGCGCCCGGGCCCCGGCTCCCGACGAAAGCCAGCCGCTCAAGCGCGGTGAGGGTCTCCGGCGCCCTTCCTTTCGCCCGGAAGTAGCGATCCGTGAGAAGCCGGCCCCACCCGTCAGGCAGCGAGTCATCAAAGACACCAAAAACGCCCTCGAATATCCGTGTCTGCTCTCGCTTTAGCCCCGGAGTCAGCGGGAGAAGTAGGGCGAGAGTGAGAAGCCGTCGGCGAGCCACTGCGCATCGTAATCGAAATAGATCTCCCCTCCGGGAGTTTCCGCGAGCGTCCCTATGGCGCGCCCGCCCATCTGCACGCCGAGCTTTTTGAGCGTACTCACCGCAGCGTCCTTCCCCGCTTGCGCACCGGGGGGTTAAGCCGCTCCAGTTGCCTCATCGTCTGCGGAACGGCCTCCTTCGGCGAAAAGAGGCGCTCGAAGCCCGGGACCTCCTCGAGGACAACGGCAAGCTTGGCGAGTGTTTCAAGGGCGATCCGCCCGGAAACCTCGAAGCGCTTCAGGGTCCACGGGCTTACACCGGAGCGGGCCGCCAGCTCCTCACGTGACCACCCCAGCTGCAGGCGCCTGGCCTTCGCACGTGCGGCGATGCCGCTCGTGAGAGTCGAAGACGTCATTCCTATAAAGGATACGGTGTTACCTTTAAGTGGCATAAGGTTCCTTTAAAGGGTATCCCAATACCCGGAAGGTGCGAGTACAGAACCGACACCTTTGGCTCATACCAGACGTCAAATGCCGGCCGGAATGCAGCGCGCGGTTCCGAGCTTCCTGACAAGCTCCCTCAATCCGTGCCCTGGAAGAATCCGCGGACGCTCTCGGCAACCTGGCCCAGCGGGAACTCGCGCTCGGAGCGGTCGCCGAGGTCCCGAAGCTTTACGACCCCGCGCGAAAGCTCGTCGCTCCCGTAGATGAGCGCCGCCTTGGCACCGGACTCGACCGCCGCCTTCAGCTGCTTGCCGAAGGCCACGTCCCGCATCGGGTACTCCACCCGGTAACCCACCGACCTCAGGCTCAGGATGTCGGCGAAAGCCGCCTTCCGCTCGGCCTCGCCCCCGATGACGCAGTACACGTCGGGGGCGTTCGAGACGACGGGTGTCAGCCCGCGCTCGTCAAGCAGGAGCGCAAAGGTCATGTCGCCGATCGCAAAGCCCACGGCCGGAAGCTCAGATCCCCCGAGCTTCCCCACCAGGTCGTCATAGCGGCCGCCGCCGGCCAGCGCGCGGAGTTCGCCCTTCCTGTCGAAGGCCTCGAAGACGAAACCCGTGTAGTAGGCGAGTCCCCGGACGACCCCAAGGTCCACCTGGATGAACTCGGAAAGGCCCATCGCCGAAAGGCCCCCAAGGAGCGTCCTCCAGTCGGAGAGGCGCGCGCGAATGGCCTCCGAGGGCGCGGAGCCAAGGGACGCCTCGATCTCGGGGAATGAGCGGATGGCGAGGAAGGAGAGCACCTTCGTCTTTAGCGCCGGATCAATCGGGCCGAAGGCCTCCTCGTAGCCCGCGAACGCGGCGTCCCCGTTCCGCTCGAACTTGTCGACGGCCCCGAGAAGGCCGCGGATCCTCGCGTCGTCCAGCCCGAGCGATCCCAGGAAGTGGAACCACAGGTTCCTGTCGCTTAGCCTGACGCAGAAATCGTCCTTCGTGAGGCCGAAGGCCCGCATGCATTGCACCTGGAGCGCGATCAGCTCGATCTCAGCCTCGGGACCGGCCTCGCCGAAGATGTCGGCATTG
>CAISPT010000317.1 GCA_903887455.1 uncultured Opitutaceae bacterium | reverse complement strand
GCAACCGCATGGCGACGGCCTTCATCGCCGCCCCGGGCGTACCCGTCGAACGCCTGGCGGACGCAGCCCAGCTCGCGTCCCTCGCTGATGAAACCCCCGAGGGTCGAAGCGTCGTGGTGCTCGCGAAGGAGCGGTACCAGCTTCGGGCCAGAGACCTCTCCCCGAGCCGAGCGAACTTTGTCCCGTTCACGGCCCAGACCCGAATGAGCGGAGTCGACCTAGCAGCGGCCGATGGCCAACAGGCCCGCTCGATCCGCAAGGGCGCCGCCGCCAACGTAAAGGCCTGGGTCGAATCGCAGGGAGGCAAATTCCCCGAGCCGGTGTCCGCCTCCGTGGATGACATCTCCCGCCAGGGCGGCACCCCCCTTGTGGTCGCAGAGGGCAACGAGACTCTCGGCGTCATCTTCCTGAAGGATGTCGTTAAGGGCGGCATCAAGGAGCGCTTCGCCCAGCTTCGCGCGATGGGGATACGCACCGTCATGATCACGGGTGACAACCCGCTCACCGCGGCGGCCATTGCCGCTGAAGCGGGCGTCGACGATTTCCTCGCCCAGGCGACCCCGGAGATGAAGCTTTCCCGAATCCGGGAGGAGCAGGCAGCCGGCCACCTGGTCGCCATGACCGGCGACGGCACCAACGATGCTCCCGCCCTCGCCCAGGCAGACGTCGGGGTAGCCATGAACACGGGGACACAGGCCGCCAAGGAGGCCGGCAACATGGTGGACCTCGACTCCAACCCGACGAAGCTCCTCGACATCGTAGAGATCGGCAAGCAGCTGCTGATCACCCGCGGGGCACTGACGACCTTCAGCATCGCCAACGACGTCGCCAAGTACTTCGCGATCATCCCGGCCATGCTTGTGGGCGCGTTCCCGGCGATTGCCCCTCTTAACGTCATGCACCTGGCTTCGCCGCTAAGCGCGATCCTTAGCGCCGTCATCTTCAACGCCCTGGTGATCATTGCGCTCATCCCCCTGGCGCTGCGCGGGGTCGCCTACAGGCCGATAGGCGCCGCAGCCATGCTGCGACGCAACCTGCTCATCTACGGCTTGGGGGGCATCCTCATCCCCTTTGTCGGGATCAAGCTGATCGACCTGATCATCAACGCCGTGCACCTCGTCTAAGCCATGAGTAACCTCCTCAAACAACTCCTTATATCCCTCCTCTTAACGGCGGTCCTTGCCGTCGTGCTTTGCGGCGCCTATCCGGTCGCTGTATGGGCGGCCGCGCAGGCCCTGTTCCCGGCAAAGGCAAACGGCAGCCTCGTCGTAGACGCCACCGGGAACGTGAGGGGATCAACCCTCCTTGCCCAGAATTTCTCGAGCGACAAGTATTTCCAACCGCGGCCTTCGGCCGCGGGAACGGGCTACGACGCAACCAGCTCAGGCGGAACCAACCTAGGCCCCACCAGCCAGAAGCTGAGCGACAGCATCAAGGCGGCGACAAAGGCCTACCGCGATGGCAACTCGCTACCGGCCGACGCCCTTGTGCCGGCCGACGCGGTCACCTCCTCCGCAAGTGGACTTGACCCGCACATTAGCCCGGAGAACGCCGCGCTTCAGGCAGCGCGGGTCGCCAAGGCTCGCGGTGTGCCGTTGGCGCGGGTGCAGGAACTCATCGCCTCCAGCACGGAGGGTCGGGACCTGGGCTTCCTCGGCGAAGCCGGGGTTAACGTGCTTCGCTTAAACATCGCCTTGGACTCGGCAGGCCGAAGCGCGCCCTAGCCTCGTTGCTTCAAATGGAGAACGTCATCCAGCGGAGTCGGGTCTGGACCCACGTCATGGTGGCGCTCGCAGCCTTTGTCCTCGGCTTGGCGGTGGCGCAGTGGAATTTGGGATATGCACCGGGCCATTCCCGCGTGGTCTGGCCCAACGCGCCGCACCCGCGCCGGCTCGCGCCGTGATGCTCGGTTTAGGCCCACGGTTCCGGCGCGGGCGGAGACGGGTGTCGGGTGGCTTGCGCCCGGGCCTTCCCGGGCCACACTTCAAGGTGGAAAATGAGTGACCAACGCCCCGACCCAGACGCGATTTTGGCGTCTCTAAACCGCGAGGAGCAACGCTCACGCCGGGGCAAGCTAAAGGTGTTCTTCGGCATGTGCCCGGGGGTCGGCAAGACCTTTGCCATGCTCCGCGCGGCGCAACAAGAGCTCAAGGACGGGGTCGACATCGTGGTGGGCGTCGTCGAGACTCATGGGAGGGCGGAGACCGAGGCCCTCCTGCCCGGCCTTCCGGTGATCCCGCGCAGGGCGATCGACTACAAGAACATCAAGATCACGGAGATGGACCTCGAGGCGATCCTGGCGAGGAAGCCAGATCGGAAGAGCACACGTCTGAACTCCAGTCACATTACTCGATCGCGTATGCCGTC
>CAISPT010000316.1 GCA_903887455.1 uncultured Opitutaceae bacterium | reverse complement strand
GTCGTCATCGTCACCCACAACATGCAGCAGGCCGCGCGGTGCTCGGACCGGACGGCCTTCTTCTACATGGGCAAGCTGATCGAGTTCGGAAACACGCGAAACATGTTCACAAACCCGAGCAATCCGCAGACCGAGGCCTATGTCTCCGGTCGCTTCGGCTGATCCAAATCCCAAAACACCCTGCGATGACCCACTACGCCGAAGAGATGAATCAGCTCAAGGAGAGCCTGCTCGCGATGGCGAGCCACGCCGAATCGGCCGTGACGCGCTCGATGAGGGCCCTCGTGGAGCGGGACGACCCGCTTGCGCAGTCCGTTCAGGACGACGACAACATCATCGACCAGTTCGAGGTCGAGATCGACGACATCGCGATCCACCTCCTGGCCAAGGCGCCGGTGGCAACCGACCTGCGCCTGACCACCGTGGCGATGAAGATTTCGCAAAACCTCGAGAGGATCGGGGACTCGGCGGTGACGATCTCGCGCCGCGCCATAGAGCTGAACACCGAGCCGCAGTTGAAGGCTTACGTCGATCTTCCGCGGATGGCGACCATGGCCCTCGAGATGATGAGGGACGCCATCTCGTCGTTCATCAACCGCGAGCCCGAGAAGGCCCGCGCCGTGATCCGCCGCGACACCGAGGTCGACAACCTCAACCGCCAGCTCCACCGGGAGCTCTCAAGCTTCATGATAGAGCGGCCGGCGACGATCTCGCGCTGCCTCAACCTTATGGTCATCTCCAAGTGCCTGGAGCGTATAGCCGACCACGCTACAAACATCGCCGAGGACGTTGTTTACCTTTACGAGGCGATCGACATCAGGCATTCGGGGCAAAAGCTCAATGAAGACAAAGATCCTGGTAGTTGACGATGAGCCGGATGCACTGGAGGTGCTCGGCTTCAAGCTCCGGGAGGCGGGCTACACGCCCATTTTTGCGAAGGACGGCACCAGGGCGATTGCCATAGCTCGCGACGAGCGTCCCGACCTGATCGTGCTCGACCTGATGCTTCCGGAGGTCGACGGCCTCGAGGTTTGCAAAATCCTGCGGCGCGACGCCTCGACGGCGTCGATCCCGATCATCATGCTGACGGCCAGGGCCGCGGAGATGGACAGGGTACTCGGCCTTGAGCTCGGGGCCGACGACTACGTGACCAAGCCCTTCAGCCCGCGGGAGCTCGTGATTCGCATCCGAAAGCAGCTCACGCGTGTCCGGTCGGGAGACGACCAGGGTAACCAGTTGAGGATAGGGGAGATACAGATCGACGTGCCCCGGCATGTGGTTCAGGTTTCGGGCCGCGGGGTGACGCTGACGGCGACGGAGTTCAAGCTGCTGGAGATCCTAGCCCGCCGGCGGGGCAGGGTGCAGTCGCGTGACCGCCTCCTGCAGGACGTCTGGGGATACGAAAACCCGATAGACAGCCGGACGGTCGACACGCACATGCGGAGGCTTCGCGAGAAGCTTGGCACGGCGGCCGACCATCTGGAGACTGTCAGGGGCGTCGGCTATCGCTTTGCTGCCGAGGCCTGAGCCCGGCAATGGAAACAGCCCTCATACTCCTGATAGCGACCGTGGTCGCACTCGCCGCCGCGTGGAGCCGCGAACGCCTGCTCCGAAGGGCCGACGCGGAGAGGAACAGGCAGGAAGTCGCCGAGCAGCGCTCGAGGCGGGAAAAGGAGCTCCGGGAGCAGGCTCAGCGCACGGCGGCGCTCTTCGACCGGATGGTCGAGGGCCTGGTTGTCGTCGACGGCGGCGGTCGCATCCGGCTCGCCAACCGGGCGGCGCAGTCGCTCTTCGGGTTCGAGGGGCAGGCCTCGGGGAAGTCCGTGCTCGAGGCTACCCGCAACCATGAGGTCGCCTCCGTGGTTGCCCGGCTCGAGAAGGAACTCGAGGTGCTTGGCCACGAGCTAAGGATCGACTCCATGGATGCTCCGAGGTTCCTCCAAGTGAATGCGCTCGCGCTGCGCGACGGTTCGGGGGCGAACGACGGTGCGATCCTCGTCTTCCACGATCTTACCCGCCTAAGGCAGCTCGAGGGGGTCCGGCAGGAATTCGTGGCCAACGTGAGCCATGAGCTGCGCACTCCGCTCTCCCTCATTAAGAGCGCGGCGGAGACGCTGCTGGACGGTGCCAAAGACGACCCGGCGGCCCTCGCGCGCTTCCTGCAGATCATCGACAAGCACGCCAACCGGCTTGCGCTGCTGATCGACGACCTGCTCCTGCTCTCGACCCTGGACTCCGGGGGACTGCGCCTCGACCGCCAGCCCCTGGCCCTCAAGTCGACGGTGCAGGACGCGATCGACGACCTTCAGCCGCGGGCGCACGCCCGCGACGTCACGCTGGTGAACCGGGTTCCCGCGTCGCTCGTGGCGCTCGCCGACAACGACCGCATACGGCAGGTGGTGTCGAACCTCGTGGACAACGCCATCAAGTACGGCCGGGTCTCCGGCACGACCACTGTGGACGGGAGCCAGCTGGCTGACGGGCGCATCGAGCTTTCGGTCTCCGATGACGGACCGGGGATCCCCAAGGACGCCCAGCTAAGGATCTTCGAGCGTTTCTACCGCGTGGACAAGGCGCGATCAAGGGAGCAGGGCGGCACCGGCCTCGGGCTCGCAATCGTCAAGCACGTGATCCAGGCGCACGGCGGCGAAGTCCGAATTGAGAGCGAGCCCGGAAGCGGGGCGAGGTTCGTCCTCAACCTTCCCTCGGGCAGTGCCTCCTCGGCCCAGTGACGCCCTAGACGGCCTTCATCAGCCAGACGAAGAGCGCCCCCAGGAGGCCGGTGACCGGCAGCGTGAGGAGCCAGGCCATCACGATCCGCTCGACCACGCCCCATTTGACGGCGTTCCAACGCTTGGTGGCGCCGACACCCATGATTGAGGTCGAGATGACATGCGTGGTGGACACCGGCACCCCGAGGGTCGAGGCGCCGTAAATCACGCACGCGGCGGTGGTCTCGGCGGCAAAACCCTGGACGGGCTGCAGCTTCACCAGGCGCTGGCCCATGGTCCGGATGATTCGCATGCCGCCGCCGGCTGTTCCCGCGGCCATCGTGAGGGCGCAGGTCACGACGACCCATTTCGGAACGCCGCTCGTCTGCTGGATCCTGAGGAACGAAAGCCAGGGCGGAAGGGCCGCGAAGAGCCCCTGCTGGGTGGCGGTCATGAGCGTCAGGGTGACGATCCCCATCGTCTTTTGGGCGTCGTTCGATCCGTGGCTAAAGCCCATGAAGCCCGCGCTCACCAGTTGCGCCCTGCCGAAGATCGCGGAGACCAGCCGCGGTCGCGCCCTGCTGAACACGATCATGATCAGGCTCATAAGGAGCATCCCGCAGGCAAATCCGATGACCGGGGAGGAGATCATTGGCAGCACGACCTTGGGCCACAGGCCGGTCGTCCACTTCAGCACGCCCCAGTTTCCCCCGGAGCCGGCCAGGGTGGCACCGCACAG
>CAISPT010000315.1 GCA_903887455.1 uncultured Opitutaceae bacterium | reverse complement strand
ATCGACGTCGAGAACATGTCCTTCGCCTATCCCGACGGCCGCCTCCTCGTTAAAGACTTCACGACCACCCTTACCCGCGGCGACAAAATCGGCATCATCGGCCCGAATGGCTCCGGCAAGTCGACCCTGATCAAGCTTCTCCTCGGCCAGCTTAAGCCCACCTCCGGGACGATCACCCAGGGAACCCAGCTTGCCTTTGTCTATTTTGACCAGATGCGGGCGCAGATCGACGACGCGAAGTCGGTAGCCGACAACATCGCCGACGGGAACGAGACGGTGACGATCGAGGGCCGCACGCGCCACGTGATCAGCTATCTCCAGGACTTCCTCTTCACGCCCGACCGGGCGCGCACGCCTGCCCGCGTGCTTTCCGGCGGCGAGCGCAACCGGCTCCTCCTCGCCAGGCTCTTCACGAAGCCCGCGAACGTGCTGGTCATGGACGAGCCCACCAACGACCTGGACGCCGAGACACTGGACCTCTTGGAGGATCTCCTGGTCGAGTACTCCGGGACGCTCCTGATCGTGAGCCACGACCGCGACTTCCTGGACAATGTCGTCACGAGCACGCTCGTCTTCGAGGGCGAGGGGCGGATCGGCGACTACGTCGGCGGGTACGCCGACTGGGTGAAGGAAAAGGAGAAGGCCGCGGCACGGGCCGCCCAGGCGGCGGCCCCGGCCCCGCAGGAGCGCGATCCCAAGGGGGCCGTGAAGGGCGCCCGCAAGCTCACCAACAAGGAGCGAAAGGAGCTGGAGGAGCTCCCCGCGCAGATCGAGGCCATCGAGGCCGAGCAGGCGGAGCTCGGCGCCAAGATGGCAGACCCCGTGTTCTACCAGAAGGAACGGAGCGCGGCAGCGGTGGTGAAGGCCCGCCTGGACGATCTTGAGCGCAGGCACGCGGTCGCCTTCTCGCGGTGGGAGGAGCTCGAGGCCATGCGCACCCGCGGCTAGGGCTCGGGGGGCCGCGCGACCGGCCCAGGTGCCGAATGTTGCCCAACCGGGCAACCACTCGCCGGAAAGGGGGTCAGTGATGGGTAGTTAACCATCCATGAACACTCAATCCCCCCCGACCATGCGCGACCATACGACTCCTTCCGAAGCCCCCGAACACTCCGGCACCGACACCCTCAAGGCCCTAATCCACGAGGCGGAAGCGGCCCTCACGAGCGTCAAAGAGGGCCACAGCGCGAACCTGGAGGACCTCCGCGCGCGGCTGCGCGAGGCGGTCGACGAGGGCAAGGCCCTGGCGGCCAACCTCGGAAAGGCCGTGAAGCGCCAGGCCGCCCGGGCCGACGACGCCATTCGCGCCAATCCCTACCCGACCATCGGGGTGGCCCTGGGCCTCGGCCTCGTGCTGGGAATCCTCGTCTCCGGCCGCCTTCGCTCTAACAGCGCCAGCTAAGCGGCATCCCCGACCATGCTGGAACGCGAGAATACCACAACCGAGGGCGAAATATCCTCGGTCTCACGGCTCCTGGCCGGCGCCCTGATCCACCGCGGGGAGCTGGCGGCTCTCGAGCTCGGGGAGGCCCGGGCCCACACCGCGGTCACCGCCGTCCTGGCCGCGCTCGCAGGCGCGTTCCTCCTATTGTGCGGGTTCGCCCTCACCCTGGCCATCGCCGCCTCGGTCTGGGCCCGCGAGGACCGCGCCCTGATCATCACCGGGGTTGCGGTCTCCGATGTGTGCGCCGCCGCCCTTCTCGCATGGGCGGCCTACCACCGCGCGAGGGCATGGACCCCCTTCTCCGAGACCCGCCGTGTCTTCCACGATGACTGCGCCGCCGTCCGGTCGCTGGTCGGCCAAAAGGACCCATGAGCCAGCAACCCCCGCCCTCCTTTGCCGAGCGCCGCCAGTGCCTAGCCCTGGAATGCGAGCTCGACCGCTTGAACCTCCGGATCGCCCTCCGGCCGCGGGCACCCGAGGAGCCGTTCCACCCTGCGGCGCTGTTCCCGCGCCTGTTGGCCCTGGTGCCCGGGAAGTGGGGCCGGCGCGCAGCCGAGGCCCTCTCCGCAATCGCTCTCATCCGGGGCTCACTCTAGCCCCGACCCGACCGACAGACAGTCCAACCCAAAATAAACACTCCCATGATCCGCTGGATCCTCGCATTCCTCCTGCTCGCAATCATCGCCGGCGCCCTCGGCTTCACGGGCGTGGCCGGCACCTCGATCGCGATCGCCCAGACCCTCTTCTACATCTTTGTCGTGCTCTTCGTCTTGTCCCTGGTCGTGCACCTGGTGCGCGGCCCGGGTCCGAGGGACAACTGAGCCGGCTTAGAGCCGCTCGGCGGCCACAGGACCGGCCCGCTCCGTGTCGGCCACCCCAAGGCACCGCTCCGACGAGAACCCCGTCACGGATTTAAGGCTAAACGTCGCGCCGGACTCGGAGCGGGCTGCCGCCACGTGCTCGAAGGCCGCGCCGACAACGTCCTCGAGCCCGATCGGGCCCCTTTGTTCGGGGGAGGCCGCGGTCAGCACCACGTGGTGGAAGGAGAGGCCCGCCGCATGGCGGGCGTAGAGGCCCCAGGAGGGCGTCGCGCCCAGCTTCCCCGGCTCGGGGTAATCCTTCTCCTGCTCCGGCATCTGCCGGCCGGCGTCCTCGGCGGTCCCGCCGCCCGCGAACTGCATCCTCACGTTATCAATAAGCACGTCCTCGACAGGGTGACCGGGGATCCCCGCGATCAGGATGGCCTGGCGCCCGCGGACGTCCTCGGCGACCACGTTGCTGATGACGACGTGCCGGAGGACGCCGACGGGCGTCCCGTCCGGCCCGCGCATGCGCGCCCCCAGCCTGAGAAATATCGGCGCATCGTAGATCGACCTCATTGTGAGGTTCGACACCGTCACGTCCTCCAGGACCGCCCCGTCGACGCTCTCTAGGGCGAGGCCGCGGCAGAACTCGAAGACACAGTTGGTGATGGTGACGGCCTTGAACCCGCCGTTGGACTCCGTCCCGAACTTGATCCGGCCGGTGGGCGAGCGGTTGGAGCGGACCCGCGTCCCGTCGATCAGCGTGCCCTCGTCATAGCCGCACACCAGGCAGTCGGAGATCGTGACGTTCTCGGTGGAGCGGAACTGCCCGAGCCCGAATGAGCTCTTCAGGCAAATCCCGTCGTCATAGGGCGAGTTCACGGAGCAGTTGCTGACCCTCACGTTGTGGCAGCAGTCGATGTCCATACCATCGCGGTTCGTATCGATCGTCAGGCCGTCAATCACGAGGTTGTCGACCCCGGTAGCCAGGATCCCGAACCAGCCCCCGTGGGCGATCGTGAAGTCGCGCAGCAGGACGTTGCGGCAGTTCTTGAGCGACAGCGCCTTGTTCCCGACGTTCTGCGCCGCCTTGTCGTCGCCCCAATCTCGCGACAGTCCACGGCCGTAGATCCGTCCCGGGCCGGTGATCCCGATGTTGGTGAGGCCCTCGCCCCAAATGAGGCCGTCGTGGAAGTGGCTGTGCCCGAAGTCCTGGTAATGGAGCGTGTCGCCCCAGCTGTTGGGCTCGGCCTTGTCGTAGGCGCCGGGTTCGGAGGAGGCGATGAGGGACGAGCCGGGGCCGAGGTGAAGGGACACGTTGCTCTTCAGCCGGACCGAGCCCACGAGGTAGTCGCCCGCCGGAAAGTCGACGGTGCCGCCCCCGGCCGCGCTTGCGGCACTGATCGCCGCGTTCACGGCGGGAGCATCGTTTGTCATGCCGTCGCCCTTCGCCCCGTAGGAGCGCACGTCATAGGCGGCCGCAAGGGCGGTGGAGGCCAGGCAGAGGCCGAGCAACAGGGGTGCTAGGGATCGCTTCATTGGGGTGGCAACGGGGGGGTGCGCCGGGATCGGCGGGGGTTACCCCGGTGGAGCGACTAGAAAACCCCTGCCCCGGCCGCTGTCAACCGGGCATCCCCACGGCCTACTTCGCCGGACCCCAGCGCCGGGTAAACGGGTAGTAGATGAAAAGGGGCCTGCCGACCACGTCCTTGGCCGGGACGTAGCCCCAAAACCGTCCGTCAAAGCTGTTCATGCTGTTATCGCCCAGGGCCAGGTAGGAGAAGTCCGGGACCCGAATCGACTCGCCCTTGAAGAGCAGGCTGTAGCGCGAGTCCTCGCGCGTCGCGTTGAAGTAGCCCCGGTAGGGGGCAACCCGGTTGCCGTTCAGCTCGAACGTGCTGGACCCGGTAATCGGCTTGCCGTTGCGCAAGATCATGGGTTCCCGCATCTCGATCTCGTCACCGGGGACGCCGATCAGGCGCTTGATGAAGTACTGCGCACCGAAGGTGCGCGCGATGTCGGGGATGTTGTCGGTCCTGAAGACGAACCCCTGCCCGACCGTCGGGCGGACGAACTGGTAGGTCACCCGGTCGACGAAGAGCTGGTCGCCGGTCATGATGTCGAAGCGGACGATCGGCTCACCCGCCTTCACGGTCTTGCCGAGCGGGACGCGAAGCGCCTCGTAGATGCCGTTGTTGGCCTCGTCGAGCTTGAGGCTCACCTCCTCGATCTGGCCCGCCTGGGCCGCGCGCTGGACCTGCGCCATCAGTGCGGCCCTGTCGGGGAAGTAGGTGTCGAAGACCACGTCGTCGAAGTCGCTGAAGTCCGCCGGCACCTGGACCGAGGCCGGCGCGCCGTCGACGTAGAAGGTGTACTCCTTGACGCGCGCGGGCAGGACGAGCCAGGAGCGCCCCTTGCGTATCGTGTAGGCCAGGCTCACCTTGTCGCCGCGGATGACGAGCGGGGCCGAGATCTGGCCGTCCCTCGGGGCCACCATGGTCCGCCTCTGCGCCCCGTAGGCCAGGAACCGGAAGACGCTCGCCGGGAGGCCAGGGGCCTGGACCGACGGCGGGAAATTCTCCTTCGTCATCCCGTAGTAGGTCGGCCACATCGAGTTCGTCGGGATCTTGAACGGCTGGACGAAGTAGGTGCGGACCCCGAGGATCACGATGGCGGCTACCAGGAAGAACTCGATGTTCTCGACGAGCGAGGTCTTCGGGTAGATCGCCCCGCCGGTCCTGGCAAGGATGGCCTCCAGGGACTCGATCCCGAGCTTAAGCCTGGCGGCGTCGGCCCGCTCCTTGAGAAGGCCCTTCAGGTTCTCGGTCCGCTCGACCAGTTCATCAGACTCGGCCGTCGTCAGGCGGTCTCGCCGGTAGTTCCAGACCTTGGAGGCGAGTTCAAGCCAGTTGGACGCGTTGTCGCGCATCTTTGTCTCCTGGGATTCGAAAAGTCCGAACATGGTCAGAAAAGCCGGGCGGTTCTAGTTGTTGCGGAGGACCTTGATGAAGGTGTCGGGGGGGATCGAGACCTTGCCGATCAGCTTCATCTTCTGCTTACCTTCCTTCTGCTTATCGAGCAGCTTGCGCTTGCGCGAGATGTCGCCGCCGTAGCACTTGGCCGTCACGTCCTTGCGCATCT
>CAISPT010000314.1 GCA_903887455.1 uncultured Opitutaceae bacterium | reverse complement strand
TGGATGGACGGTGAGGCTCCTCATACGGCTGAGAACATCGGCTCCACTGTCCTTCAATACCTTCTGGTCGAGGTGAAGAGCGCGCCCACCAAGATAGCGCCTGCCAAATAGTCACCTCTGCGCCGTGTCGACCCAACCCGACTTCGAGGCGATCACGAGCAGGCAGCGGACCACCTGGTCGACCGGTGATTTCAACGTTATCGCCCGCTGCAACATGCCCGTGAGCGAGGCGCTCTGCACCGCGCTCGACATCCCCGCCGGGGCCAAGGTTCTCGACATCGCCTGCGGAAGCGGGAACACGGCCCTGGTGGCGGCTCGTCGCCATTGCGACGTCGTCGGCGTGGACTATGTCACGTCACTCCTGGAACGGGCGAGACGGCGGGCTGATGCCGAAGGATCAGAAGTCAAATTCCAGGAGGCCGACGCCCAGGCTCTCCCATTTCCCGACGGCTCCTTCGATTACGTCGTTTCGACGTTTGGAGTGATGTTTGCTCCCGACCAGGAGAAGGCCGCCTCGGAACTGCTCCGTGTGTGCCGCAGTGGGGGCCAGATAGGTCTATCGAATTGGATGCCGGAGGCGTTCGGGGGGGATTTCTTCAGGACCGTGACAAAGCATGTCCCGCCACCCCAGGGGCTCAAGCCCCCGAACCGCTGGGGAACCGAGTTGGGCCTTACCGAGCTTCTCGGCCCCGGAACCTCGAGCATCCGAAGTGAGCGCCGCGCGGTCATTCAATACTACCGCTCGCTAGGCCACATCCAGTCCGTCTTTAGGAATTATTTCGGGCCCACGCGCCGCGCGTACGAACTCGCGGACGACGCAGGGAAAAAAGCCCTCGAAGCCGACCTGGCGGAGGTGTTTCTGAAATACAACCAGGCTAAGGACGGAACGATTGCCATGAGGGCTGAGTACCTGCAGGTGCTCGCTGTCAGGGCATAGGCGGGCAAAGTCCACCGGGACCTCGACCGATTCCCGCCCGGACAGCGAAGCTGGAGGGGTCCTGATCCTCGCCCACTAGGAGTCGAATTGGGGCCGCTCTTCGCGGAAGCCCGTCAATGGATGGCGACGGGGTCTACAACCCGACGACGCCAGCATAAGAAGGGCGTCTTTTTCCTAAATTCAGGGGCCTTTGGTCCGAATGAACTGAGTAGTCTAGACGGCCACAGGCCATCCCGCCTCTCCAATCCTCAATTGGCGAGCAGCTTTGGCATTCGCCGTTAAAGACATACCGTGGCTTTCGGAAACCAAAAAAGATCCTGGTTTCGCCCTGCGATCCCGGTGCGCCTGTGCGCGCCCTGGGAGGTCGTTGCGTGCGCCGCCTTCTTGTGCGGCTGCTCTTCGCCGGCTGCCTCACCCGGGCCGGCGGCCCCGGCCCACCTGGTGGTCTCGAACCTGACCGATTACCATTGGCGCATCGAGATCAGGCGTGTTTCGGGCGGGCCCGCCCAGGAGGTGAAGATGGAGCCCCGCTCGTCGCAGGATCTCGACCTACCCGGAGCCGATTACGTGATCGAGCAGGCCGCGCAGGCGGAGGGCGCCGCGCAGGACCTCGACCGCAAGATTTCCGTGCACCTGGATCCAGGGCAGACCTACGGATGGCGCCTGGTGACGCTGCTCTCCGAGCCCGGGGCGAGCGCCGGGCCCTAGGAGGTGAAGAGCGATGAGCAGCGCTTCCAACAGCCGTAGGGCGGTGACGGAAATCGATTTCAGCGGGAGCCAGTTCTCGAACTGCAAGATCGGCAACCGCTCCATCCATGGGTTTTGGCACCTCTTTTCCGCGCATTTCCGCCAGGTCCTGGTGACGCCCCACCGCCGGCCCGACTCTGGCAAGGTTGCGTGGACGTGGCGCGAGGCGGCCGATGCAAAGCCCGCAAGCCCGTCCGAACTTGCCGCCGTCAGGCGGCGGCTTTCTGAGGCGCGGGCCTCGCTGGCCGAAGGAACTGCGGGCGAGGACGCCGGGGGAGTGGCCGTGGCGACCCTCGAGGCCCAAGTGGCCGCCATCATGTGCAGCCTGGTGGATCGTTTGATGGCCGAGGCGGACGCCTCGCTGGCCCGGTTCGTGTGCCGCACCGACACAGGGCTCATGGTCCACAGCTGGGGGAGCCCTGTCGCGGCCATCCCCCATTTCCCGGACACGCATGGCGGCGAGATCAGCGGATCAATCGGCGACTCGCGGGGAAAGCCCCTCCAGACCCGGCTCGCGCTCTTTAGCGGGACGGGCGTCCAGATCGCCGGGGTCGACTCGCGCGCGGACGGGAGCTTCCTCTTTCAGCATGTGGCGTGGGGAAGCTACCTGATCCGTGTCCCCGGACAGCCCGACTTTCCGCCGGAGGGCATCCCCGTTGCACTGGACAACGGATCGGCCACCGGGCTCAAGCTGCACCCGGCGGCTGCGCCACCGCGCCGCGGCCGCCATTCAACAAGCTGCACTGGGGAGCCTGCGGCCTGGTATCGCCGGCCCGCGATGCTCGCCATCGCCCTAGCAGCGCTTCTCGCGGCGGCTGGCGGCGTCTGGCTCGTCATCAAGCCCCCCGCCTCGGGGGCTCAAGAGAGTCTGAAGGAAAACGTGTTCCAGGCAGCGAACGGGCCGCTGTCCGAGTCCCGAGGAAGGGACAAGGATACGACCCGCTCCACCATTGAAGTGGAGCAGGGTTGGCCCGCGTTCAATGCCTTGAAACGTGCCCTGCGTTCCGCCTTCTCGGCGAGATCCCAGGCCCACGGTTCCCCCATTGCATCAACCGGCGGTCATAGCACGGAGTCCGGCGAAAAAGGCTTACTCTCCCGCGATGAGACCCTCGGGAAGGACCGCGATGAGGACGGGGCCGGTGTCCCGGCGGTCCCTGAGGCCGAAATCAAAAATTCCGGGAAGCCGAAAGGCCAGGGCACCGATGCAGTCTCGGCGCCCAGACAAGAGGCGCGGCCACCCGGTCCACGGGTCCCTGGGAAGAGCCCCACCGGCACAGCATCGGGGGTTGCCCATGCTGAAACTTCACCCGGCGCAGTCCCGGCAGCACCGCGGCCGCTGCCGGATTCCACTTCCACAGGCGTCCGTGCGCCCGTCGATCAAAACGGAGGTGAAACATCCTCCGTGATGTCAAAGGTCGCGGTCCAAAAGGTCGTGGTGGCCCCGCCCGGGTCTCTAGGCGAGCCCCCGACGGCGCCCGCGGGCTCCTCGGCCGCCCCGGCGGCGGCGGCGGCGGCCACCGCTGCGGACGCTGCCGGCGACGGCGCTGGCACCATTGGCTCGGTTCCTGCCGGCGGATCCTCAAACGGGAGCACGGCCCCCGCGCACGGTGGGCCTGTAGCCGCCCCCGCAGGCCCCCCTCCGTCAGTCCCCGGCCCCTCGCCCGAAGCCGGAGCTACTGAGGAGTCCTCGGTCCAGGCGGTGACCAATGAAGGGGCGTCCACGCGGAAGGGACCGCCTGAAACGATGCCGAAGGGCGCTCCCCAGAACGGGTCACCCGCCGCTGTGGCGTCTGAGCAGGTCCAGTCCCCTCAACCCTCCCACGACCCCACGGCCGAGGAAGGACCGCCTGAAACGGATAGGGCCGCAGGGAGGCCCTCGGTGACCCCTTCCGATCCCCGGCCACACAAGAAAGCCCCCCACAGGGTGGTGGCGCGGGTTGTCGCAGCCGCGCCTTCCCTCGGCGAACAGCCCGAAGGGGACTCGGACCCGCGAGGAGCGGACAGATCCCCCACCCCGTCGGCAGGTCCCGAAGCCCGAAACCGGCAAGAGGTCCCTTCAGGGGAAAAAAGCAAGGACATGCCTAAGGCCCAATCGCCTGGGAATTCGGCGCAGGCCGGGGAAGGGACGGCGCCAGTCGACGACCCGGGAACCGCCGCGGCGGCTGCAACCACTCAGGCCATGGTGAACCTCGGCCACCTGCACGCCTCGGCCTGGAAGGCCGAGGTCCTGCGGGACACCATCCTGCCGACCCGCCCGGTCCCGTTGACCCAGACCGAGTCCGTCGAGGCCATGCGTGAGAACCTGATTCGGGAGAGGCTCGCCCACATGCCGAAATCCTTCGCCAGTCCGCGGGTACTGCAGGGCTTCTCGTTCGCGTTCGACGCCACGGGGGATGATGCACCCACATGGCGGGGTGCCCAGGACGCGCGGGAAGCCGGGACCGTGCGGGGCAACCGGGCTGAGCTCACGCTTGCGCCCGGGCAGTCGGACACCCGCACCTACATCCTGAGCACCAGGACCGGTCGCCCGATCGCCGTCGTGACCGTCGGCCGCGACGGAACCCCCGCGTTGAATGCGGCCGGCGGAACGCGTTCCTCCTATTGGCTGGGGGTCGAGCACCCGAGGGCCGAGGGCGCGTTTTCGTGGCGCCTGGCATCGGGGGAGAGTGTTCCCGACACCTGGGTCCGGGACGACGGCTGGGACGGCGGACGGGGACAACGGGTCGAGATCCCTCTACAGCCCCCGGGAATGGGACCGAACCGCTACGCGATCGCGTTAGTCGATCCGTCCACAGGGTGCGGCCTTACGTGCTCGGTGCAGCTGGACTAGAGCTTCAGAGCCGCCCATGGGGCCGGTGCCCATGGATAAAAAGCCGCGCCAGACCACAACTTGAAATCGCCGCCTTGCACATTAGCTGACTTCCCCATCAATCAGCAGCCTATTAATATCGGACGCCCCCAATGGATCAGTGCTGTGCAACGAAGATGACCGGCCGATAGGGTTGCCTGGATATCCCTCTGATGCTCGAGCCGACCCTCCCCTGCAACGCGGCGCGCTGCGCCGTCGTCGCGCTCGCGTTCTGTGTCGCGGGTCTGTGCGCGGCGGAACCTCAGAAGCAGCCGCAATCGGCCCGGCCGAAGAGGGTCTATCACATCACCCGACTGACAGGCCCCGCGCCCGTGATCGACGGGCACCTCGACGACGCCTGCTGGGCGAACGTCGGCGAGTGGTCAGCCGGCTTCACCCAGCTCACCCCCAACTACGGGGCGCCGCCCTCCCAGCAGACCGAGCTCAAGATCCTCTACGACGACCGCAACCTTTACGTCGCGATGAAGGGACACGACGAGCCCCCGGCCCGGCGCTCGCGGCAGGCGGGCGAGCGCGACGCGTTTGTGGGCGACATCATGGGGGTGAATTTTGACAGCTACCACGACCAGCGCTCGGGATTCGAGTTCGACCTGACCGCGAGCGGCCAGAAGATCGACCTGCGGCTTTACAACGACTCATGGGACACCTCCTGGGACGCGGTCTGGGAGGGCAAGGTCGCGCATGAGGCCGACTGCTGGAGTGCGGAGTTCTTGATCCCGCTCAGCCAGCTCCGCTTCGACCCCCGCAACGAGGTGTGGGGGCTCCACGCGTGGCGCTGGATCGACCGCCTGAAGGAGGAGTCGGACTGGAACCTGCTCGCCAACGACGGCTCCGGCAACGTCAAGTCATTCGGGGAGCTGCACGGCCTCACCGGACTCCGCAATGCGCGGCGAATCGAGCTGACTCCGTACAGCTCGGTGCGGGTCGAAACCGGGGCCTCCAGCGGGACCCGGACCGAGCTAAAAGCCGGGCTTGACGCCAAGCTCGGCATCACGAGCAACATCACGCTCGACGCGTCGATCCTGCCGGACTTCGGGCAGGTGGAGGCCGACCCCTCCGTCATGAACCTCACGGCCTTCGAGACCTTCCTCACGGAGAAGCGGCCGCTCTTCCTCGAGGGGAAGGACATCTTCGACTTTCCGTTCAAGGACGATACCCTGTTCTATTCCCGCCGGATCGGGCAGCCCCCGTCCTTCGCGCCCCCGGGCGCCACCGAGCCGATGCCCGAAAGCACGACGCTCCTCGGTGCGCTCAAGGTTTCCGGAAAGACGGCACAGGGGCTCTCGATCGGGCTCCTTGGCACCGTGACGGACCGGGAGCAGGTCCTCGTCTCCGACACCGGGGGGACAAGGGAGGTCGCCGTCGCCCCGCGCTCCGAGCAGATCGTCCTTCGCGGCCAGCAGGACTTCCGCCAGGGCGACACGGTTGTCGGCGGCATCATCACGCAGGTCAGGCGCAGCATCCCCTCGGACGCGCTCGCCGCACAGCTGCCGGCCCTTGCCACAGTCGGGGGAATCGACTTGGCGCACTACTGGGCCGACCGCGAATACTACCTCGACGCGGTGGCGGTGGCAAGCGACGTCCAGGGCGACCCCCGCGCGATCGGGCGCCTCCAGCTCGATTCGGCGAGGTACTTCCAGCGCCCCATTGACGGCGTGGGGGCCTACGACCCCACCCGTGGTTCACTTACGGGGGACGGACTATGGCTGAAGGCCGGCAAGGGCAGCCAGGGCCATTGGAGGTGGTCTGAGGAGCTCGTGGCGAAGAGCCCCGGCCTCGAGTTCAACGACCTGGGCTACCTCGCACAGTCCGACCGGGTGGAGCAGGGCTCGATGGTCGCCTACGTCCAGAAGGAGCCGGCCGCGTGGTACAGGGACTACGAGCTGGACCTGTCGCAGCGGAACGCATGGACGACCCGCGAGGAGTTCCTGAGCTCGGGTCTCGAACTGGATGCCTCCTCCGACCTGAAGAACAAGTGGAGCGCGACCGCCTCGCTTGGGGCGCAGGGCCCGGGGAGCGACCCGGTCGCCCTCCGCGGTGGCCCCCTGCTGCGCGTGCCGGCACAGTGGAGCTGGTCCCTCGCGGTCAACACCGACGAGACCCGGCGGGTCTGGGGGAACCTCTACGCGAAGGGGACCGAGGCCCAGGGCTCGGTTTCCAGCTATGCGGGCATCGGGGGCACGATCAGTGTCAGGCCCGTGCCCTCCGTGATGCTTTCGCTCGCGGCGGACTCGACCAGCGAGGGCGACCGGCAGCGGTACGTCGAGGTGACGCCCCTGAGTGGCCCGACCGGCTGGTTCGTTTCCAAGCTCGACGGACAGTCCCGATCGCTCGCACTAAGGGCGGAGTGGCACCTGAGCCCCGAGTTGAGCCTTCAGTACTACGGCAACCCCTTTGGCTCGACCGTGCGCTATTCGGCGTTTCGCCGCGTCCTTTCGCCCATGGCGTCAAACTATGCGCAGCGCTTCGGTGGCGTGCTGCCCGCCCGGCTCGCGGACGGGGTCTACACGATCGACTCGAACGGCGACGGACTGGCCGACTACCGTCTGGACGATCCCAACGGCAACAGCGCCAGCTTCCACTCCAACCTGGTTCTCAAATGGGAATACCGGAGGGGGTCGACGATCTACCTGGTCTGGTCCCAGCAGCGGGGCGGAGCCGGGGCTTCGACCTCCGAGCAGGCCTGGTCGGCGCTCGACGGGCTGCGGCACGAGAGACCGGATAACCAGTTTCTCGTAAAGATTACGTACTGGATATCCTCGTGAGGCGGAAGGGCGGCCCGGATGCCTGCTACCTTCTAATCGCCATTAATTTCCGGCGATTGGTTGCCGCAGTCCAACTCCGAACTTGGCGGCCCGGCAAAAGAAGCGATGAATGGGATGTCCGCAGGGCCCGTGCCGGCAGGATACCCCGCAGGCACGGAGCCCGGAAACCCCAACCCATGCGCAATCTCCCCTCCATTTTGAGGCCGTTTCTCCCCTGCATCCTCGGCCTTGCCGCCGCACTGTTCCAGCCCGGCGCGCGCGCCTCAGTTCCCGAGCACTGGCCGCTCCAGGGGAGCCCTGGACCCGACGGCGACCCAAAGCAGGACCCATCGACCTATCCCAAGTCGAGCGTCCCGGCCCAGGCCCCATTGAAGAGGAGCCACGGGGAACAACCAATCCTCGCCGAGACGAGCCCGGGCAACTGGGTCCTGTCCGGCGGTTGGCGGCTCAAGTCTGCATTGAAGGTCGCGGCGACCGTGAAGGAGATCTCCGAGCCCGGTTTCGACTCTTCCGGGTGGTACCCGGCCACGGTACCGGGCACCGTGCTCACGACCCTGGTCGATCAGGGGATCTATCCCGATCCGACCTACGGCCTCAACAACATGGCGATCCCGGAGTCCCTTGCGCGGCAGGACTGGTGGTACCGCACGGA
>CAISPT010000313.1 GCA_903887455.1 uncultured Opitutaceae bacterium | reverse complement strand
CGATCGACCGCCTGGACATGCCGCACATGCGGGAGGAGCTGGGCGACGTCCTGATCCAGGTGATCTTCCACGCCCAGCTCGCCGAGGAGGCAGGGCACTTTGACCTGGAGGACGTGGCCCGGGAGGTGAACGAGAAGCTCGTCCGTAGGCATCCCCACGTGTTCGGGACGGGCAAGCTCGAGACCTCGGAGCAGGTGCTTACCCAATGGGAGCAGATCAAGGCCGTCGAGAGGAAGACCAAGGGCAAGGACCGACCCTCGCTCTTCAAGGAGCTCCCCCCGCGCCTGCCGTCGACCATGTACGCCGAGTCGGTCTTCAAGCAGCTCGGCAAGAAGGGTCTCCTCGACGGCTCCGGCGTCGACCAGGAGCGGGTTCGCGCGCTCGCCGCTGGCCTGGACGACCGCGAGCTCGGCCGGATGCTTTTCGAGCTCGTGGCCGCCGCCCAGTCAAGGGAACTCGATCCCGAGGGGGCGCTCCGGCGCCACGCCGACGGGATCATGCGCCATGTCGAAGGACAAGCCGCCAAGCCTGCCGCCACCGCCTGAGGAGGTCATCTCGGACTGGTGGACGCCCTTCGGCGACCACCTCTCGCTTGAGATGCGCTACTCGGCGTACACGGTCCGCAACTACAGGGCCGCCTTTGATGACTTCTACCGCTGGCTAACGGCCTCCGGCCTCTGGGTCCGAGGGATAGACGCCCTGGGTCCAAGGGAGATCCGCGACTTCGTGATCGAGGCGCAGCGCCGCTACGGGCGCCGGACGCTCCACAACCACGTCTCGGGGCTTAGGTCCCTTTGCCGCTACTGGCTTCGCAAGGGGCGCCTGTCGCGCAACCCCTTCACGGGGGCGCCCCTGCCGAAGCTTGAGAAGCGCCTCCCGCAGTTCCTGACGGAGGAGCAGATGAGGACGCTCCTCTCCAGCCCCCGCCGCCTGCTTGAGAACGGCGGATGCGACGCGTTCACGGCGACCCGTGACCTTCTGGCGATGGAGCTGCTCTACGGCGCCGGCCTTCGCGTCAGCGAACTCGTCGGCCTTAACCACGGCGACGTCGAGCTCTCCGAGGGCACCGCCCGCGTCACGGGCAAGGGCCGCAAGACGCGGGTCTGCCCGCTCGGCAAGGTTGCCTGCGCGGTCCTCGCCCGCTTCAGGGACGAGCATTCGGGCGATGCCACTCCGGGCTCGCCCGTCCTCCGCAACGCCGACGGGAGCAGGATGACCCCGCGCGCGGTGCAGCTGATGCTCAAGCGGCACTTGGCGCTCGCCGGCCTGCCGCTCGACCTGACCCCGCACAAGCTCCGGCACTCGTTCGCGACGCACCTGCTAAATGCGGGAGCCGACCTGCGCATCGTCCAGGAGCTCCTGGGCCACGCGCAGCTGGCGACCACGCAGGTGTACACCCACGTGAGCATCGCCCGGCTGAAGGACGTCTACAACAAGGCCCACCCGAGGGCCTAGAGAGACAGGCGCCTAGTCTCCCCGTTGCCGGCGGAGTCGTAGAGCGTGACTTCGACCGAGGTCGCACCGGCTACTCGGGAGAGGGGCAGCCCGAGGACGAAGCTCTCCTCGTGGCCGTCAAGGATCCCGTCTGCCGGCTGCTCGACGGTCTCGTGGACGCCGTTGTTGAAGGTGAATTCGGCACCGCTCAGCAGCGACAGGGCGTCCCTGCCCCGGACTGTCAGCGTGAGCCTCGACGTGTCGCGGGTGACGGCCGCCTCTAGGATCACCGGAGGGGTGTGGTCGACGACCATGTCGTCCGTCTCGAAGGTCACGGTGAGGCGCTCGGCCTCTGGCCTGGGCGCGGCCTCCCGGGCAACGAGCCGCGTGAAATAGGTGCCCTCCTTCAGGTGGAGCGTGTCGAACTGGGCGTAGGATTCCGCGCTATCGACCACGATGTCGGTCCAAGCGGCGTCCCCGTCCCTGCGGAGGGAGAAGGTGTAGAGGAGATTGTCGCCATCCTGGTCGGACACGGTCCAGAAGACGACCCGCGTGCCAGGCGACGCCACGACCTGGCTCTGGTTGAAGCCGCCCTTCCTGCGGTCGCCATCGCGGTCGGACGACTGCAGGAGCTGCGCCACTGTCGTCACGACGGGTGAGGGCGTCTCCGGCTGGACGACAACTGCGAAGTTGGGCGAGAGCATCCGGAAGTCCTGGAGCTGCGGCCGGTGGTTTTGCCCGAGGGAGTAGACCGAGGCCTTGTCGATCTCGAGTGTCGACGGGGCGGAGGCGGGCAGGGACAGCCGGAGTTCGGCGTAGCGGCCGACCGGTGTCGGTGCCCTCCACCCATCCCGGTCGTCCATCGGTGTCCATGCGCTCCAGCCGTCCGTCTCGCTCGAGCCGTTCGAAGTCCTGATGGAAAGCGAGAGCTGGGCCGGTTCCAGGTCCCTCACGCGGTTGAACCTGAGGGCGCCGAGCCGGGCGGGGGACCCGAGGTCGATCCGCTTGGTCTCGGCTGAGCGCGCGGCCTTGGACCCGAAGTCGAGTACGGAGAAACCCGGGGCATTGTTGCGGATCGCGAAGAAGCGCCCGGGGGCGCCAGGGACGGCCTCAAGGGCGTTCACCTGCGACGAGGCGCTTCCCGCGAACGTGAGGGAGGTCCTGGTGCGGAGGTCATACCCCGACATCTCCCCCATCTCGCCGCCGGAGACAATGATCAGGTCCCCGAGGGTGCACATCTTATAGAAGGCGACGCCCTGGCGAGCGGTCAGCGTCTCGGGGAAGCCTTCCGGTGAGAACCACTTCAGCGAGCTCCGTCCCGGGAAGCGCTCCACCTGAGGGGCTGCGCTCACGATCTCGATCGAATTCTCCTTGGGCTTCTGGTTCTGGGGCGTCGGAGTCGGGGTGGGGGCCGGACCGGGCACCGGCCCGGAAGTCGGCAGCACCTGCACGGTCCCCTCCGGGGCCCCTCCGACCTGGATGCTCGATTGCACGGGATGGATCTCTCCTCCCGAGTAGACGATCGTGGCATAATACCCCCCGCCTGTCACGGGCAGCAGGTCGGTCACCTCGGCGTCGCGGTTCTCCTCGGCAATGTAGGGCGCCCCGCCCTCGGCCGGAAAGAGGAAGATCGTCCCCCTTGGCGCCGAACCGGCGACAATCCTGCCGTTGGACAGCCTGGCGATGCGGCGCAGGTTGCGGTCGGTCACTTCGCCGAAGAGCGATATGCCGTGAGCGGCGAGCTCCTTCGGGTCTGTTGTCTTCACGTCGGAAATGCCGGCGGACCCGAACTTCGCCAGGTCCACCCTGTAGATGCGAGCGGGGTTGCCGGTGGCGACGAGCGCCGCCTTTGCGCCGTCCAGCAGGAGGATGTCGAAGATCGAGTCGGCGGGGAGCCCTGTGCGCGCCGCCACCTTGCCCGCGCGCACGAGATAGAGTCCGCCCGCCGGCGAGGTCCCCGCGAGGACCGAGCCGTCCGGCAGGGCCTTAATCGCGTAAACCTGGACGTCCCCAATCCGGGCCACGTCGGACGCGGCGAAGGTGCCTGCGGCATAGTCTACCGAAATCTCGAGGATGCGCCCGCCCGGCCCGCCGCCAACGAGCCACTTGCCCCCCGGAAGCGCGTCGAGACACCACAGGAGCTCGCTCGGCGCCAGCCCCTTCAGGTCGGCCATCGCAGGCCCCGCCACCACGCGCCCGTCGGAGCGCGTCGCCAGCCCGTGGAGCTCGCGGCTCGGAACGTCCCGGTAGAAGTCGATATCGGTCTTCTTGGACAGCGGGTCGGCGGAAAGGGGAAGAGCCGCGGCGATCAGGAGCGCGAACGGCGCGGCGGCGCGGAAGGGGCGGTAGGGGGACATGGGAAAGGGGATTCTTTAAGGGGCGCCTACTCGACGACGCGGACGGTCCTGTGGAAGTCGGTGAAGGCGACCTTGCCCGCGAGGATGTGGGTCTCCCAGAGAGGAATCAGCGCATCCCTCCTCTGGTAGCGCGCGGAGTCAGAGCCGGCCGCGATGCGCTCGATGGAGGCCGGGGCATCGGGGGTCGAGGAGGCCTGGTCGAAGAAGAGCGAAGACTTCTCGACCACCGCCACAAAGAGACCGTCCTCGGGGCGCGTGAGCCTCATCGCCTCTAGGTAGGCGTCGAAGCTTCGGAGCTGCCCGGGGCGGAACAGGCGCCCGTGTCCCGTGAGTTCGTCCAGGATGCGGCCCGGAGTCACGACGACTTCGAGCGTCTTGCCTGACCAGGAGGCGTCCACCGGGACCGAGATTGTGCTCGTCTGCGCCGCGCCCTGGTAGTCGCGCCAGCCGAGCGTGACGTCAAGCGTGTCGCCGGCCCGGACCTGCGAGCGCGAAACCTCGAAGCGCTCGACGGTGACCGCCGGGTTTGAGTCTAGGGGCTCGACCCGGAACGACACCGAGGTCGGCAGCGCCTTCTCGAAGGGGTTCTCGATTTCGCCCGTGAGCCCGTTCAGGAAGTCCACAAGGCCCTGCACGAAGCCCTGCTGGCCGGAGTAGACGGACTCGCGCGAGATCCGCTGGGTGGGGGAGTAGGTGACCGTGCTGAGGATACGGAAACCCTCGCTCGACTCCGCGTCGTTCGACCCGAACACGGCCTCGACGACCCCCGTGAGCATGATCATGGGCGCGACCCGCTTGTCCCTGACGACCTGGAAGTGGAGCGTTCGCGCGGGCGCCCCCGGCTTGCCGGAGACCACCTCGACCTCGGTCATCGCCGGCCCTGGCCCCAGGAGACCCGAGACGGCCGAGAGGCGGTCCTGGCTGATGCAGCCGATGACCGGCCCGATGTTGGCAACCTTGAATGACTCCATTGTGGAGGGCAGGATCGCCACGACGTCCGCGGAGCACATGGGAAGCTGGACGTCGCCGGTCCCAAGCATCGGGTGCCCGAAGGCGACCACGCGGTTGCCGTCGACGCGGGACACCGTTCCTGTGCCCGCAAGGGTGATGTCGCCCGTCGTGAGGGCGACCGACACCGCGTCGCCCGGTGCCAGCGACAAGGGGGGCGGGGAGGCGGAGGACGAACCCTGGCTGCTGCCGGCCAGCGCCACGATGCCCAGGCCGAGGGCCTCGAAGCGGGGCGCCATAATGGCGGCGGTCCTCGGCGAGACCCCCCCGAGCGCAAAGACGGGCTTCATTGCGCGGAACGCGGCGTCCTGGGAGAGCGAAGGCTCGGCGGCCCCTGACGAACCTCCAACGGCGGCCGACGCCGTAGGTGCTGCGGCAACGCGGCCGGCGACCTCGTCCATGTCGGCCGCGGGCGTGAAGCCCGCGAAGCGCACGGTCTCAAAGCGCTGCATCTGGTAGCTGAGGGCCCCCGCGAACTTGCCGTCGATGTAGAGGGGGCTCCCGCTCATGCCCGCCACGGCGCCCATGTCCTGGACCCGGGGATCGGTGAGCCTGCACAGGATGATCGACTTGCCGGGTCCGAGCGCGTTCTGGACCACGCCGGTCACCTCGACGGAGAACGGCTCGGGCTTGGTCCCCTGGAACACGGTCCATACCTGGCCCTGCTGGCCGGGCTTGAGCTCGGAAAGGGCCATGGAGCCCGGGGATGCCGGCTGAGCGCCGGCTGGGCGCGCCGCAAGGGCTGCAAGGAGGAGAAGGAGGAGCGTGCGGCCCATCGTTGGCAGGGGGAGCCTACGCATCTCGCCGGTTCTGGCGAGGCCCTAGAGGCCCCGGATCACGGAATCCATGACCGCGCACGCCCGGTCGATCGCCGATCCATGGTGGGCGGTGCTGATGAAGGCCGTCTCATAGGCGCTCGGGGGCAGGTACACGCCCTCCTTCAAGCAGCCATGGAAGAACCGGCCGAAGAGTTTCGCGTCCCCGGTGAGCGCCCCCTCGAGGTTGCGGACCTCCGAGGCCGTGAAGAAGATGCTGAACATCGAGCCGGTCTGGGGCACCTGGGCGGCAAGTCCCTTCGCCCTGCACGCCGATACCAGTGCGTCGCGGATCTGGACCCCGAGGCCGCCGAGCCCCGCATACGGCCTCGACTCATTGAGCATCTCAAGGGCGGCGATTCCGGCCGCCATGGCGAGCGGGTTGCCGCTGAGGGTGCCGGCTTGGTAAACGGGCCCTACCGGGGCCAGCATGTCCATCACCTCTGCCCGCCCGCCGAAGGCCCCCACGGGCAGCCCGCCGCCGATGATCTTCCCAAGGGCCGTCAGGTCCGGGACGATCCGCTCGATCTCCTGCACGCCGCCGCGCGCGAGACGGAAACCCGTCATCACCTCGTCGAAGATCAGGAGGGCGCCGTTGGCGGTGCACGCCTTGCGCAGGTGCTCCAGGTAGCCGGGTAGGGGGAGGATGAGGCCCACGTTCGCGGGATAGGGCTCCACGATCACCGCGGCTATCGCCCCCGGATTGGCGGCGAAGGCGCTGTCGATGGCGCCCGTGTCGTTGTACGGGAGGACGACGGTCTCCCTGGCGAAGGCGGCGGGGATTCCCGCGCTGTCGGGGTTTCCGTGGGTGAGGGCCCCGGAGCCCGCCTTGACCAGCAGCGAGTCGGAGTGGCCGTGGTAGCAGCCCGCGAACTTGATGATCTTGTCCCGCCGGGTGAAGCCGCGCGACAGACGGATCGCCGACATCGTGGCCTCCGTGCCGCTGTTGCACATCCGGACCTTCTCGATCGACGGAACGAGCTCGTGGATCAGCTCGGCCATCCTGACCTCGTATGGGTTCGGCGTGCCGAAGCTCGTGCCGTTCTCGAGCGCCGTCGCGATAGCCCGCTTTATCCGCGGGTGGTTGTGCCCGTGGATTGCCGGGCCCCACGTGCAGACGAAGTCAATCAGCTCACGGTCGTCCGCGGTGACGAGGGTCGCCCCATGGGCCGACTTGACGAAGAAGGGCGAGCCGCCGACGGACCTGAAGGCCCGCACGGGTGAGTTCACGCCGCCGGGAATCAGCTTGAGGGCCCTGGCGAAGAGGTCGTTGGAGATGTCCATCAGTTCACGTATTTCTGCACAATGGGTATGCGCCGTCCGACCCCGAAGGCCAGCGGTGTGATCTTTAGGCCCGGGGCCGCCTGCTTGCGCTTGTACTCGTTTAGGTCGACCTTCCGAACGATGTCGTTGACGACCGCCTCGGCGAAGCCCTGCGCAACCAGGTCGCGCCTCGAGAGGCCCTCCTCGACGTAGCCCTTAAGGATTGCGTCCAGGAGATCGTACGGCGGGAGGCTGTCCTGGTCCGTCTGGTTGGGCCGGAGCTCAGCGCTCGGAAGCTTGTCGATGCTCGACTGCGGGATCGGCGGGGTCCGCCCGGCCCTGCGCGCATCCGCGTTCATCCAGTTCGAGAGGGCGTAGACCTGGGTCTTGAACACGTCGGAGATGACGGCCAGGCCGCCGCACATGTCCCCGTAGAGCGTGCAGTAGCCGACCGCCATCTCGCTCTTGTTGCCGGTCGTCAGCAGGAGCGCCCCGAACTTGTTGGACAGCGCCATCATGATGACGCCCCGCACGCGGGCCTGGATGTTCTCCTCCGTCACATCCCGGGGGCGGCCCTTGAATACGGGGGCAAGCGCAGCCTCGCAGGCCGTCACGACCTCGGAGATGCCGATGGTCTCGATCCGGATGCCGAGGTTCCTTGCCAGAAGGACCGCGTCGTCGCGGGAGTGCTGGGAGGAGATCGCCGAGGGCTGGGAGACGCCGATCACGTTCTCCGGCCCGAGCGCCGCGACCGCGAGGGCGCCGACGACCGCCGAGTCGATGCCGCCGGAGAGTGCGACGAGCGCCGTCTTGAATCCGACCTTGTGCGCGTAGTCCCTTAGCCCGAGGACGAGGGCCGAGTGGATGTCCGCCATCTCGGGCTGCTCGAATGTCGGTGAAAGCGCGCCTCCCGCGCCGCCGGGCCCAACCTCCACGGTCGCCAGGTCCTCGGCAAACGCCGCCAGGCCCGCGACGACCCGGCCGGCGGGGTCGCTCACCAGCGAGCGGCCGTCAAAGATCAGCTCGTCGTTGCCCCCGACGGCGTTCACGTAGGCGACGGGGCAGCCAAGCACGCGAGCCGCGTCGGTGACAAGCGTCTGCCTTACCCCGGACTTGCCATAGTTCCAGGGGCTGGCTGAGAGGTTCACCATCAGGTCGCACTTCTGCGACGCCAGCTGACTGAGCGGCTCGAGTCCGTTGTAGAGCCTTCGAGTGCTGATCATCGGGTGGGTCCAGATGTCCTCGCAGATCGTCACGCCGATCCGCTTGCCCTTGTGCGCGATCACGGTGGTCTGGGCGGCGGGCTCGAAATAGCGGTCCTCGTCGAAGACGTCGTAGGTTGGCAGGAGGCATTTGCGAGCGGAGCTCACGACGCGACCGGCCTGGCAGAACGCGGCGGTGTTGAAGTAGGGGCGCCCGGAGCCCGAGGCGTTCGTCTCGACCGTCCCGACCAGGGCGGGGACCTCGCCTATCGCCTCGGCAATCTCGCGCATGGAGGCCTCCACGTCCGCAACGAAATGGCGTTTGAAGAGAAGGTCCCTGGGCGGGTAGCCGCAGGTCACCAGCTCCGGAAAAACGACGAGCTCGGCCCCCCGGGCCACGAGGGCCGAATAGGCGTCGAGGATGCGCCTGCGGTTTCCCGCCAGGTCCCCCACGGTGGTATTGATTTGTGCCAGCCCGAGCCGCATGCGTTTAAATGTAAGGGCCCAAGGTGGACTCTAATCGGTTTTCTTTCAACATATTCGGACGACTGGGTTCAACTTATTCACGGATGCCAAAAAATCACCGACTGATCCTTGCCTCGGCCTCGCCCCGGCGCCGCGAGCTGCTCGCGCAGCTAGGCTTCGCCTTTGACGTGATTGTCGCCGATGTCGTGGAGCACGAGGACCCTGCGACGGATCCGAGGGTGATGGTGGCTCACAACGCGGCGCTCAAGGCCGACTTTGTCGCCGGGCGCCACCCCGAAGCGGTGGTTCTGGGGGCCGACACGACGGTGTTTCTGGACGGCGAGGCGATCAACAAACCAAGGGACCTGGACGAGGCCCGCGCGATGCTCCGGCGCCTGTCGGGGAAGGTCCACACGGTCTTCACGGGTGTCGCAGTGCGGCACCTAGCCCGGAAGCTCGTGATCGACCGGGGTGTGTCCAGCCAAGTGGAGTTCAAGCCCTTCGGGGACAGTGTGATAGAGGAATATGTCACGCGGGTTAACACCCTAGACAAGGCGGGCGCCTACTCCATCCAGGAGGCGACCGAGCTCATCATCGCCGGCTACCAGGGCTCGTTTTCCAATATTATGGGCCTGCCCATGGAAGCGACGAAACAAATTTTGACCCAGGACGTCCTACAGGGTTAACCTCGGATCCTTCTACGCCGCCGATAGATGACTCACACGCTCACCGCCACATCCCCGACCGCCCTTTTTCGGCGATTTGTGGCCCGGGTGCGTGAGGACCCGGAGTCGCGCTCCACGGGCGTGGGCCTTCTCGCGGTCCTCCTGGTCCACCTGCTCCTTCTCCTGATAGCGCCTTACCTGCTCAGGAGCGACGTCGTGCGCCCGGTGGCGCGCAAGCAGGCGATCCCCCGCCAGTTCAACATCGAGATCGCCCCCGAGGAATTCGTCAGGCAGCTGGCGAAGCCCCCGGTGCCCAACAAGTACGTCGAGGCCAACCCGGACGCCCCGGACAAGGTGCCCGACAACACGAACAACTTCAGCTCCAAGAACCAGGTGCTGGCGCAGGAGAAACCGCAGCTGGACCAGCACAACGACAAGCCGAAGCTCGACGGAAAGAAGGACATCGAGTCGAACCAGACTGTCGACGGCCGTCTCACCAAGCCCCAGGACAGCGTCCCGGCGGCGCCCACCGTGACGACGACGCCGAAGACGCAGATGGCGCCGAAGCAGGCTCAGGACCCGCTTGCCGGGTTCGACAAGATGAAGACCGGTGAGGACGGCTTCGGCAGCAACCTCGGCAAGGTCCCGGACGTGACCAAGCCCATGCCTGATAAAGTGGAGGGGGCGAAGGACGCCCCGCTCGTCGAGGGGGCGCAGACGCTCGTCCCGGCGATTGACCCGCACAAGCCGCGCGCCCGCCCCGTCCTTGAGACGGCCCACACCCGACCCGCGATCTTCCAGGACAACCAGTTTGGGACGAGCAACATCGGCCCGGTGGCCTTCAGCGCGAAGTGGAGCAACTACGGCGCGTACCTGCACAAGATGATGGAGGCGATCCAGATCCAGTGGGACCGCATCCTGATCGACAGCCGCACCGCCCCGCCTTCGGGAAGCTACGTGACGGTGAAGTTCACAATGGACCTCCACGGGAAGATCACGGAGATCCTGGACGTCGAGAGCACCTCGAGCGAGCAGGGCAAGCAGAGCTGCATCTCGGCGATCACGCTCACGGCGCCCTATGGCGACTGGACGGACGACATGATAGCCGTCCTCGGCAACTCCCAGGAGCTCACCTTCAGGTTCTATTACGAGTGAACCCGGCGGACGAAGGCTTCTGGGCTCACCTCCCGTTCGGGAAGGGGGTGTGCCGGGTGGCCCTCGACGAGAACGGCCTCGTCGCCTTCGACAAGCCCGAGGGCGTCCTCTCGCATCCGAACGGCCCGGGCGACACCAAGCGCTCCCTGGTGCAAGCGACGTACCACAAGGAAGAGGAGTGTTTCGAATGGGAAGCTCCGGGCGGGGTCCGTCAGCGGCTCTGGCTCATCAACCGCCTGGATTCGGCGACGAGCGGGCTCATCCTCGCCGCCACCGACGGCGCGCTCGCCCGCGAGGTGCGGGCGCAGTTCCAGAGGCGGCAGGTGAAGAAAACCTACCAGGCCCTGGTCTTCGGTGTGCCGCGCAAGCCCGCGGATTCCTGGAAAGATGTCCTCTCGGTGCGAAAGGCCGGCGGGGTGATCCGGACGGCCGCCGGCTCGGGGAACATCCCGGCCGAGAGCCGCATGACGCTCCTGAGGGCGGGGACCGGCGCCACGCGGGTTTCGCTCGTCAGGCTTGAGCCCCAGACCGGACGCAGCCACCAGCTCCGCGTCCAGTGCGCCAAGCGCAGGCTGCCGATCGTCGGCGACAGGACCTACGGAAATTTCGGGGCGAACAAGGAGTACGCCAGGGCGACGGGGGAGAAGCGGATGTTCCTTCACTCGCTCTCGGTCGCCTTCGAGTACGACTACCGGGGCTCCCGGCACGCTTTCTCCGCCCTGGCCCCGCTGCCCGGGGAGTTCGAGCGGTTCGAGTGAGTTCTTAATGGACGCTTCGGGCCGGATTTGGCATGGTCCCCGGTTCCACTCCACGCCCACGCCCCACCCATGATCCTGCCCAAGTCCAATAGGCTAGCCCCAGAACAGGTCGCCGAGATCACCGAGATCGTCCGCGAGTTCGGGTGCTCCATCCAGCCGATCGTCGGCGCCGTCCGGACCATCTACGCGATCGTGGGTGACGAGCGCGACGAGTTGATGATCAACCGGCTGGAGGGCCTGAGCTACGTCGAGCGGATCGACCGCATCCAGTCCCCCTTCAAGCTGATGGACCGCCGGAGCGACCTGGCGAGCCACCGGATCAGGCTGGGGGGCGTGACGCTCGGCGAGGAGCTCCTGATAGTGGCCGGCCAGTGCACCATCGATCCCAAGAACCCAAACTACTTCCTGGAGACGGCCGCCGCCGTGAAGGAGTCCGGCGCCCACGTCCTCAGGGGCGGCGTGTGGAAGCCGAGGACCAACCCGTACACTTTCCAGGGCGACAGCAAGTCGATCGAGATCCTGATGGAGGCCTCCAGGCGCACGGGCCTGCCGGTTGACGCCGAGGTGATGGACGAGGAGCAGCTGCAGGTGGCGCTCGACGCCGGCGTCCACATGCTCCAGGTCGGGGCGAGGAACGCGCTCAACTACTCCCTGCTCCGCTCGATCGGCCGTGCCGTCGCCAAGCGCGACACGGTCGTGCTCCTGAAGCGCAGCATCCACATGGGGACCTTGAGCGAGTTCATCTCGGCCGCCGAGTACATCGCCGCCTTCGGGAACCCGAACGTGCTGCTGTGCCCCCGCGGCACCTCCCCGACGCTCGATGGCTACCGCAACCACCCCGACGAGAGCATCACGCCCCTATTAAAGGAGAAGACGTGGGCTCCGGTGGTGGTCGACCCCTCCCACTCGGTGGGCAAGGCGTCCTACGTTCCCGCCTGCGCGCTCGCGGCCGTGGCCTACGGGGCCGACGGGCTGTGCATCGAGGCGCATATCGACCCGAGTCACGGGATAGGCGACGATCCGAAGCAGGCGCTCACCCCGAGGGTCCTCGCGGAGACGATTGCCCAGTGCCGCCAGGTCTGGTCGCTAAGGCACCTGCCGGCAGCCGGTCGGTCCTAGACGGGCGCCGAGAAAGGCTGTCCCGCCTCGATCGCGGAGAGGGCGGCCCTGTATTGGGGCTCGAACTCCGCCCCGGCATTCACGCTCATGCCGAGGTTGCGGATGACCCCGTCCTTCAGGGCGTAGATCCAGCCGTGGATCGCGAGCCTCTGGCCCCGCTCCCAGGCGTCGCGGACGATGGTGGTCTGGCAGACGTTGGACACCTGCTCCAGGACGTTCAGCTCGCAGAGCCGGTTGGTGCGCGTCGTCTCCCCCTGGACGGAGTGGACGCACCCGCGGTGCCGCTCCGCCACGTCCTGCACGTGGCGCAGCCAGTTGTCGGCGAGCCCGATCCGGTCGCACCGGAGCGCCGCCCTCACGCCGCTGCAGCCGTAGTGCCCGCACACGATGATGTGCTTCACCTTGAGTACATCCACGGCGAACTGCATCACGGAAAGGCAGTTCAGGTCCGTGTGGACAACGACGTTGGCGATATTCCGGTGCACGAAGAGCTCACCGGGCAGCAGGTTGACGATCTCATTGGCCGGCACGCGGCTGTCAGAGCAGCCGATCCAGAGGTAGTCCGGCGACTGCTGGTTGGAGAGCTTGTGGAAAAACTCCGGGTCCAGCTTGCGCATCGAGTCGGCCCATTCGCGGTTCTGGGCGAAGAGGTGGTCAAGTTGCCCCATGGATACATGGTTTCCCCCTCGGGCATTTTGTCCACTTCATTAGCCCGGCCGGCCGGGGCTAGAGAAGGTCCATTTGCCCCTCGTCGGGCCGCACGACCGTGATCTTGCGCTTCGGGCGCGCCTGGGGGCCGGGAAGCGTCACGCTAGCGTCGTCGCCCTCAAGCCGCGCGAGGATTGCCTTGGCCCGCTCGATCACGCTCTTCGGAAGGCCCGCGAGCCTGGCCACCTGGATCCCGTAACTGCGGTCCGCCGCCCCGGCTACCACCCGCCGCACGAACACGATGTCGTCGTTCCACTCCTTCACCGCCACGGAGAGGTTCCGAAGCCTGGGCAGGTGCTTGTCGAGCTGCGTGAGCTCCTGGTAGTGGGTTGCGAAGAGGGTGCGCGGCCCGCGGACGGGGTCCCGGTGGAGATGCTCGACGACCGACCAGGCGATGCTCAGTCCGTCGTAAGTGGAGGTGCCGCGGCCGATCTCGTCGAGAATGATGAGCGAGCGGTCCGTCGCGTTGTTGAGGATGTTGGCGGTCTCGTTCATCTCGACCATGAACGTGGAGTTGCCTCGCGCGAGGTCGTCGCTCGCACCGACGCGGGAAAAGATCCGGTCGACGAGTCCCAGCCGG
>CAISPT010000312.1 GCA_903887455.1 uncultured Opitutaceae bacterium | reverse complement strand
GGGCCTTCGCCTTCCAGAGGAGGATGTAGGCCGCGGCGATTGCGAGTGCCGTGAGCTCGGAATAGAAAACGATTCCCTGAGTGTAGGGCACGTAGAAGAGGAGGAATAGGCCTGAGGCAAGGGTGGTCGAGAGGGGCACCTCCAGGCGCCCGTCGCGGAGAAGCACGCCGATCAGCAGGCCCACGAAGAAGCCCGGAACGCGGAGGGCGATGTGGCCGAAGCAACCCGACTGCCCCGTGAAAAAATACCCGAACGCGACCGCCACCGAGATCAGGCCGCACCAGAGCACAAGGATGTCGGTTCGCCGCACCACAGGCCTAACGAGGACATAAACCAGGTAGAGGCTCACGATCAGGGTGATGAACCAGAACGAATCATTCACGCCGAGCCCGACCTGGTCGCCAAACCAGGCCTGAATTCCAAGAAAGTGGGCAACGATGTCCGGCACCGAGTAGTGCAGCTGCAGGAAATGCGTGTTCGCGAGAAGGTACGCCGTCAGGACGATCCAATATGTGGGATAGATGCTCAGAAACCTCCGCCGCAGGAAGCTCTGCGCCGGCTCCTCGCGCCTGCTGAGCGCAAGCCCCACGCCGCTCAGGATGACGAAGAGGTACACGCCCACGTCGCCGTGGACGAAGTTCTGCCACACGAGGACCCCGCCGGCATGGTATATCAGGATCAGCAGGATGGCCGCGCCCTTCAACTCGTCGATAGCGCCAATGCGGCCGCCGGGGATTGTGGGGGCCTTGATTTCCAGGGCTGCCATTGGGTAAGGGGTTAAGCTGCGGGACGGGGAAGACCGCAGGGCTAGGGCAAGTGCTTGCCGAGGGTTTGGCAATCGCGCTTGTTCCGTTGTGCCACAACGAAAGATGGGGGTTCGTCGCCCCGGGTGACCGCGACCCTCTCACCCTTACCTACGGCATTGGCCATCGCGGGAAAGAAATCCCGGCGTGTGGAGCCGCCAATTGTAGAGCGCATGATTAAAGAGCTAGGTTTAGCCTATGGGATGCCCAAGTCGTTCCGAGGCCATTGTGTACACATTCTGGTCATGTGATCGCGTAAATTACTGATATTCCGTGAGCTATATCGATATGCGCAGGCTTCAAGAATCGGGCAAACTCACGGTCTACCTCTGGGCCGCGGTCGAAAATGGTGGTGGAGGTTGGATTCGAACCAACGGTGTCGTAAGACGGGAGATTTACAGTCTCCGGAGCGGCCACTGCTCAACTCCACCAACGTAAACGCCGAAACATTCACGGGCGGGGACTGGGGTCAAGGTCCATTTTTTGGCGCCCCTCGGCGCCGGAGGGTCCGCGGGTCCGGCCGGCGGGAGCATCCGGGCCTTGTGGCGGAGCGCGGGAGCGCTTAGTCCTTCATATTGACCGAAATGAGTGCGCTAAGCCAGTACATCGACCGCTTTGTCCCCGGCGGCCTCTTGGCCCACCTCTCGACCGTGGCCGGCTTCGTCCTGGCGTTCTTCCTTATCGCCAGGCTGATGAGCGAGCGCCGGGCCCCGGCCAACACCTTTGCCTGGCTGCTCGTGATCGTGTTCATCCCGTGGCTTGGGGTGCCCCTGTACCTCTTCTTCGGCGGCCGGAAGCTCAGGCGGCTTGCGCGCGACAAGAAGGCGCTCCTGCCGATCCTTCCCCCGATCTGCGTGTCGGAGACGCACCAGATCTTTGCCCCGGTGGCGCGCACCGTGAGCGGCGCCGGGGGTTACGAGCCGGTCGGCGGCAACCGCGTGACCTTCCTGCTGACGGGCGAGGACGACTTCGCTGAACTCGAGCGCCAGATCCTGGGCGCGAAGCGCTCAATCCACATCACGACCTTTATCCTGAGTCGGGACGCGACCGGCCGGCGGATCGTGGAACTCCTCGCGCAGCGTGCCCGGGAGGGCGTGAAAGTGCGCCTCCTCCTGGACGCCCTTGGCTGCTTCGTCTCCTCTCGAGGCTTCGTGGACCCGATCCGGAAGGCCGGGGGCGAGGTGGGTCGGTTCATGCCCGTCATGCCTTTCACGTCCCGGGGCTCCGCCAACCTCAGGTGCCACCGCAAGATGGCGATCTTCGACGGCTGCCGCGCGATGGTCGGGGGTCGCAACATCGCCCGCGAGTACATGGGAGCCGAGCCGAACCCGAAACGCTGGCGCGACTTCGGGGCCCTGATCGAGGGCCCGGGCGCGGTGGTGCTTGGCGAGGTCTTTATCGCCGACTGGTGCTTTGCCGTCGGGAAGCCCCCGGAGGCTGTCCGCCTGGACGCGCAGGCCGGGGGTGCGCCGATCGTCGGCGCCTGCGAGCTGCAGGTGGTGGCGAGTGGCCCCGACGTCCCCGGCGACCCCCTTTACGAGGGCATCGTCGCCATGATCCAGCAGGCCGAGCATGATCTCTGGGTCGTGACCCCGTACTTCATCCCGGACGAGGTGCTGCTCAGGTCGATGATCGTCCGCGCCCGGGCGGGCTGCAATGTGACGCTTGTGGTCCCGCTCAAGTCAAATCACCCGGTGACGGACTTCGCGCGGCGCAACTTCACCCGCGAACTCATGAAGGCCGGCGGCAAGGTCCTGCACTACGAGCCCGGCATGCTCCACGCCAAGGCCATCGTGATCGACGACCGCGTGGCGATGTTCGGCTCGCCGAACTTCGACCTGAGGAGCCTGTTTGTGAACTTCGAGGTCGGGGTGCTGCTCTACTCGCGGGAGGATGTGGACGGCGTCCGGCGCTGGATCGACTCGGTTGTCGCCTCGTGCGTGCCGCCCGTCCTCAGGAAACGGCACCTATTGACAAGTGTTGCCGAGGACCTCTGCCGGCTGCTGGCCCCGATCCTCTAGGGCGTCTTCTCCCTGTACGCCGGCCAGCCCTCGAGGAGCCTGTGCGCCACGACGCTTCCGACCCGGTAATCGGCCTCGAGCGCTGGCAGATAGGCGACGCCGCTTGAGTCCGAGATCGTGTCCCCGAAGAGGCTCTGCTCGGCGGTGACCCCCGTCGGCGGCACCGTGAAATTGCAGGCTGTCCTCAGGATCAGCAGGCGGCGGAAGTCGACGCGCCCCATCTGCGAGAGCCGCTGGAGCGCCAGGCACACGCCCGCGTCCTCGCAGTCGGAGATGGCGAGGCGGCCGGCCCCCCGGGTGTAGATCCGGTCCCAGTCCTCGGCCCAGCGGGTCATGATCTCCCCGTGAAAGAAGCGGTCCGATCCGATGCTGTCCCCGAGGATGACGGAGGGCTCTTCAAGCGCCACGGGGTAGCCCTTGAAGCGGCGCCCGAAGGCGCGCACGGCGTCGTTTGATGGGATCGCTACCGCCTTGGTCTGCGCATAGGCCCAGGCGACAAGCGCAGGGTTGAGCTTGAAGGCCACGGTCCCCACCCCGCCCGACGAGTCGTTCGACACGCCGGCAGGCGGAACGGAGTCCACGTTGGCGGAGCCCTCGCCGGGCTTCGTGGCACCGATCGCCACCAGGCCGTACGGCCAGGCAGCCGGGATCTCGCGGCTGTCGATCTCGAAGGCGGGGTTCCCATCGAGGACCCGCTCGACCCAGACGGCGCTCGCGAGCGACATGACCCGGGGAAGCCCCCCGCCGATGCCGCTCAGGACAAAATAGGTGTGCGTGAGGTCGAAGCGGGGGTCTGTGGCGAGCGCCATGATCTGGAGGGCGCAGCGGGAGGTGGTCCCTGACACCATGGCATAGAGGCCCTTCCCGTTGGAGAGGAGCGGGTGGTCCACCCCGGGCACCCGGGTCTCGACCGAGAGGTCCTCCCGCTCGGCCCAGTACTGGAGTTCACCTGGGGTGTCCCCCCGGTCCTTGCCCGACTCGTAGGTCGTGATCACCAGGACCGGGATCTCGACCGGGGCCGTGGCCGAACGGGCGGACGCGAGCGCAAGAAGCGCCGCGAGCGATACGACAAGGATCCTAAGGGTGCGGGGGAGGAGGTGCATGGGCGTTGTACACGCCCCCCAAGCTTAAACCGGGCCGAGGCGCTAGGCCTTAGGGGCCGTCGAGAGGCGGTATTCGACCGCCTCGCGGAGCGCCTCCCACGAGGCGTCGATGATGTTGTCGCTCACCCCGACCGTGCCCCAGATCGAGTGGCCGTCCCCGCTCTCCACCAGGACCCGGGTCTTCGAGCCCGTGCCCGAGGCCGCGTTGCCCTCGATGATCCGGACCTTGTAGTCGAGGAGCGTCATCGTGGTCAGCTGGGGATAAGTCTTCTCGAGCGCGAGGCGAAGCGCCTTGTCGAGTGCGCCAATAGGGCCTGAGGACTCGGCCACGGTGTGGACCGCCTCGCCGCCCACGGTCACGCGGACCGTAGCCTCGGACCAGATCTCGCCGCCGTGGCGCTCCACGATCACGCGGTAGCCGTCCACCTTGAAGAACTCCTTGCTGCGACCGAGCATCCGGGCGACCAGGAGCTTGAACGAGGCGTCCGCCGCCTCGTACTCGTAGCCGCGGAACTCCCGCTCCTTAAGCTCCTCGATCAGCCCCTTTAGCTCCGGGCTCTTCTCGTCCAGGTCGACCCCGAACTCGCGGGCCTTGAGGGCCAGGCTGCTGCGGCCCGCCATGTCGGAGACCAGGACGCGGGTCCGGTTTCCGACGAGCGCCGGGTCGATGTGCTCGTAGCTGCGGGCGACCTTCTGCGCGGCGTTGGCGTGGAGGCCGCCCTTGTGCGCGAACGCGGACTGCCCCACATAGGGCGCCTTCATGTTCGGGCGAAGGTTGGCGAGCTCGTCGAAGAAAAGGGAAAGGTCCCGCAGCTGCGCGAGGTTTGAGCCGCAGTGGACGCTCCTGCCCATCTTAAGGACCAGGTTCGGCAGGATCGTCACGAGGTTCGCGTTGCCGACGCGCTCCCCGTAGCCGTTAACGGTACCTTGCACCAGCGAGGCGCCCGCCTCGACCCCGGCAAGCGTGACGGCGACCCCGAGGCCCGCGTCGTTGTGGCAGTGCACCCCGACAAGAGAGCCGCCGAAGCGCTTCACGGCCTCGCCGGTGATCGCGAGCACCTGGGGAACGAGCTTGCCCCCGTTCGTCTCGCAGAGCGTGAGGTTGGAGGCGCCGCCCCGGGCCGCGGCCTCGAGCGTCCGTAGCGCGTAGTCCGGGTTGTCGAGGTACCCGTCGAAAAAGTGCTCGGCGTCGTAGATCACCTCGCGCCCCTGGGAGACCAAGTAGCGGATCGAGTCCTCGATCATGGCCAGGTTCTCCTCGGGCGTCGTCCGGAGGATCTCGGTCACGTGGAGGAGCCAGGTCTTTCCCACCAGGGTCATGACCGGCATGCCGCTGTCCAGGAGGGTCTTGAGCTGGGGGTCGGTCTCGGCCTTGGAGCCGGCGCGCCGGGTCGAGCCGAAGGCGGCGAGCTTGGCGTGCTTAAGCTTCAGGTTCTTCGCCTCGGCGAAGAATGCGATGTCCCTCGGGTTCGAGCCCGGGAAGCCCCCCTCGATGTAGTCGACGCCGAACTGGTCGAGCCGTTCGACGATCAGGAGCTTGTCCGCCACCGAAAAACTGATGCCCTCGCCCTGCGTGCCATCGCGGAGCGTGGTGTCGTAGATTTTAACGGACGGCGTGCTCATGGCATCCAGTTAACTCGCCGCCGCGGCGCGGATCAACTCCAGGAATGACCTGGCCTCGAGGCTCGCCCCGCCGATCAGGCCGCCATCGAT
>CAISPT010000311.1 GCA_903887455.1 uncultured Opitutaceae bacterium | reverse complement strand
TGTCCTGGTGCTGGCCGTCGTTGGCGAGCGCGATCGAGATCACCTCGCCGCGGGCCTTGCGGCCCTTCAGGACGACGCCCGGGTACTTCATCGTGAGCCTGCTGCCGATGTTGCAGTCGATCCACTTGATCTCGCTCTCCTCGTGCGCGAGGCCGCGCTTGGTCACCAGATTGAAGACATTTGAGGACCAGTTCTGAACGGTGATGTACTGGATCTTGGCTCCCTTGAGCGCCACGAGCTCCACGACCGCGCTGTGGAGAGTCGCCGTCGAGAACTTGGGCGCCGTGCAGCCCTCCATGTAGGTGAGCTCGCTGCCCTCGTCGCAGATGATGAGGGTCCTCTCGAACTGGCCGAAGTTCTCGGCGTTGATCCTGAAGTAGGCCTGGAGCGGGTGGGAGACCTTGACCCCGGGCGGCACGTAGATGAAGGAGCCACCCGAGAACACGGCGCTGTTGAGGGCCGAGAACTTGTTGTCGCTTGTCGGGATCACCTTGCCGAAGAACTTCCTGAAGATCTCGGGGTGCTCCCGGAGGCCCTCGGTCGAGTTCATGAAGATCACGCCCTGTTTGGCGACGGCCTCCTTGATGTTCGAGTAGGCGGCCTCGGAGTCGAACTGGGCCTCGACGCCCGCCAGGAACTTGCGCTCCTGCTCCGGGATCCCGAGGCGCTCGAACGTCCGCTTGATGTCCTCCGGGACCTCGTCCCAGGTGCGCTTGGGCTTCTGGCCCTGCGAGAGGTAGTAGCGGATCTTGTCGAAATTGATGTTCTCCAGGTCCTTGGTCGCCCAGTGGGTGGGCAGCGGCTTCGACTCGAAGACCTTCAGCGCGCTCTGGCGGAAATCGCGGATCCACGGGGCCTCCTTCTTCACGGAGGAGATGTAGTCGACCGTACGGGCGTTCAGGCCCGTGCCCGCGTCGAAGTCGTACGTCATGTCGTACTTGAAGTTGCCCGAGCTCTGGTCGATCCCCGAGACCGGGTTCTCGGTCGACGTTTCGAGGGTGTCTGTGATGTCGGACATGGTGGTGGCCCTTAGGCGGGTTGGAGCTCGTTCTTGACCCAGTCGTAGCCGCGGGACTCGAGCTCGAGAGCGAGCGACTTGTCGCCGGTCTTCACGATGCGCCCGTCGATCATGACGTGGACGTGGTCCGGGACGATGTAGCTGAGGAGGCGCTGGTAGTGGGTGATAAGGAGGACGCCCAGGTTCGGGCCCCGCAGGCTGTTCACGCCCTCGGAGACGATCTTAAGGGCGTCGATGTCGAGACCCGAGTCGGTCTCGTCCATGAGGGCGAACTTGGGCTCAAGCATGGCCATCTGGAGGATCTCGCTGCGCTTCTTCTCGCCGCCCGAGAACCCCTCGTTCACGGACCGGGAGGTGAACTTCCGGTCGATCTTAAGGAGGTCCATCTTCTGGTAGAGCCGCTTGTAGTAGGCGGAGGCGTCGATCTCCTCGCCCTCGGCCATGCGCGCCTGGAGGGCGGCCCTCAGGAAGTTGGCGATGCTCACGCCCGGGATCTCGCTCGGGTACTGGAAGGCCAGGAAGATCCCCTCGCGGGCCCGCTCGTCGGACTCCTTCTCGAGGATCGACTTGCCGTCGATCAGGACGTCGCCCTGGGTGATCGTGTAATCGGGGTGGCCCGCAATGGCCTTGGCCATCGTGGACTTGCCGGTGCCGTTGGGCCCCATGATGGCGTGGATCTCGCCGGTGTTGATCGTCAGGGTGACGCCCTTGACGATTTCCTTGTCCCCTGTGGAGACGTGGAGGTTCTTGATTTCTAGGGAGGACATGCTCGGGATTAAGGTGTCGGGTTGGTTGAGGTCGCGTGGGCCTGGCCGCGGAAGATGATCTCCACGGATGAGGCCTCGAAACCGGGCGGCAGGATGGACTTCACCTGGTCGATCAGCCCCTCAGGCAGCTCGACGTCGTGGGTCGCTCCGGTCTTCGTATCGTGAAAATGGGCGTGCGGGTGGAGATTCGGGCAGTACCGGGTCGGCCCCCGCTCAAAATTGACGGTCCTGACCAGGTCGCACTGCACGAGGGCCTCCAGGCAATTGTAGACGGTCGCCAGCGAGATCATCGGCATCTCGGGCTTCGCCCGGGCGAAGACCTCCTCGGCTGTCGGGTGGTCGCGCCTCTTCAGGAGGACGTTGTAGATCACCTCGCGCTGGGGCGTCGACCGGAGCCCGCTGTCGGAAAGCCGCTGGGCGAGTGCCTCGGAGCTGTCGGTGTTGGAAATCATCGGGAAAGTCGGATTTCCACAGCTAATTGGAATGGTTCTCAGTTTCAACTAGGAATGAGAATCATTCTAAGTAAATCCCATTACCTATTTATGGCCAACAATTAAGTCGGGCCATTTTGGGATGTTTTACCCTCTATGGCTAGCCGCCGTGCTCTGCTAACCAGCGTTCCGCCTCAATTGCGGCCTGGCAGCCCATGCCGGCCGCCGTGATTGCCTGGCGGTAGACGTGGTCGGCGCAGTCCCCGGCGACATAGACGCCGGCGACCTTGGTCCGCACCTGGGATCCCGCCTCCGGGACGAAATACCCGTTTGTGTCGACGTCGAGCACGGAGGCGAAGGGCCCGGAGTTCGGGACGTGGCCGATCGCGACAAAGATGCCCTTTGCTGGGAGGACCCGCTCGGCGCCCGTCTTCAGGTTCTTCACCTTGAGCCCGGAGACCGCGCCCTCGGCGACCCCGTGGACCTCCACCGGCGCGGAATCCCAGACCATCTCTATCTTCGGGTGGGAGGTCGCGCGCTCGGCCATGATCCGGGACGCCCGGAGCGAGTCGCGCCGGTGCACGAGGTAGACCTTGCTCGCGAAGCGCGTCAGGAAAAGCGCCTCCTCGGCGGCACTGTCGCCGCCGCCGATCACCGCGACCTCCATCTTGCGGTAGAAGGCCCCGTCGCAGGTGGCGCAGGTCGTGACGCCCTTGCCGCCGTAGAGCTCCTTCTCCCCGGGGATGCCGGTCATGCGGGGCGAGGCCCCGGTGGCGATGATGACCGCCTTGGCGAGGATCGTGCGGTCGCCGCAGACGAGCTTCCGGGGCATCGAGGTGAAGTCCACCGACTGGACGAGCGCCTGCTCGAAGCGGGTGCCGAACTTGGTCGCCTGCTTGCGGAGGTTGTCCATCAGCTGAAAGCCGTCGACCCCCTCGGGGAAGCCGGGGAAGTTCTCCACCTCGCTTGTCGTCGTCAGCTGGCCGCCGGGCAGGGGCCCCTCGATCACGAGCGGGCCCAGGTTGGCGCGCGCCGTGTAGACGGCGGCCGTGAGGCCTGCGCATCCGGTTCCGACGATGACGACGTTCTCGACGTGGGTATTGGACATAATGAGGGTGACTTAGACACAGAGACCTACTCCGTGTTCGGTGCAACTCCTCAAGATGTAACCAAAGGGGGGGCTTTGGCGGCGAGACGCATTTCGGGTGGGGTGGGCCCTTTTTTTGGTCCCCGGGGCGTTGCAACCGCGGCGGAGCGTGGCACGATGGGGGTGCAGCAGCCCGCATCCCGAACCCCAGGAGGACCCCATGACGCCGCGTCTCACCCGCCCTAAGCTCATCTGCCTGACCCTCTTTTCGGCCGCCTGCCTGTCGGCGGGGACCGTCCCCGTGGACACCGCCCGCAGGGAGGGTCTTCCCCGGAAGGTCGTTGTCGGCACCGTCGTCATCGGGCCGGAGTTCTTCGCCAGGCCCCTGTCCGAGCGGGTTGCACAGCTGGAGGCGACCGTCGCCGACATGGACGGGAAGGCGCGCCGGGCCTACCCCGGAAGCGGGCTCGACCTGGCGATCCTTCCCGAGGCGTTCCTCGAGAACCCGGGCGACACCGTAGCTGCGCAGGCTGTGAGGCTCGAGGACATCGAGCCGGCGGCCTCCGCCTGCGCCGTGCGGCACGGCTGCTACCTGGTCGTCCCCGCGATCCTGCACGAGCGCGGTCCCGACCGGTACAGCAACACGGCGATCTTGTACGACCGGAAGGGGGCCCGTGTCGGGATCTACCGCAAGGTCCACCCCGTGGCCCCGCAGGGAAGCGACGTGATCGAGACCGGAACCACCCCCGGCTCGTCGTTCCCGGTCTTCGACTGCGACTTTGGCAGGATCGGGATCCAGATCTGCTTCGACATGCTCTACCCCGACGGGTGGGAGGCGCTTGCCCGCCAGGGCGCCGAGATCGTGGCGCTGCCCTCGGCCTCGCCCCAGACCTCGTACCCGCTCGCCTATGCGATGCAGCACCGCTACTACGTCGTGAGCGCCGTGCCGAGGGACCACGCGGCCGTCTACAGCCCGGCGGGTGTCATCGAGCAGGAGGTGACCCGCCCCTCGACGATGGTCGACCGGATCGACCTGTCCTACGCGGTCATACACTGGGAGGCCACGCTCCTGGAGGGCGAGGCCTTCCGGCGCGCCTTCGGCGAGCGGGCCGGCTTCCACTACTACCACGACCAGGACACGGGGATCTTCTGGTCAAACGACCCGGCGATGCCGATCGCCAAGATGCTCCGCCAGCTCGACCTCCCCGAGGTTGCAGCGAGCGTCGAGCGGATCCGGGTCCTCCAGGACCGGGCCCGCGGCGGGCCGCCGTCCTCGCCCTAGCAGCTCACCACGGGGTGATGCGCTTGATCTTCAGCTGCTGGTAGAGGTCCGGGGAGAGCTCCTGCAGGAAGCGGCTCGGCGTGTTCATCATGCCGCCAGGCCCCGGCCGTGAGGCGATCTTCGGGTAGCAGAGGTAGAGCTCGTTGCGGGCGCGGGTCACGGCCACGTAGAAAAGGCGCCTCTCCTCCTCGACGTCGCCGGCCTCGATCGAGCGGCGCCCCGGGAACTGCCCGTCGGCAAGCCCGATCAGGAAGACGACGTCGTACTCCAGGCCCTTCGCCTGGTGCACCGTGGTGAGCTTCACGGCGTCCATCTCCTGGTCGACGTGGCGGTCGCTGGTCTCGCTGTTGAGGAGCAGGATCTGGGCGAGGAAGTCCTGGGTCTCCTCGAATCGCTGCGCGAACCCGACGAGCGCCTTCAATTCCTCCAGGCGGTCCGTGTAGTCGGCGTAGGCGCCCTTCAGGTAGTCGCCGTACCACCCGTCGATCGCGGTCTCGACCGCGTCTGAGGGGGTCCCGGTCCTCATGGCCTCGGCCACCTGGCCGAGCGAGACGACGAGCGAGTCCCACTCCGTCTTCGCGTCCTTCGCCACCTTTGCCCGCACGTCCTCGGCCCCGAGCGAGGGGATGAAGTCCTTCTGGAAATCCTTCGCGTAGGTGAGGGCCGCGGCGTGGATCTTCTGAGCGCCCTTCTCCCCGACCTTCGGAAGGAGGATCGCGATCCGCTCCCAGGCCTGGGTGTCGGACGGGTTGTAGACGAAGCGCAAGAGCGCCACCAGGTCCCTGATGTGCTGGCGCTCGAAGAACTTCACGCCGCTAGTGATGTGGTAGGGTATCCCGGCGCGGGCGAGAGCGATCTGGGTCTCCACCGCGATAAAGTGGGAGCGGTAGAGGACCGCGATGTTGCTGAGCGACACCCCTTCGTCCTCGTGGAGCGAACGGACGCGCTTGACGATGAACTCTGCCTGCTCGCGGTCGTCCATCGCCTGGACCACGTAGGGCTTCTCCATGTGGCCGCGCGCCGCGCGGAGCTCCTTGTCGAAGTGACGGCCCTTGGGCTGCGCCAGGAGGACGCCGTTGGCCAGGTTCAGGATCTCCGGGGTCGAGCGGTAGTTGGTCTCGATCCGGTGGATCGCGGTGCCCGGGTGGCGCTCCGGGAACGACATGATATTCTCGAAGTTCGCCCCCCGCCAGGAGTAGATGCACTGCGCGTCGTCGCCCACGGCCATTACGCGGTGGTGCGCCCCGATTGTGTCCACGATCTGGGCCTGGAGCGTGTTCGTGTCCTGGTACTCGTCGACCAGGACGTGCTGGAAGCGCTGGGTGAAGTACGCGGAGACGTCCGGCGCGTTCTTAAGGAGCGAGAGCCAGTGCTCGAGGAGGTCGTCGTAGTCGCAGACCTTCTGCTCGCGCTTCCTCAGGTCGTAGGCCTTGGCGAAGGCGGGGAGCCGGTCGCTGATCTCGGACCAATGGGGGAAGTACTTCTCGACCGTCTCCTCGACGGAGAGCTGCGTGTTGCGCGCGAGGGAGATGATCCCGAAAAGGGGGCCCGGCCGGGGCCTGGTCTTGTCCTTGAAGAAGGACTTGTCCTGGGACTCGACCGTCTGCTTCAGGAGCCGCTCGGCCTCCTCGGCGTCAAGGATCGTGAAGGTGCGGGCGAGCCCGATGGCCTCCCCGTACATGCGCAGCGCCCGGTGGCCGATCGAGTGGAACGTGCCCCCCCAGAACCGCTTGGGCTCGATGCCGGTCAACTCCTGGACGCGGTGGAGCATCTCCTTGGCCGCCTTGTTCGTGAAGGTGAGCAGCAGGATCTCACCGGGCCGCACGCCCTGGGAGAGGAGCCAGGCCACGCGGTAGGTGAGGGTCCTCGTCTTCCCAGAGCCCGCGCCCGCCAGGACCAGAAGGGGCCCGGGGGCCGCCGTCACGGAGTTGTACTGGTCTTCGTTGAGCTGGGCCTTGAAGTCGATCTCGGGCACCGATTCGGGCGTGGGCGTGCTGTCGAGGGCGAATTCCATGAAAGGGGGAGGTTGCGCCTAGGCGCGCGCGGGCGCCAGCTCAGCCTCTTTGGCCTCGGGGCCTAGGAGCGCGAGGGCGGCAAGGACCAGGGCCACGACCCCGACGACCCCCCCGAGCGCGAACCCGTAGTCGCCCCCGTGGCGCTCGGCGAGCGTCACCTGCAGGGGGCTCAGCATCGAGGCCGCGAGGTTGCCGAGCTGGTAGGCCAGGCCGGGGAAGGTCCCGCGGACCTCCGTCGGCGAGAGCTCGTTGAGGTGGGCGGGCACGACGCCCCACGCGCCTTGGACCGCGAACTGGATAAGGAAACCGCCGACGGCAAGCCCGAGCGCGGAGGCCGGCCCGATCCAGAAGGGGATCATGGGCAGGGCAAGCAGCGCGGCGCAGATGATCGCCCTCCTCCTGCCGAAGCGCTGCGAGGTGGCGCCCACGAGGATGCCCCCCGTGATGGCGCCCAGATTGTAGACGATCGCGATCTTGGAGACCGTGGCCGCCGAGAGGCCCCGCTGCTTCTCGAGAAACGCGCTCGGGTACAGATCCTGGGTCCCGTGGCTGAAGCAGTTGAACGCCGTCATGAGGGCGATCATGTAGAGGAAGAGCGGCCAGCGGGTCCGGAGCGCGGTCCACATCCCGGCAAGCGGCCGGACGCCCCCGACGCGTTCCCTCCTCGCGAGCCAGGCCGGGGACTCCTCGACCTTCGAGCGGATGAAGAGGACCAGGAGCGCGGGGAGCGACCCGACAATGAACATGCCCCTCCAACCGAAATGGGGGAACACGGTCCAGTAGGTGACGGCCGCCAGGAGGTAGCCAGCGGGGTAGCCCTGCTGGAGGATCCCGGAGAGGACGCCCCGGCTCTTCGCCGGGACAGATTCCATCGCAAGCGAGGCCCCGACGCCCCATTCCCCGCCCATGCCGATCCCAAAGACCGCCCTAAGGACGAGGAACGCGCCGAGCGAGGGGGCGAAGCCCGAGAGGAGCTCCACGGCGGCGTAGAGCAAGATGCTGCCCATTAGCGCCGGCCTGCGGCCGTAGCGGTCGGCGATGAAGCCAAAGAGGAGGGCCCCGACCGGCCGCATGGCGAGCGTCAGGAAGATCGCGTAGGAGACGGCCTTGATCTCGGCGTGGAAGTCGGCCGCGACGTGCCGGACCACCATCACCAGGAGAAAGAAGTCGAAGGCGTCGAGCATCCAGCCCAGGTAGGAGGCGATGAAGGCCCTGCGCTGCGGGCCGGTCATCTCCCGGAAGTGGGAGAGGGGGTTCAAAGGAGCGCCAGGTCGTTGCGGTGGACGACCTCGATGCGGTGCCTGCCCGGGTGGAGCGCACGCACCTCCTCGCCCTTCTTCCCGGCGATCGCGGGGATCTCTTCGGCGGAAAACGCGGTCTTGCCCCGGGCCAGCACCGTGCCGTCCGGCCCCGCGATGTTCACGATGTCGCCCGCCGAGAAGTCCCCCTGGGCGCCGGTGACGCCGACCGCCAAAAGGCTAGCGCCCGCGTTCCTGAGTACCGGGACGGCGCACGCGTTGATCGAAATCGTCCCGGAGGGCCGCTGGAAGTAGGCGAGCCAGCTCTTCCTCGACTCGAGCGGAAGGCCGCTCGGGACAAAGAAGGTGCCCGGGCCCGTCCCCGAAAGGAGCCTCTGGACGATTTCAGGCTCGGCCCCGTTGGCGATGAAGACGCCACAGCCCGACTTGGTGGCGAGCCGGGCGGCCGAGATCTTGCTCACCATGCCGCCGACCGCCGTCTCGCTTGTCGTGCCGCCGGCCATCGCCTCGATCTCGGGCGTGATGCGCTCGACCACGGGCACGACCCTGCCCGTGCCCTTCATGTCGATCAGGCCCGGGGCCGTCGACAGGATGAGGAGGAACTCGGCGCGGACCAGACTCGCGACCATCGCCGAGAGCGTGTCGTTGTCGCCGAAGCGAATGCCGGCGATCTCGGCCGCGCTCACGGCGTCGTTCTCGTTGATGATGGGGACGGCGCCGTAGCCGATAACCTGCGCGAGGGTCGCCTTGACGCCCAGGTGCCGGGCCCTGGCCCTAAGGTCCTCGTGGGTCAGGAGCACCTGCGCGACGGTGATCCCGTGCGGGGCGAATCCGGCCTTCCAGGTCTCCATGAGGAGGCTCTGCCCGACGGCCGCGCACGCCTGCTTCTTGGCCGTGTCGGAGGGGCGCCGCGAGAGGCCGAGGCGGCCCATCCCGAGGCCGATGGCCCCCGAGGAGACCACGATCACCTCGGTGCCGGATTCGCGCAGCGCGGCCAATTGGGCGCACACCGAGGCGATACGGGCGGTGTCCAGCCTGCCAACCCCGGACGTGAGCACGCCGGTGCCGAGCTTGACGATGACCCGTGACGGCTTTTTGCGGGGCGTCAGCATGCCGCCGCCGCTCACACTGCGAGCAGGTCCTTCTCCTTGGCGGTGAAATGCTCTCCGATGTCCTTGATCGCCTTGTCGGTCGCGGTCTGGATATCCTTCTCCAGGCGCTTCGACTCATCCTCGGGGAACTTGGACTTCTTGACCGTCTCCATGATGTCCCGGCGGATGTTGCGGATCTGCACGCGGCCCTCCTCGGCGATGCGGGAGGCCGTCTTGACGAACTCGAGGCGCCTTTCCCGGCTCATGTCGGGCAGCGGCACGCGGATCAGCTTCCCGTCGACGATAGGGTTGAAGCCGAGGTTCGCGGCCTGGATGGCCTTCTCGATCGCCTTCACCAGGCCCGCGTCCCAGGGCTGGATCTGGATCATGCGGGCGTCGGGGGTCGTGATGGCGGCGCACTCCTTCAGGCGCATCATCGAGCCGTAGGCCTCGACCATGACGCCCTCGACCATCGTCGGGGTGGCCTTTCCGGTGTGGATCGACGCGAACTCGTGGACCGTGTGGTCCAGGGCTCTCTTCATCTTCGTGTTAGCTTCGGTGAGCAGGGGGTGTGACATGGGTGGCGGGTTTTGAAAGGGGGATCACCCGTGGACGAGCGTGCCGACCTTCTTACCGGTCACCCCGCGCAGGATCGCGTGGTCCTCGTGGAGGTCGAGGACGAGGATCGGCACGTGGTTGTCCAGGCACAGCGAAAACGCCGTCGAGTCCATGACCTTCAGCCGCTGTTTGAGGGCGTCGATGAAGGTGATCTCGTCGTACTTGACCGCGTCGGAGTGCTTTTTCGGGTCCTTGTCGTAGATGCCGTCCACCTTGGTCGCCTTGACGATAATGTCGGCGTGCATCTCCGACGCGCGCAGCGCCGCGGTCGTGTCGGTCGAGAAGTAGGGGTTGCCGGTTCCGGCGACAAAGATGACCACGCGACCTTTCTCCAGGTGACGGATCGCGCGCCTCAGGATGAACGGCTCGGCGATCTGGTTCATCGGGATCGCGCTCTGGACGCGGGTCGTGACCCCCATCTTCTCAAGGCGGTCCATGATGGCCATGCCGTTGATGACCGTCGCCAGCATGCCCATGTAGTCGCCGGTCGTCCTGTCCACGCCTCGCTTCTCGCCGCTCAGGCCCCGGAAGATGTTGCCGCCCCCGATTACGACGCAGATCTGCACCCCAAGGTCATGTATCTCCTTCACCTGCTTGCACGTGCGCTCGAGCGCGTCCGTGTCGATGGGGTCCCCCGTCTTCTCGCCGCGGAGAAGTTCGCCCGAGAGCTTAAGGATGATCCGTTTGTATTTCACCCTGGGGTCCACGGGTAGGGAGGCGTGCATGGGACGGAATGAAACGATTAGGCAAATAGGGCGTCAACTCCCCAGTGCGAAGGGGCTCGATTACACGGTTGACGGGGCTATCGTCGGGGGAGCAGGTTCGTCGGTTCCGTTTTCTGCCTGGTGGTGTAAAGGTAGCACAGGTGACTTTGACTCACCTAGTCCTGGTTCGAATCCAGGCCGGGCAGCCATTCGGAAAAATTTAAGTCTCCGGAGTCACTTGCGCGGGTTATCAGCGACATGCGGACGGGCGAATTTAAGTAGCGGCAGGTCGGCCGGGCATCAGTCGACGCAGCCGGCGGGCCTGAAATGAACCCGTGGAAGGCAAATCCTCCGCCTCAGAATACCGGCGATTCGCTTCACTTTTGTTTCGTGTTAACAAACGCACCGGGCAGCCAGGGAAAATTTAAGTCCGCGGAGCCACTTGTATTGGTTATCAGCGACATGCGGACAGAAGAATTTAGGTAACAGCATACCTGTCGGCGCTATTCGCCCCACTATTCGCCCTTAAATCAGCTCAATAGAGCAAGATCG
>CAISPT010000310.1 GCA_903887455.1 uncultured Opitutaceae bacterium | reverse complement strand
TGCCTTTCCCACCATGAACACGAGAACCCACACCACGAGCACACCCAGCCGTCACCGCAGCGCGAACAAGGCGTCCAACGCCATGTTCCGCCAGCCGAGCTACGACTGCCGCGAGCTCCCTGACGCCGTCCACATCGTCGTCTACGTACCCGGTGTCGGCGCCTCGGGCGTGGAGATCGAGGCGTCGGGGCCCGACCTGGTCATCACCGCGAACAAGACCCGTTTTGTTCGCGTGAACTGGCAGGCTCTCAACCTCGAGGGATCGCAGCGCGACTATCGTCTGCGCCTGCGGCTCGGCCACGGCTTCGACTATTCGAGGCTCGAGGCCGGGATCGACGACGGCGTGCTCACCCTGACCGTGCCGAAGCTCCAGGAAAGCCTGGCTCCGGCGCTTCGCCTGGGGCGCGTCGCCTAGGGGCAAACTCCTCCTGCCCGCGGGCGCCCCTCCACCCTCCTCACCGGCGGTGGCGGTCGCGGCCCGCGGGCGCCGGAGGACGGCCCCATTTTTTCTGGAAAAATTTGGTACATTTTTTCCGCCAGCGTGTCGTAGACATTACCATGACACCGTACGCGCCAACCTTCCGCGCGCGACCGCTGACCGCTGAGAACGCGACGGCGCGCGTAACCCCCCGTGAAGACGCTAGTTGGACCAGGCACATCTTCCGTCCGCCTCCGCTGGACGTGCAGCCGACCGGCCTCGACCTGCGTCATTTGGGGACGATCCACCGCACCGAGCCCTGGGCCTGCTGGCCCCGGTCGAGCGCCGCGGCGAGATAGTCGACGATCACCCGCGCCTCGCCGTCGGCCTTCCACGGGGGGTTGACGACGAGCACCCCGCACCCGGAGATACCCGGTCCCGCGTGGGACACCGTCAGGTCCGCGACGAAACTCGGCTTGCCGGCCAGTCGCAGGGAATCCAGGTAGGCCCCCGCCGGCACCCGGTCCGAGATGGGGTACCAGACGGCATAGGTGGCCCCCGCCATGCGCCGCATCCCCTCGTCCATCGAGGAGGCGATATGGTCCCACTCCGACGCCGACTCGAATGGCGGGTCGATGAGGACAAGCGCCCTGCGCTCGGCGGGGGGCAGGCACGCCCGCAGGGCGCCGTAACCGTCGGCGCAGTGGACCGAAACCCGGCGCTCGCCGTGGAACTCCTCCCTGAGGGCGCCGCACTCCTCCGGATGCTTCTCCCAGAGCTCCAGGCGGTCCTGCGGCCGGGCCAGCGCCTTGGCGATCCGGGGCGAACCCGGGTAGAAGCGGGGCTCCCGGGTCAGGTTGCCGCGCCCAAGGTCCGCCGCCCTAATGAGGTCGGCGTAGTCGGCCACCTCCGCCGGCATGTCCGTCCGGCCCCAGAGCCTTCCGATCCCGTCGGGCCATTCGGGGGTGCGCTCCTGGGTGTCGCCTAGGGCGGCCTGCTCCAGGTCGTAGAGACCCCTGCCGGCATGGGTGTCGACAAAGAGGAAACCCTTCTCCTTGCGCTGCATGGACCTGATCAGCCGCACCAGAAGGGCATGCTTAAGCACGTCCGCAAAGTTGCCCGCGTGGTATGCATGCCTGTAATTCAACGCAGTGGCCTTCTTTCATTGCACCGGCTCTGTGCAATCCGATAATGACGGCGCCATGAAATTAATTCCTACGCTAGCGACCCTCTGCGCGCTGCTTGTGCCGTGCGCGCTCCCGGCACAAACGTTCGAAGGCAAGGTCACGATGAAGATCACCTCTTCCTCGGGCAAGGACGGGAGCCAATCCATTGAAATGAGCATGAAGGAGGGCTTCATGCGGACCGACATGGCGACCGGCCGGGGCACGGCGGGGATGATCATGGACTTCAAGAACAAGCAGATGATCATCCTGATGGCCGCCCAGAGGATGTACATGGTCAGGCCGATCGAGATGCCCACGGGCCCGAGGCCCCAGGGCACGGAGGCCCCCAAGGGGGAGCTCGTGGACACGGGCGTGAAGGAGACGATCCTCGGGTACCTTTGCACCAAGTACACGTACTCGGGCGCCAAGGAGACCTCCGAGATCTGGGTCACCGACCAGCTCGGGACCTTCGGAGGCCTGTTCCAGGGCGGCGGGCCCGGCGGCCCGGCCCAGCGGCCGCCCGCATGGGAGGGCGCGCTCCGGGGCAAATCCTTCTTCCCGATGAAGGTCGTGACGACGACCTCGGGCAGCAAGAGCTTCACGATGGAGGTCACCTCCGTGGAGAAGACGAGCCTGCCTGATTCTGTTTTCAGCGCGCCGGCCGACTGGCGCAAGTTCGACATGGGCGCCATGATGGGCGGGGCG
>CAISPT010000309.1 GCA_903887455.1 uncultured Opitutaceae bacterium | reverse complement strand
GGGTGACGTCGCCGGTGACGACCATCCGGGAGTCCTCCCCGAGGCGAGTAAGGAACATCATCATCTGCTCGGGCGTGGTGTTCTGGGCCTCGTCCAGGATGATGAAGGCCCGGGAGAGCGTCCGGCCTCGCATGTAGGCCAGAGGAGCGATCTCGATGATGCCCTTCTCCGTGAGCTTAACCACCTCCTCGGGGTCGAGCATGTCGTGGAGAGCGTCATAGAGGGGCCGCAGGTAGGGGAGGATCTTCTCGCGGAGGTCCCCGGGAAGGAACCCTAGGGCCTCCCCGGCCTCGACCGCGGGTCGGGTGAGCACGATTCGTTCCACCTCATGGTTGAGGAGGGCGGAGACCGCGGCGGCCATGGCGAGGTAGGTCTTGCCTGTTCCCGCCGGATCGATCCCAAAGACAATGGGCTGCTTGAGCACCGACTGAAGGTACTCCTTCTGGCCTATGGTCTTTGGCACCACGCTCTTGCGGTTGGTGGCGATCACCAGGGGATCGTCGAGGAACTCCCGCCAGCGGCGCGACTCGCCCTTGGCGAAGGAGTCGACAAGGCGGGCGAAATCCGGGGTCCGGATGTTCATCCCCTGGCTGCGGGCCGCGTTCAGGAACGCGAAGAACTCCTCGGCCAGGGCCAGCGGCTCCTGGGGCGCCTCGATCTTCAGCCAGTCCTCGCGGGTGACGAGCTTTACCCCCAGGGCCTTCTCCGCATGCGCAAGGTTCTCTGCCTTGCCGGCATACAGCTGGCTCAGGTGCCTCGGGCTCTGGAAATGGAGTGTCTTGGCGGGCACGGCGGGAACGCTCCTATCAGGGATGCGTGGCCAGGGCGGCGACGGCCGCCGTCAGCCTCTCCCAGGTTGACTCCAGGGCCTGTGGCAGAACGCGGGTCTGGGTAAGGACCGGCATGAAGTTGTTGTCCCCGTTCCACCGGGGGACGATGTGCCCGTGGAGATGCGCAATGCTGCCGCCGGCGGCCGACCCGAGGTTGAAGCCCACGTTCACGCCGTCGGGCTTCATCGCACTGGACAGGAGCCGCTTGCCGAAAACGATCTCCTCCATGAGGTCCGCGCGCTCCTCGGGGGAGAGTTCCTCCAGGTCCACGACCTCGCGGAAGGGGACGGCCAAGAGGTGCCCGGGGTTGTACGGGTAGCGGTTCAGCACCAGGTACGAGAGGCGGGAGCGGTGCACGATGAGCGCGGCCCTGTCGTCGCCCAGGGCGGGCAGCTCCGTGAACGGTCGCTTCATCGTTGCCGGATAGCGCGGCGCCTCAATGTAATCCATGCGCCAGTAGGCGTGAAGCTGCTGCATCGTGAAGGGCCCTCCATCGGAACAGAAAGGGGGGGTAAAGTCAAAGACTTGCCTCCGGGCACCCTCCCGGCGACATTGCGGCACCATGCTGGCATCCCTACCCTCAAGACGAGTGGCGATCACGGGCCTCGGTGCGATCACGCCCGTAGGCAAGAGCGCCCCGAGTACCTGGTCCGCCCTCACCTCAGGGACGAGCGGTATAGGTCCAATAACCCATTTTGATGCAACAGGTTGTAACGCCCGCATTGCCGGTGAGGTGCTGGGCTACGACCCGACCGCTAGCCTCGGTACGCCCGTTCACCCGCGGGGACCGGGTACGGATCCGGTCTCCTCGCCGTTGACGCCCAAGGAAGTTCGCAAGTTGGGACGTTTCACACACTTAGGGCTTGGAGCGGGCCTGGAGGCCTATATCGACTCCGGCTTGGACGCCCACCGCGCCTCGATTGCTCCGGAACGGATCGGCATCACCCTGGGCGTGGGCCTGGGAGGGCTACCCGAGATTGTCGCCACCCATGAGACGTGGCGGGTGGGCGGCTTCCGCAAGATCTCTCCCTTTTTCATCCTCCAGTCGGCCCCCAACATCCTGGCCGGCCAGCTTGCGATCCTCCTGAACTGCCGCGGCTCGAACATGAGCGTCGCGTCGGCCTGCGCCACGAGTGGCCACTCGCTCGGGGAGTCGGCGCGGGCGATCGCCCGCGGTGACGCCGACATCATGATCGCCGGCGGTGCGGAGGCGGTGATCACCCCGGTCGCCGTGGGCGCCTTCGCCCAGATGAAGGCCCTCTCAACCCGCAATGACGCCCCGCAGCAGGCCTCCCGCCCGTACGACGCCGACCGCGACGGCTTCGTGATCGGGGAGGGCTCCGTCGTCTTCGTGCTCGAGGAGCTCGAGCACGCCAGGCGCCGCGGCGCCCGCATCTACGCCGAGCTCGCGGGCTACGGCGCCACGGCCGACGCCTTCCACCTCTCGTCCCTGGCCCCCGAGGCCGAGGGCTCCCGGCGGTCCATGCAGCTGGCGCTCGACGACGCGCGGACCTCGGCGGACCGCGTGGGGTATGTCTCGGCCCACGCGACCTCGACCCCCGGCGGCGACGGCGAGGAGGCGGCGGCGATCGCCTCGGTCTTCGCCTCGAACCGTTCCACGCTCCACGTGAGCGCGGTGAAGTCGATGACCGGTCACCTCCTGGGCGCGGCGGGCGCCCTCGGCGCCCTGGCCGCCGTCCTTGCCATCGACAAGGGTGTGATCCCCCCGACCTTGAACCTCGAGAACGTGGACCCGGCGTGCGCCGCCCTCGGCCTCAACTTCACGCCGAGGACCGCCGTCGAGAAGCGGGTCGATGTCGCGCTCGCCAACAGCTTCGGCTTCGGCGGGACGAACGCCTCGCTGGTCTTTAGCCGGGTGTAGGGCCTGGCCCTACATCCCGTCCGGCGGGGGCGAAACCTGCGGCGAGGGGGCGGCCTTCAGCGGGCCGGTCCCGATCGGGGCCGGGTAGGGGTGGATGATCACCTTGGAGGCATGCTCGGCGCCGAGGTATTGCCTGGCCAGGAGGTCGATGTCGGCCTTCGTGATGGACTCGAAGTCAGCCCGGCGCGACCTCGCCCAGTCAAGCACCTCGGGCTTCTCTTGGGCGCGGATCAGGACCGTCATCCAGTAGGAGTTGGTCCTCTCGGACTCGCGGAGCGCCGTCAGCTTGGGGTTTTTGGCGCGGTCGAGCTCGTCCTGGGTGATCCCGTTGGCGCTCATGTCAGCGGCCACCGAGACGACGACGTCCTCGATCTGCTTCACCTTTGCCGGCTCGACGATCACGACGGCCTCCATGTAGCCGTAGCCCGGGAAGATGTCGCTTGGCAGGCTGGCGACGTTGGGCGAGTAGGTGCTTCCGAGCTGCTCGCGGACCTTGACCCTCAGGCGGTCGTTCAGGACGTCGCCAAGGATGTTTAGCCGGCGGGTCCTGTGCACGTCGGAGCCGTCGGCGGTCTTCCAGTACACGGCGACGACGCCCTTCGGGATCTCGGTGTCCACGGCGTAATCCTCGGTGAAGGGCTTGGACGGGTAGGACACCTTCCGGAGGTCGTCCAGCTCGGGCTTCGGGTCGCGCCTCGGGAGCGTGCCGACGGTCCGCGCCGCGACATCGATCACCGTGTCGACGTTCAGGTCGCCGATCACCGAGACCTCGAGGGCACCGGTCGCCAGCTGCGGGGCGAGCCAGGCCTTCACCTCGTCGAGGTTGCGGGCCATCAGCTCGTCGCGGGAGGGCAGGCCGAAGCGGGGGTCGCCGCTCGCCAGGATCCTCGGGACCTTCAGGTTCATGGGCCCGTGCTCCGTGTGCAGGAAGGAGAGGTAGGCGGCGTCGATCCTCTTGCGAGCCTGCCTGAGCGACTCGGGGCGGTAGCCCGGGTCCGTGATCGAGGCGGTGAGGAGCTGGAATTCCAGGGGGAGGTCGTCCCTGTTCGTCCCGCCCTCGAAGAGGAAGGCGTCGGTCGTTGAGGAGAAGAGGACGCCAACGGTCTTGCCGGCGAGGACCTGCTGCAGGTCGTCCTCCCCGTGCTTGCCGAGCCCGCCCGCGGAGAACGTGAGGCTGGAGAACCGGGAGAGGCCGGGCTTGGTCGCAGCCGGCTCGGTGAGGAGCCCCGTACCCAGGCGCGCCGCCACGTGGATCGTGTTCGCCTCGAAGTCCGTCTTCTTCACGTTCAGGCGGACGCCGTTCTCGAAGACGACCTCGGTGAAGTCCAGGTCGTCGATGTGCTTGCGGCTTGCGACCTTGG
>CAISPT010000308.1 GCA_903887455.1 uncultured Opitutaceae bacterium | reverse complement strand
GCGATGCGGGAACCCGGGGGCGCGTGCCGCGTGACCGCGTCAAGGGGGTAGGCCTTGAAGTCCACCGGCCGCTCGGAGAGGTCCGGCTTCGGGTCCACCATCAGGCTCGCAAGGTCCGGCTCGTCAAAGGCCTCGATCCGCGTCGCCAGTCCCTGGTCGGAGAGGATGATGACCGGCGTGCTGTAGGTCCGCGCGATCCTCGCGGCCTCGAGGGCCACGTAGAAGCACTCCTCGACGTTCTTCGGCGCAAGGACCACCCGGGGGCTGTCGCCGTGGCTGCCGTAGAGGGCCTGCAGGAGGTCGCTCTGCTCCACGTTTGTCGGCAGGCCCGTGCTCGGGCCGCCGCGCTGCACGTTCACGACGATCAGCGGGATCTCCGCCATCGTGGCCCAGCCGAGGGCCTCCATCTTCAGCGAGAGGCCCGGCCCCGAGCTCCCCGTGATCGCGAGGTTGCCGGAGTAGGAGAAGCCGATCGCGTAGGAAATCGCCGCCAGCTCGTCCTCGGTCTGGACGAAGATGCCGCCGTACTTCGGGAGCTCGGTGCGGAGCATCTCCATGATCGAGGACCACGGGGTGATCGGGTAGCCGGCGCCATAGCGCACACCCGCCGCAATGAGGCCGTAGGTGAGGGCGGTGTTGCCGTCGAGCGTCACCTGGTGGCGCCCGCTCGCCGAGACGCGAGGCGCGTCGAAGCGGAAGAAGCACTGCCTCAAGCCCTCCGCCGGGTAGCCGTAGCCGGCGTCGAACGCGAGGAGCGCGTTCCGGACGATGTCCTCCGCGCGCCCGCCGAAGCGGTCCTTAACGAGGCCCGTGAGCTTCTCGACGTCCAGGTCAAAGAGGCGGGCCAGGAGCCCTAGCACGAAGAGGTTCTTGCCCTTGTCCTTCGAGGAGCCGCCCACGGCCTCGACGGTGCGGGCCGTGATCGGGAGGCCTACGGACGTAAACCGGTGGTCGTCCGGGTTCGGCTTCACGTGGTCGTTGTCGTAGAGGAGGACGCCGCCCGGCTTCAGGAAACCGATATGGTTCTGGTAGCTGTCCTGGTAGAAGGCCACGAGCAGGTCGGCCTGGTCGCCAGCAGAGAGGATCTCGCCGGTGCCCATGCGGACCTGGAAGATCGAGGGCCCCCCGGAGATCGTGGCCGGGATGGTCATGTACGTCATGACCTCCTGGTCGGAGCGCCCGGCGAGCCTCGCCAGGAAGCCTCCGATCGTCTGGATGCCGTCCTGCGAGTTGCCGGCGAGGCGGATGACTACGTCCTGGATGGGCCGCGGCGAGATCGCCGTCGACGCGCCATCCATGGGGTTTTCTGACGAGGATGAGACCATGGGGTTCTGACTGGGGTTGACTGACGGGGTATCGAGGGGCCGAGTATTGCAACCGAAGGCCTTCCGGGCCATGCAAAAAGGGGACTATTAGGCGGAGGGTTCCTGCGCTCCCCGAGCATTCGAAACACTAATGCATCTCCGGGGCCGTATGAAGAGTTTGCGCCCGCTGCGGCCAACCCCCGGGCTCCGCTTCCGCCCGCCCTTGACAGGGGAGGGGGCCGATGGTGGAGTGCCCTTTCCGTCGCCGGCTTAGCTCAGTGGTAGAGCATCGGTATCGTAAACCGAGGGTCGTCGGTTCAACCCCGACAGCCGGCTCCATTTTCCCTCAGGCCTCGAGAACGAGTGCCCTCAGGTCGGAGAGTTCGACGGGCTTGTAGAGGATACGCTCAATACCAAGGTTCCTGTACTCGTCCTCGACATCGGCGTTCAGCTCCGAGCTGACGACCGCGATCATGCCCGGGTAGGCGATCTCCCTGAGCCTCATGACGAGCTCGAGCCCGTTCAT
>CAISPT010000307.1 GCA_903887455.1 uncultured Opitutaceae bacterium | reverse complement strand
GGAGAGAACGGTGCCGGCGACAAACACCCAGACCCCGACCTGCGCCACGACCGCCGCGAAGCCGGTCAGGTCAGCGCCGAAGAACCGCGCCCAGTCCGAGGAGGCCATCGGCGCCCCGAGGAAGAACCCGAGCGCGATCAGCTGGGTCATGGTCTTGCTCTTGCCGCCGCTGTCGGCGGCCACCACGATCCCCTTGGAGGCCGCCACCATCCGCATCCCGGTCACCAGGAACTCGCGGCAGAGCGTGACCAAGGCCAGGGGCATCCAGATTTCGTGCTTGGCGACAAGCGCCATCACGATCCCCATCACCATGATCTTGTCGGCCATGGCATCCATGAGCTTCCCGAAATTGGACACGAGCTTCAGCCTTCGTGCCAAGTACCCGTCGTACCAGTCGCCGACCGCGGCCAGGATGAAGAGGACGAAGGCGAGCGTGGCCGCACCCGGGAACGAGCAGTACATCAGCCCCACGATCACGAACATCAGCGGGATGCGCGAAAGGGTTATGGTGTTCGGGAGATTCATTCGCCATCCTTACATCATACCCGGGGGCGCGGATGGCAACATCGGAGAGGAACGCGCTCGCCAGCGCGCCCCGGAGGCCATTTCCTGTTGATCCCAACGCCCCCCATGCGCCACTGCATCTATCCCGGGACCTTCGATCCGATCACGAGCGGACACATGGACGTCCTCTCGCGCGCCGCGCGGCTCTTCGACCGGGTGACGCTCGCGATTGGCGAGAGCCCGAAGCAGCCCCTCTTCACGGCCGAGCAGCGGCTGGAGATGATCCGGCCCAACATCGCCCAGTTCCCGAACGTGACGGCCACGATCTTCTCGGGGCTACTGGTCGAGTTCGCGATGGCCCAGAAGGCTGACGCGATCATCCGAGGGCTGCGCGAGCTCTCCGACTTCGAGTTCGAGTTCAACATGGCGCTCATGAACCGCCACCTGCAGCCCTCGATCGAGACGATCTTCGTGATGCCCAACGAGCAGTTCAGCTACACGAGCTCCTCGCTCGTGAAGCAGGTGGCCCGCTACGGGGGCGAGGTGGCGCACTTCGTGCCGGCCAACGTGGCGCAGGCACTGAAGATCGCCTTCAGGAAATGACGCTGGCGTCAGAAGGGGCGCGGAGGTGGAGTCGGGCCCTGGCCTGCGCATCCGCCGTTGCCCTCTATTCGGGGGCCCGGGCCACGCCGCTCTCCGACGCCGAGGCCCTGTACAAGGCCGGGCACCTGACGGAGGCAAGGGCCCTCCTGGAGCCCCTGGCCCGCGCCGATAACCCCGACCCCGCCGCCCTCTACTACCTCGCGATGGCGCTCCAGGACATTGGGGGCCCGAAGTCCCTCGACCAGGCGCACGACCTCCTCGTCAAGGCGACCGCGCTCGCACCCGCAAGCGAGGTTTACCTCGCCGAATTCGGCGGCGTGTGCCTGCTCCTGGCCGACCGGGACAGCTCCTTCACGATGGCGCTTGCCGGGCGCAACGCCATGGTGAAGGCCGTCGGGCTCGATCCCGCCGACCTCGACGCGCGGGAGGGCCTGATGGAGTACTACGCCAAGGCCCCGTGGCCCCTGGGCGACGCGGACAAGGCCTTCGAGCAGGCCTCCGAGATCGCCAGGAGGAACCCGGCAAACGGGGTGGCCGCCTACCGGAAGATCGCGGGGATCTTCCAGAGGGCCGGCCAGGCCGCCCGAGCGGAATTCGCCCGCACTGCTGCGCAAAACCTCGCGCGGACGTCGCCCCGGTGATAGCGTCTTTCCCATGCCGAGAATCCCGATAGAGGACAACTACACCGACGTGATCGCCAAGGCCCAAAGGGGGATGGCGATGACCGACGAGGACTTGTGCAAGCGGGCCGAGGTCTCGGCGGCCGACCTGAAGAGTGTCAAGGAGGGGCACGTCGACGACGCCGTGATCCGGCGGATCGCCCGACACCTGAGGCTCGGGCCGAACGCCCTCGAGGAGCTGGCCCACAAGCGCTGGTACCCCGAGGCACCCGTGTTCCCCCACGGCTTCGCGATCTTCAACACCCCGTTCGAGGACATCACGGTCAACAGCTACCTGGTCTGGGACGCCCGGTCGAAGACGGCCGCCGCCTTCGATACCGGCGCCGACTGCGGCGAGATGCTGGACCTCCTGCGCTCGGAGAAGCTCCGCCTGCAGTCGGTCTTCCTGACCCACACCCACGACGACCACATCGCGGACCTGCCGAGGCTAGTGAAGGCGACCGGGGCCGACGTCTGGTCGAGCGAACGGGAGCCCTCGACCCATCCGGGCGCCAAGACCTTCAAGGAGAATGAGCACTTCCACTTAGGGGCCCTCGCCATCAAGACGCTGCTCACCTGGGGGCATTCCCACGGGCAGACGACGTTCTACGTCACGGGCCTAAGCTATCCCCTTGCGATCGTGGGGGATTCGCTCTTTGCCTCCTCGATCGGGGGCAGCAAGGACTTCTTCGCCGACCAGCTAAAGAACGACGTCGACAAGATCCTTAAGCTGCCCCGCAACACCGTACTCGCCTGCGGCCACGGGCCGCTCACGACCGTCGGCCAGGAGAAGCGCCACAACCCCTTCTTCGCGTCCTAAGCCCCACCCTCTAGGTATCTTCCGTACTCGACTCCGGTGAAGCCCGTCGGCAATGTCCCCCGAAAAGTGACTCCGTTCATGAAACGCAAGACGACGTTCGTGCTGTTCTTGGTGTGCGCACTGATTACAGCGTGGGTCGTCATCATCACCGACAAGCAGGTGCGGGACCACCTCGGCAGCACCCTCTACATCATCGGTTTCGCGATCACCGGCTGCATGATCCTGGTCCTGGCGGGCTACGCCTGGAACCAGGAGCTGGTGAAGACGCTCAAGTCGATGCACGACACGACCGACTCCGTGCGGCTCGTCGATACCCCGGCGGCTGGCGACGAGAGCGACTCGGACGAGATCATCGGACTGGCCAGGAAGATCGAGCGGATGGCGCGCTCCCTCCAGCAGGTCGAGGCGAGCTACAAGGGGATCGTCGAGGACCAGCCCGACCTGATCTGCCGCTACAGGAACGACGGCAAGATGACCTTCGTGAACGGCGCCTACGCCCGCGCGGTGAACCGCAAGCGGACCGAGCTGGTGGGGGTCGACTTCCCCTACTTCACGCCCGGGGCCGCGATTGCGGACGAGCCCTACACCTTCGAGACGGAGATGCCCTTTGACGACGGCCGCCGCCTGTGGATCCGCTGGACCCAGCGCGCCATCAAGGACGACGAGCGCAACACGATGGAGTACCAGGCCGTGGGCCACGACATCACGGAACGCAAGGAGGCCGAGGCCGCCCTCCTCAGGGCCAAGGAGGCCGCCGAGGCCGCCGACCGCGCCAAGTCCGAGTTCCTGGCGATCGTGAGCCACGAGCTGCGGACCCCGATCAACGCCATCATCGGCTTCTCGAAGATGCTTGGCTCGACGACGCTGACCCTCGACCAGCGCGAGCAGGTCGAGATGATCAACTCGAGCGGGCTCGCCCTTGAGAAGATCATCGCGGACATCCTGAACCTCTCGAAGATCGACTCGGGCAAGATCGACATCGAGCACGCCCCTTTCTCGCTGAGGATGTGCGTCCAGGACATCTGCGCTTTCTTCGCCCCGAAGGCCCGCTCGCTGGCGCTCGCGCTCGACTCGAAGGTGGACCCAGGCGTCCCGGAAATCGTCAACAGCGACGAGTCCCGCATCCGCCAGATCCTCACCAACCTGATCGGCAACGCCCTCAAGTTCACGGAACGCGGGGGGGTCACCCTCGAGGTGTCATGCGCTCGCGGGGAGCCCGTGGAGCCAGGCTCAACCCGGCGCGTCGCCCGCCTCTTCTTCGCCGTCAAGGACTCCGGGATCGGCATCCCGCCGGACAAGATGGACCACCTCTTCATGCCCTTCAGCCAGGTCGACACCTCCTCCACGCGCAGGCGCGGGGGCACGGGCCTGGGGCTCATCATTTCCAAGCGCCTGTGCGAGCTGATGGGCGGGACGATCTCGGTCGAGAGCCGCGTCGGCGAGGGCTCGACCTTCCGCTTCTCGATCCTGACCGATTTCGAGGAGAGCTGAGGCCCCCACCGGCGGGGGTTACTAGAGGAGCTTCCAGCGGAACCTTAGGACCTCGGTCCAGGCGCTCCTGCCCGAGCCAAGGACCCGGCTCACCTCAAAGTCCCATTCGAAGGCGCCTGAGACCGCGAGCGTCGCGCCGCCACCGACCGTCCCCGCGAAGGTCTTCGACCCGGCCGTCGAGTCGCTCAAGGTCGTCTCCCCGTAGGCGCTCACGGTGCTGCCGAGCTGCCACTTAAGGAGGGCGCTCCCATACCAGCGGGTGTCGTAGCGGGTGTTGGCGACGTTCCTGAACTCGTCCCACTCAAACATCGCGGCCGCCTTCGTGCCCGCGGCAATGTCCATGGACCAGGGAAGGATCACCCCACCCTCCACCGCGTTGTTGCCGATCGCCTTCGAGTTGGTCGGCAAGTACACGAAGGGAACGATCGCCGCCGCCTGGCCCGAGGATGGATCACGCCAGAAGGTCCACTTCGGGCGGATCATGACGTCGCCGATCCCACTCTGCGTCTGGTCATTGCCCGAGCGGGAGAAGGTGTCCCGGACGAAGAACTGCGTCCCGAACTCAAGGTCGACCGTGTTGGAGAGGCCGGCCGAGAGGATCGTGGTGCCAAGCGCCAGGGCCTTGTACTGGTTGGGCGCCGTCGTGTCCGGGGCGATCCCAAGCGAAATCGCGTCCACCCTGAGGAGGAGGCCGCCGGGCTCAATCGTCTGGGTCGTCTCCGTGACCTGAGCGCGGGCGAACGGGACGGCCCCGAGCAGGGCCGCAAACAGGGCGAGGAAGGGAAACCCGGGAAACCGGGACGGGGCTCTCATCCGAAAAAGCGTCGGGGGCCTCCGCCGGGCTGTCACCATAAAAAGCGGTCGGTCTCGGTTCGGCCTAGTCGAAGATGATCGTCCGGTTGGCGCAGAGGAACACCCGGTCCTCGTTCAGGAGCTTGAGCGTGTTAGAGAGGACCGTCCTCTCGATGTCGCGGCCGGCGCGCGCGAGGTCCCGCGGCGTGTAGGAGTGGTCCATCGGGATCACCTGCTGCATGATGATCGGTCCCTCGTCGAGCTGGTCCGAGACGAAGTGGGCGGTGGCGCCGATCACCTTCACCCCGCGGTGGAAGGCCTGGTGGTAGGGCTTGGCACCCACGAACGCGGGCAGGAAGGAGTGGTGGATGTTGACGATCCGGTGGGGCCACCTGGCAACGAAGCCGGGGCTTAGGATCCGCATGTACTTGGCGAGGACCAGGTAATCGGGGTTCATCGGGCCAACGAGCTCCTGCAGCCGCTGCTCGTGCTCCTCCCGTGTTAGGCCCTCCTGGGGGACGCTGTGGAAGGGCACCGAGAACTTGTCTGCCAAGGGCCTCAGGTTCTCGTGGTTGCTGACGACCGCAAGGAGCTCCGAGCCGAGCTCGCCGTAGGCGTTGCGGACCAGCAGATCCGCCAGGCAGTGATGCTCCTTTGAGACCAGGACTACGATCCGGCGGGGGACGACCCTGCGCACCTGGACGAGCGAGCCCGCCGGCAGGAGGGCCTCGATCTCGGCCGAGACGGCGGGCGCATCCAGGGCGCCGCCGCAGCCCGTCCGCATGAAGAACCGCTGGGTCTCGGCGTCCACGAACTCGTGGTTCGAGGTGACGTTGGCGCCCGCCCGGAACAGGACGCCGGTGATCGCGTGGACGAGGCCAGGGCGGTCAGGGCAGTCGACCAGGAGGACGAAATCGGGGCTTTGGGGGGAGTCGGACAAGCCCCGGAAAGCTCGGGGGCCTCCAAGGTCTAGTCAAGCCGCCGGTCCGCCGCGCAGGTAGCGCACGACGTCGCCCGCCCCGTAGCGGTCCTTGCCCGGGGCGACGAGCCTGGAGAGCTCCGCGATCTCGTTGCCCGCCGTGACAAGCGAGGGCTCGACCTGCCCGTCCCTCACCTGGCCGTAGCCCACCGTGGCGGCGAGGCCGTTGCACAGGCACATGCGGCCCACGGTCTCCTCGGGCGCACCGCCCTTCCTCACAAAATCCGCCTCGGGCTCGCCGGCGCAGCGGAAGCCTACGCTCCCATCGTCCCTGCGGTAGGGCTGGCGCAGGTAGCCCAGGTCGCAGACCCGCTCCCTTGAGGCGTAGCAGTCGGGGTCGGAAAGGGTTCCCGGGAACTGCGCCACCTTGAAGGGAAATCCCGTCGGGGAGGCGCTTGGATCGGTAAAGACCCGGGCCGCGCCGGCCCGGCTCGCCCGGATCGCCTCACGCTTTTGGGGCTCGTCGATACCGGACTCCTCGCAGAAGGCGAACGCGGTTCCCACCTGGATGCCGCTGGCGCCCAGGCTCAGGGCCTCGGCCAGGCGCTCGGGCTTGGCCTTGCCGCCCGCCAGCCAGAACGGCAGCCCGAGCTCGCGGATCTTTCCAAGGTCGGCGACGTCGCGCGGTCCGTAAACGGGCTCGCCCTTGGCATCCAGCTGGAGGGGGCCGCGGGGCGGCGCGTTGTGGCCGCCGGCCACATCACCCTCGACGACAAACCCGTCCACTCTGCCGTTGGACTTCCTGGCGAGGGTGAGGGCGAGGGTCGCGGAGCTCACGATCGCGAGGAAAGCGGGGCGCCGGAGCGTCGGAGCCGGCCGACCCCAGATCGAGGCCGGGTCGAAGGACGCCTGGAACTCCTCGCCCGGGAGCGCGCCCGCCACGTCGATCCTTAAGGTCGAGGCCTTGCCCTCGGCAAAGAGGTCGAGGGCTCCCGGAATCGACCTCGGGATCCCGGCGCCCATCAGGACATAGTCCACGTCGGCCAGCATTGCCCCGTAGAGGGACGGGAGCGTGACCAGCTGGATCTTCTCAAGGAGGTTGATCCCCACCCTGCCCCCGTGGCCCTCCTTGGCGAGGTACACCTCAACGAAATTGGCGGCGACCGTGAGCTCGGTGAGTGCCGAGCCCAGCTCAAGTGTCGGCATGGAGACCCCACGGTAGGGATCGCTCTCGGCTTTGCCGCCCGTGACAAAGTACTTCTCGACGATCGCCTGGGCGACGGCCGGGACGGGAAAGGCGGCGAGGGCCCTCCGCATGTGGCCACCCGGATCGCCCTGGGCGAGCCTGCGGGTGAGCACCACCCCTAGGAGCGTGCCGGAGACGACACCCATCTCCCCGGTTTGCGACACGGCCCGCGCCAGCCGCCAGTTTGAGACGGCGACGCCCATGCCGCCTTGGATAATGCTCGGGTGGGACATTGGTAGTGGCGGGGTTACCGGATTGTCGAACCCCGCCGCGTGAGCACGGGCGGTGGGCTGGGGTTCGCGGCCCCGCTGGGGTTCAGCGTTCGAAAGCCGGTCACCATGAGAGCAAAAAGCGTATGTCCCGACCCCAGGCAAAGGAAGCCCAGAAACCCCGGCATCCTTTGTCCACCCGGGCAGCGCAAGAAATGCGGCGTCAAAGGCAATCCATGCGCCTACGCCGTTGGCGACATAACGATAGGAAACCTTGGCTCGGCCTTAATCACATCCGCGATAAGCGCAGCGCCAGGCATCCCTTGATAATTAAAGCCCCCCTTCCCGACAGGATCCCGCCTCTCGGGCACGAGTACCCGACATCGTCGCTTCACTCACGCCGGACCCGACCGGCCGGGTCCGGCCCGCGCACCCGAAATTGCTTGTCAGTCCAAATTGGACAAACCGTAGTACCCTTCCCTGAAAGCCGATTGGGCAAGGGCGCGGTAGCCAAGTGGTAAGGCCGAGGTCTGCAAATTCGAAAGGACCATCTCGGCCCATTTCATCGCGAATCATCCAGAGTCCTCTCGCGTTGCTAGGCAGTGCGCTAGCTGATCTTGAGTGTGATCTCCAGTCATCCCGAAAGGGCCCAAATTTCAGAATCGGGTGACTACTCGGGTGACAACTTTTGTCTCCCCTGCATCGGGTTCGAGATTCCTCATCAGCGTTGGAAACGTGCGCCAGTTGGCCTTGCGAATAACAATAGAATGCGCTCCCTTAAGACCGTACGCTTTTGAGCACAGTGCAGGAGATAAGGACCGCCATCGACAACCTCCCTTTGGAGGAACGCGCCGTGCTCGTGTCTGAGCTTTGCGGTTGGTCCGATGACGAATGGGACCTGCAGATGAAAGCGGATGCAAAGACGGGCAAATTTGAGGGGCTCAATCGAGAGGCCAACACGGCCCACCGTTCCGGTAAGACGAAGCCCCTTTCAGAGGTCCTCGAGGAGTCGTGACGATCTCGAGCGTGGGGACGCCGGAATTTTGGCGCCTATATTATGAATTGCCGTCTGAGGTAAAAATAGTCGCACGCAAGAATTACCGACTATGGACGGCCAATCCGTTTCATCCGTCTCTTCATTTCAAGCCCATAGGAAAGCCTAACTGGTCGGTACACCTGGGTGACCATTACTGCGCAATTGGGCTCTTTTCCGGGAATGTATTTATTTGGGAGTGGGTCGGCACACACGCAGATTACGACAAGAGGTATTGATCCGAAGGTGTAAGCGCGTCCCGAAATTGCTTGTCACCCCATTTTTCACGAATCGTAATACCCCTTCTCTGACTGTTAGATTGGGCAAGGGCGCGGTAGCCAAGTGGTAAGGCCGAGGTCTGCAAAACCTCTATGCGTCGGTTCGATTCCGACCCGCGCCTCCAATTCTAACTGTCTTCGCAGCATGGGAATAGTAGGTTCGGGGTCCACAGCGGACACCAAAACGGACACCACCATAGCTACTCCGTGAGTACCCTGGGTAACCGGCTTTAACCCGACGACTGCCCATTAACTCATAAGAACCACGTCTGGACGTGGGACTTCATCGCCGACGCCACGGTCCGCGGCGGGGCCCTGCGGATGCTCACGGTCCTGGACGAGTACACCCGTGAATGCCACGTCCTAAGGGCGGACCGGGCCCTCAAGTCCGGG
>CAISPT010000306.1 GCA_903887455.1 uncultured Opitutaceae bacterium | reverse complement strand
GAGCGCCGCGGGGTGCTCGCCGCCGACGAATCCGATGACCCCGGCCACTTCCTTCACGAAGTACCAGGGCTTGTTGATCAGCTGCTTGTTCTCCTCGTAGAGGCGCATCTGGATGAACACGTAGCCCGGGTAGAGCTTGCGCACCTTGGACGACTTCTTGCCGTTCTTGACCTCGCTGACGACCTCGGTCGGAAGGAGGACCTCGAAGATCGAGTCGTCGAGCTCCTCAGCGGTCTTGAAGCGCTCGATGTACGTCTTCACCTTGTTCTCCTGTCCGGAGAGCGTGTGAAGGGCGAACCACTGGGCCCCTGCGGGGGCTGTCGTTTGGGTGGACATTAGGTGCTTAGCGGCTCACCAGGGACGTGAAGAGATCGACAACCTGGTAGAGCGAGAAATCGCTGATGCTGGTGAAGAGCCCCAGGAGCAGGCTCGCCAAGATAACCACGATGGTAGAGTCGCGGAGCTCCGTCCGGGTGGGCCAGCTCGCCTTCTGGAGCTCCCCCACCATCTCGCCAACGAAGATGCGCGTGCTTTGGAACGGATTTTTCATGGCCTTGCTTTTTGGAAACCTTCTGAAGTGGCAGGGGCGGAGGGAATCGAACCCCCAACCAACGGTTTTGGAGACCGCTACTCTACCAATTGAGCTACACCCCTATAATCGTAAGATGGTTTAGACGACGACGCCGAGGTCCCCGTTTCGGAACCTCGGCGAGCCGGGTTTAAGTTGTTCGGGACGAACGATTACTCGGTGATCTCCGTGATACGACCGGCACCGATCGTGCGGCCGCCCTCGCGGATGGCGAAGCGCTGGGTCTTCTCCATCGCGATCGGGACGATCAGGTCGATGTCGACGTTGATGTTGTCACCGGGCATGATCATCTCGACGCCCTTCGGAAGGGTGAGGACTCCCGTCACGTCCGTCGTCCGGAAGTAGAACTGGGGGCGGTAGCCGTTGAAGAAGGGCGTGTGGCGGCCACCCTCGTCCTTGGACAGGACGTAGATCTCGGCCTTGGCCTTCTTGTGGGGCGTGATGGTCTTGGCGGCGGCCAGGACCTGGCCGCGCTCGATTCCGTCCTTCTCAATGCCGCGCAGGAGGACGCCGACGTTGTCACCGGCCATACCCTGGTCGAGCAGCTTGCGGAACATCTCGATGCCGGTCACGACGGTCGTGGTGGTGTCCTTAAGGCCGACGATCTCGACGGTCTCGTTCAGCTTGACGACGCCGCGCTCGATACGACCCGTGGCAACGGTGCCGCGGCCAGTGATCGAGAACACGTCCTCGATGGACATCAGGAAGGGCTTGTCGATCTCGCGGACGGGCTCCGGGATCTCGGAGTCGATCGCGTCCATCAGGTCGCTGATCGCCTTCACACCCTCGGGCTTGCCGTCAAGGGCCGCCGTGGCCGAGCCGCGGACGATCTTGGCGGTCGCTCCGTCAAACTTGTACTTGGTCAGGAGGTCGCGGATCTCTTCCTCGACGAGCTCGAGGAGCTCGGGGTCGTCGATCAGGTCGACCTTGTTCAGGAAGACGACGATCTTCGGCACGCCGACCTGGCGGGCGAGGAGGATGTGCTCGCGCGTCTGGGGCATCGGGCCGTCAGCGGCGGAGACCACGAGGATAGCGCCATCCATCTGGGCGGCGCCCGTGATCATGTTCTTGACGAAGTCGGCGTGTCCCGGGCAATCGACGTGGGCGTAGTGGCGCTTCGCCGTCTGGTATTCCACGTGGGCCACGGAGATCGTGACGATCTTGGAGGCGTCACGGACGGTGCCGCCCTTCGCGATGTCCGCGTACGACTTAAACTCTGCAAG
>CAISPT010000305.1 GCA_903887455.1 uncultured Opitutaceae bacterium | reverse complement strand
CAGTGGATCAACTGGTGCAAGGACTGGCTGATCTCGATCGGCCTGCCGGAATCTTTTCTCTCGGAGTACAACCACCCCAAGGAGAAGCTCGCGTTCTATTCCAGGGGCACGACGGACATCATGTTCCGCTATCCCTTCGGCGTGCAGGAGCTCTGGGGGATCGCGGCCCGCGGCGCCTACGACCTGGGCCAGCACGAGAAGGCAAGCGGCGTCCCGCAGGCCCTCTTCGACGAGGCCACGAAGAAGAAGTTCATCCCGCACGTCATCGAACCGGCCGTCGGCGTCGACCGCATCTTCCTGGCAGTCCTGTGCGCAGGCTACGCCGAGGAGGAGGTCAAGGACGACAAGGGCAATGTCGAGAAGCGCACGGTTCTCAGGTTGAGCCCCCGCATCGCCCCCGTTAAGGTGGCCGTCCTGCCGCTCCTCAAGAACAAGCCCGAGCTCGTGGCCCGGGCCCAGGCCCTCTACAAGAAGCTCCAGCGCCGCTACGCCGTGTTCTACGACGAGTCGGGCGCCATCGGCCGTCGCTACCGCCGCCAGGACGAGATCGGCACCCCTTGGTGCGTGACGATCGACTTCGAGACGATCGAGAAGGACGGCTCGTTCACGCTGCGCGAGCGCGACTCGATGCAGCAGAGGCGGATCCAGGAGGCGGAGCTCTTCGCCCTCCTCGAGGAGAAGGTCTACTAGAAGGCGGCCCGCCATGGACGCCTACCAGCGGGCCCGGGAGCTCGTGGACGCAGCCCATGGCGCCGATCCGGGGCGAACCCCCGACGGGAGGCCTGCGGAGCTCGCGTACGCCGACGCCGTCGAGAGGTGGGTGGTCGCGATCTCCCCCGAGGCCGACCCCGTCCTGCGGCTCGCGGCGCGGTGCCAGCACCTGGAGCGGTGGCTGACCCCCCGGAGCCTCTTCCCTGAGGGCAAGCCGGGCTACCTCGCCTGGAGGCGCTCGCTCTACGTGAAGCAGGCCGAACGCGCGCGTCAGATCCTGCTCGAGGCGGGCGTCTCGCCCGCCGAGGCCGATGACGCCGCGACATGGGTGTCGAAGACGGGCCTCAAGTCCAACCCCGGGACGCAGACCCTGGAGGACGCGGCCGTCCTCGTCTTCCTGGAAAGCGAGATCCTGCGCTTCCACGGCCAGCATGCCGACTACCCTCGGGCGAAGTTCGTGGATATCCTCAGGAAGACCTGGCGGAAGATGAGCCCAAGGGCACAGGACCTTGCGCGGGGCATGGAGCTGCCCGAGGCCGTCGCCTCCCTCGTGCGGGAGGCCCTGGCCCCTAGTCCCGCTTCGTGATCCTGAGGTCGCGCCGGAGGTACTCCAGGAGGCGGCCCCTGAACACCACCAGGTCCGTCGGCTCGAGCGCGGTCCCCGTGGACTCCCAGAGGTTCGAGCTGTCGAGCTCCATCTGGTCGATCACGCTGCCCGACGCGACCACCCTCGCCGGGAGTCCGGCCGAGCCCATCTCGAGAGATCCCTGCCTCACGAAGAAGAAGCTCCTGCAGGGCGTGCCCTGAACGAAAAGCGTCTCGCCCTTCTCCAGGTGGATCGAGCGCACCACGTCATCGGGAGGCGGCAGCAGCTGGCTGATGTCCCTGGGAAAAACCAGGTCGAAGGTCCAGTCCACCATGACCCTGAGCTTGCGCATCGTCCCCGGCAACTTTGCCAGGTAGATCGTCCTCCACATCCACCAGGCGAGGAAGCCCTTGAAATGGAACCCGAAGACCTCTGCGACGGCGGCCCGCTCCCCGATCGTCGCGAGCTGCCACATGTAGCGGTAGCGAAACGCCTCGGGCGTGCCACCCCGGAGCACGGCCGCCAGGTTGCGGCCCAGGAGGGTCCCCTGCCTGAGCGCGAACTGCGCCGTCGGCGGCGAGACCTTTAGGACACCCTTGTCGTCCCACGGCACCGAGGCGCCGTCGCCCGCGGCCCACAGGTTCTCCACCCCGGGCACCCTCAGCTGCGCATCGGTCTGGATGCGGCCCTTCTCGGCGCTGATCCCAATCTGGCGACAGAGGTCCATCGCGACAGGGTTCGGCCCGCTTCCGATCGTCGTCACCACCGTATTCGCGTCGATCGAGCTCCCATCGGCCAGGAAAACCTTGCGCGCCGTGACCGCTGAGACCCGGGACTTCAGCAGCACCTCCACGCCCCGCTTCTCTAGGACGCCGCGGGCGTAGGCGCCGAGCTCCGGCCCGATCTCCCCGAGAAGCTCGTCGCGGCTGTGGACCAGGATCACCCGCGGTCTCTCCATCCTGAGGTTCACGTAAAACCGGTGGGCCTGGCGGATGAAATCGAGCATCTGGCCTGCGGTCTCGACCCCCGTGTAGCCTCCTCCCACGACGACGAACGTGAGGAGCCTGGAGCGGGTCTCAGGATCCTCGACCAGGTTAGCCTCCTCCAGCCGGTTGATGAGGGCGGCCCTCAGCCTGAGCGCGTCCGCCACGTTCTTCATCGGCCAGCCGTACTCAGGCATCCCCGGGACGGCTCCGAGGTCCGTCACGCTCCCGAGCGCGAGGACCAGGTGCTTGAAGCCTACCCGGTGGTCGCGCGTGAACCGGCCCCCGTCCAAGCTCAACGTCTTGGAGGCCCAGTCGATCTTCTGGATGGTCCCCTGGAGCACATTGACGCCGCGGCAGAACTGCCTGAGCGGGTTCACGACATCCACCGGGGCGAGCGACGAACCCGCCACCTCGGCGAGCATCGGCTGGAAGACGAGCACGTTGCGCTCGGCGACGAGCGCCACCCTGCGCTCGCCTTCCCTTCCGAGCGCCCGGCCCAGGGCCCTGGCGCAGTACGCGCCCGCGAACCCCCCGCCCGCGATAACGACGTCGAATTCCATGGTGCAGGGAATCTGGGCGAACTTCCGGGGCTAACCAAGCACGCGCTCGAGGTCCAGGTTGCCGCCCGAGAGAATCACGCCGACCTTGAGGCCCGTGACCGGCAGCCTGCCCGACGCGACCGCGGCGTAACCCACGGCGCCGGAGGGTTCGACGGCGACCTTGAGTATACCGAGGAGCCTCCTTACCGCGTCCAGGATCTCGCTGTCGGAGACCGTGGCGATCCGCTCAACCCCCGCCTGGATGATGGGAAAGGTCTTGTCGCCCACGAAGGCCAGGAGCCCGTCCGCGATACTCGAGGGGTTCTCGACGGGGCGCCTTAAGCCCGACGCCAGCGAAAGGCTCGCGTCCGCCGCGCCCTCCGGCTCTCCCGCGAAGACGCGGACAGGCCGTCCGCAGGACCCGGCGACGATCGCGGTCCCCGCGAGGAGTCCGCCTCCCCCCACCGGGCAGATGATCGCGCCGAGTCCGGGCACGTCCTCCATGAGCTCGAGCGCCACGGTGCCCTGGCCCGCGATCACCCTTGAGTCATTGTAGGGGTGCACGAGCGTCGCGCCGGTCTCCCGGACTATCCGCTCGGCGGCCTCCTCACGCGCCCTGTGGTTGGGTTCGCAGAAGACAATCCTGCCACCGTAACGTTCGACCGAGGCGATCTTCACCCGGCTCGCGGTCCGCGGCATGACGACCGTGGCGGTGATGCCGCGCCGTCCCGCCGCCCAGGCGAGGGCGGCGGCGTGGTTGCCGGACGAATGCGTGGCCACGCCGCGGCCAGCCTCCTCGTCCGAAAGCGAAAGGACGGCGTTTGCCGCCCCGCGCGCCTTGAAGGCGCCCGTCTTCTGGAAGGTCTCGCACTTGAAGTGGAGCTCGGCACCCGCCATCTCGCTCAGCACCGAGCTCGTGAGGACCGGCGTCCTGCGGATCAACGAGCGGATGCGCGCATGCGCCTCCCGGATGTCGCGCAACGTTGGGGTGCTATTGTTCTCGTCCATGCGTGATCAGGGAGCCGCTTGGTAGACCTCGATCAGCGCGATGCCGGTCGAGCTGCCGCTTCCCACCGCCTGCGCCGTGTAGCTTCCGGGTGGTAGAGATATGAGGAGGGCGCTGTCGGCGCTGCCCGACTGGAGGGAGAAGGCCCCGACCTGGACTGATACATTGGCGATATCCGCGGCGTTCGCCGCGCTCTGCCATCCCGTGTTGGTCGCAACGGGGTTGCCGGAATGGTCGTAGATCGTGAGGACGGGCGTAGGGAGGACGCCGGTGACCCCGAACTGCGCGAGACCCGGCCCCACCGCGCGCACCAGGACCCTCGCCGCCTGGGTGCCCGTCACGACAAAGCCCGAGATCAGGATGTTGCCCGAGGTGCCGACCTGGGCCCGCGTAGAGATGTTGCCGAGCAGCGACGGCTCGGCTGTGTCGGTCTCATAGACCTCGACGAGCCCGACGCCGGTTGTCGCGTTGGCTCCGGTAAGCTGAACGGAATAGGGTCCGGGTGTGAGGTTCTCGAGGAGGGCGCTGTCGGCGCTCTGCGCGGGGAGCGCGAAGGCTCCCACCTGGGCCGTCGCCGCCGCGACACCGGCCGGGTCGGGGCCGGAGCCCCATCCCGTGTTCGAGGCAACTGCCGCGCCCGTTGTCGAGTTGTAGAGCGCGATCGAGGGATTCTGGAGGACGCCGGAGACGCCGAACGCGGAGAGCGCCGGCCCCACGCCGCGGATCAGGACCCTTTTCGCGACGCCGGCCGGTCCCTCGATCACGAACCCAGCGATCGTTATGGACCCGCCGGTCCCGACCTCGGCCCTCGCCGAGAGGTTCACAAGCCGCGCGCCCGCGCTCACGAAGGCGGGGCTGCTGACCGAGGTCGCCACGGCGTTGGTGATCGAGACGGAATAGCTTCCGGGCCTCGCCGCCGTGTAGGTAGACGCCGTCGCACCTGTGATCGGCGATCCGTTGTAGAGCCACTGGTAGGTGAACGGCCCCGGGCCCGAGACGGCGACAGAAAGCGGGACCGTCCCGCCGGGGGGCATGACCGCCCCAGAGGGCTGCGACGTGATGTCCGGATAGCCGGCGGGGAGCACGACGGAGAGCGTGGCGGCCTGGCTGGAGGCGGAGCCTTCCAGGTTCGACACCTTCACCGTGTAGGCGCCTGCATCGGACTGCTGTGCCTGGGCCACCACGTAGACGGGCCCCGTGGCCCCTGCTATGGGCGAATTGTTAAGGTACCACTGGAACGAGAGAGGGGCCGTGCCCTGAAAGCCGAAGGAAAGGACGGCCCTGGCGCCGAGGCTGACCGACAAGTCCGAGGGCTGCGTGGTGAGGAACGGGGCCGAGTCCGAGCCGGGGATGATGCGCCTAATCGTGCTGTTGAGGGCGTCGGCGACATACACGACCCCGCTCGTGTCAATGGTGACATCCCCGGGGGAATTAAACCGGGCGCTGCTGGCCAGGCCATCGACACTGTCGGATTCGCCTGCGAGCCCAGCCACCGTCGTCACGAAGCCGGACGGCGAGATCTCGCGGATCGTGTTGTTTCCGGAATCGGCCACGTAGATGTTGCCGGACCCGTCGACACCGACCCCGGCAGGTGCTTTGAACCTCGCCGCGGTTCCGTTTCCGTCGGCGCTTCCCGAGACCTGCGGGGTTCCGGCGAGCGTGGTCACGATCCCACCGGGAAGGATCTTGCGCACGGTGTTGTTGCCGTTGTCGGCAACGTAGAGGTTCCCGAACGCGTCGACTGCAATTCCCGTGGGATCGTTGAACTGCGCCGCTATCCCGGTCCCGTCGGCCGATCCTGTCGCCCCCGAGCCCGCGATCGTGGTCACGACGCCCGCGGGCGTGATCTTCCGCACCACGTTGCCGGCCCCGTCGGGCACATAGATGTTGTCGAATGCGTCTATCGCCAGGTTCTGCGGGTCGTAGAGCCTGGCCGCCGTTCCCGTGCCGTCGACGTCCCCTCGCGTGCCCGCCAGTCCCGCGAACGTCGAGACGACCCCCGCAGGGGTGATCTTCCGGATGGCATAGTTGCCAGAATCCGCGACGAAGAGGTTGCCCGCCGAATCCACGGCGACGCCGCCGATCCCGGCGAACTGTGCCGACGACGCCGGTCCGTCGGCTGTACCGCTCTTGCCCGGGGTGCCCGCCACGGTGCTCGCGACGCCGTTGGGCGCAATTTTGCGGATCGTGTAGTTGCTCGAGTCGGCGACGAAGAGGTTGCCCGCCGAATCCGTCCTCACGCCCCCGGGATAGGAGAACCTCGCCCTGCGTCCGGCTCCATCTGCCGACCCTGAAGCGCCCGGCCATCCGGCGAAGGTCGTCACCCCCACGGCCTTGACGGTCAGGGTCTCCGCAGCCGAGGTCACGCTTGAGGAACCCGACGACACAACGCACCTGAACTGGTCGCCGGACATCGGGGACGTGACCCCTTCCACGACCAGGGTGGCCGTCGCGGTGCCCGAGTAGGTCGCGCCTTCCGAAAGCGCAGCCCAGCCAGTGGTGCCCGCAGGCAGGCGCTGCCACGAGTAGGTGAGCGGCGTACCGCTTGCCGCGACGAAGAACGTCGCGGGCTGGCCAAGGGTCACGGTCTGGTCCCCGAGCTGGCCGGCGACCGAGAGGGAGGCGCCTGAGCCAAGCGCTGTGGAGAGCAGCGCGGCCACATCCGGCACACCCACCCCGGTCACCAGGTCGTAGCCCACTCCCGCACTGTAGACCCCGTTGTTTCCGGTAGTGATGTCACGCAGCGCCGAGGTTCCGATCAGGGGGTAGACGGCGGGGTTAAGGAGCCCAAGAGGCGAGGCGCGCTTCTGGTTGATGAGCGCGCAGAAGGCGGCCCAGGTGGGAGCCGACCAGCTTGTCCCTCCAACGAGCGCCTGCGACCCCTTGAAAAAAACCACCGCTGGTTCGGCCGGGTCCGCCGCGGACGCGACGTCGGGGACAAGGCGCATCGACCCCGAGGGAACCCCGGTCCCCTTCTGCCAGGAAGGCCGGCCGAAGACCGCGCTAATGCCGCCGCCGCTCCGCGACCAGCCGGACTCGCTTGTCACCGCGCCCGACGCGTCGAGCGTGAGCGTCGTGCCGCCGACCCCCGTCACGTCCGGATCGGACGTCGGGTAGGTCGCCTGCACCTCACCGTTTGCCGTGGCGCCGGTGTCGCCGGAGGCCACGAGTATCGTCACGCCGGCGCTTGCCAGGTTGGCCATGTACTGGGCCTCGATCACCAGGTAGTCCTTAGGAACGTCGAGCTCGTTTCCACCCACGGAGATCGAAAGGATGCGCATCCCAGGCTGGCTCGGCAGGTCCGCGTAAACCTGCTGGAGGATCTCGTCGTTCTCCGCGGGGTTCGTCTCGCTCGCCCCGTAGATCCGCACTTTGCATCCCGGTGCAAGCGCCGTCGCCCACTCGACGTCGAGGGCCGCCTCCTCAAGGGAGCTGTCGCTCGGCGAGGCGGAGGGCCCCCCGGCAACGTCGACCATGGTCACGTTGCTGAGCGATTGGCTGACCCCCGCCGCACTCCAGAACGCCGTGAGGTCGCTGGTCTGAGGGTAAGCCAGCCCGTAGATCGCAATCGTCTGGCCGGCGCCAGTCTCCGTAAGACCGTCGGCGTTATAGGCCTTCGCCACCTGCGAGGGAAGGTAGCCGGAGAGGTTCACCTGCTGCGCATCAGGACGCAGGATGCGTGGGGTAGACAGCGGATGTCTTTGGATATGCGGCTGAAGCCCGTGGACTCCAAGGACTAGCGGGGCTATCCCCGAGGGCAGGCTCGGTGCCGAGACGGCGGAGGTGTACTCGGCTCCCCGGCTGCGGACCCTCGCGAACGCCACCCCGAAAGAGGAAGCCAGCGCGTCGACCGAGCCCCGGCCAAAGATCCCAAGGTGGTTAGGGTCCGTCCGGGTGACCTCCAGCCCCTGGGCCTTGAGCCACTCAACAACCCTCTGGTGGTCCGCCTGGAGCGGATAATACCTGTCCTGCTTCTCCTGGTCTGAGATCCTTTCGCCCCGGGCGATCCTCGCCTGCATTTCGTCGAAATTCCTCATGCGCAGTCCGACCTCGAAGGCCATCGGGGAGGACCTCTCGCCAGGCGTCAGCACCGTCCTGGAGATGACCGCCCCGGTGTTCGTTCCCGACGCCTGGGCCGCAACCTCCCGGATGCTGTCGGGGAAGGCCATCCTGTCTGCCGCCTGCGTTGCCCCCCAGCAAAGCGAGGGAACCGCAACAAGCGCGATCAGCGCGAGAGTTTGAGTGAGGATTCGGTTCACGGGCTGGGGTCTCGACCATACGACCGAGGCGGAGAGGGGAAGTTCGGGGAGAATATGAGGTTAGGCAATATCAGCCCGATTCCCGAGCCTGGCGCCCTTTCACTTCATCCCTTCAGGGCACCCGCCGCGATTCCTCGGACGATCTGCCGCTGCAGCACGGCGTAGACGATCAGGATCGGGAGCGTCACCAGGATGATCCCGGCAAAGAGCATGCCGTACTCGCTGCGGTACTCGGCCGCTATCGACAGGTTTGCAAGACCGAGAGGAAGGGTCCGCGCCGAGCCCTCGGCATCGCCGCTCACCAGCATGAAGGCGTAGAAGTATTCCTTCCAAACACCGATGAACTGGAAGATGGCCACCGTGACCAGGCCGGGTCGCGCCAGCGGCAGGAGGACCCGCCAGAACGCGGCGAACTCCCCGCAACCGTCGACGACAGCGGCCTCGTACAGGGACCTCGGGAGCAGCCGGAAGAATCCCGCCAGCACAAACACCGCAAAGGGCAGGCCGTTGGCCGTGTAGGCAAGGATGAGCCCCACCCTCGAGTTGAGGAGCCCCATGGCCCTCATCTCAAAGAACAGCGGGATCACAGCGAGCTGCGAGGGGATCGTGAGACCCGCGATGATGAGGGCGAAGGCGAGGCGCCCGAGCGGGTGCGTGAACCTCGCAAGCGCATAGGCGGCCAGGGAGCCGAGCGCCACGATGAGCGCCACCGAGGCGCCGGTCACCAGAACCGAATTGAGGAAGTACTCCCCAAAGTGGGCCCCGCTCCAGGCCCTCGTGTAGTTCTCCGTGTGGAGGTCCCCCAGGGACGGCGGCGAAAACGTGTCCCTGAAGATGGCGTCGTCGGCCTTGAGCGAGGAGTACACGACCCAGACCATCGGGAAGACGAGCCAGGCCGCGTACCCGAGGAGTGCGGCCAGCGCCACCCGCCTTGAGAACTTCCTCCGTGTGTTGTGGGGGTCCATGGTGCTAGGCGTCGACGTCCTCCGCCCTGAACACGCGCAGGACGGCCGCGCTCCCGAGGAGGACGAGCGAGAAGAGGATCACGGCGAGCGCCGCGGCACGCCCGATGTCAAAGTCCTTGAACATCGTAGTCACCAGCAACGTCCCGAGCGTGCTCACCGACGCCGAGGGGTCCTGGGAGGTGAGAAGCCACACCATCTCGAAGGCGTTCAGACCCGCAATGACCAGGAACACGGCCGAGATCGCGATCACGCCCCGGATCATCGGCAGCGTGATCCGCAGGAACTGCATCCAGCCGGGCGCCCCGTCGATCTCGGCCGCCTCGTAGAGCTGCGGGTCGATCCCCTCCATCGCCGCCAGGTACAGGATCAGGTTGAAACCGCAGGCCATCCAGATGTAGATCGGGATCAGGGCCGCGTAGAGGTGCTCCTCGGCGAGCCACGGGTAATCCGCAAAGGAGCGGAGCCATTCCGATCCGACAAGGCGCCCCAAACCCGAGAGGCCTGCGTTCACCAGGCCCCCGTGCGGCTGGTAGGCGCTCAGCCAGATGAGCGTGGCCGCGATCCCCCCAAGCAGGTTCGGGAAGAGCAGGATCATCCGGAAGGCGCCCGCGCCCCAGACGCCGCGGTGGATGAGGAGGGCGAAGAGAAGCGCCAGGGGCACGACAATAAGCGCCGGCACCACCATCAGGAAGAGGTTGTTGCCGAGGGCGGTCCATAGCGCGTCCCCGTCGTAGAGTAGCGACTTGAAGTTGTAGAGCCCGGCCCATGTTCGCGCCCCGATGCCGTCCCAGTGGGTGAACGCCCAGAGGAATGCCGTGAGCGCAGGTGCGACCATGAAGGCCCCATAGAGTCCAAGGGCCGGACCGACGAAACCCACGCCCATCGCCGCGCGCAGGGGCCCGAAAGCCTCCGGCTCTCCCGCCCTCCCCTTCCTGAGGGCCGCCAGGCGCCCGAAAAGGATGGCCGCGGCGGCGATGACAACGGCGAGGATGAGCGCAGTCCCGGCCACCGGGTGGCGGTACTCGACGCGGTCGGGTTCCGTCCTGCGCCTCCTGTCCGAAATGGCAGCGGACTCCAGGGCAGACGCAAATTGCTCCGGTGTGATCCTTCCGGACATCAGGGCCCGCGTCTCGTCGACCCGCGCCTGTCGGATCACCGGAGGAAGCATCATGGTCTGCGGCATGTTGAACGACGCCCCCGCGCCCGCAATCAGCGCGGCCGTGTCCCTCATCCGCGTCGAATAGGCCGCCGCGGGAACCCCACGGACGGCGACCGGGGCGTCCGTCATGCGGACCATCGCCTCGGCCCTCGCGCGCGACGTCATGAACCTGAGGAAGTCGATCGTCGCCCGCTGCCTCGCCGCACTCCCGGTCCGAAAGACGAAGAAGCAGTCGCTCCCGCCCTGTACCGTTGTGGGGTCCGCAGCCCCGTCCGAGAACACCGGGAAGTTCATCGTCCCGACGTCCATGCCGTCGGGTATCCGGCCGGCCATCTCGGTGAAGAACCAGGACCCCGACACGGTCATCGCGGAGCGCCCCTCCAGGAAGTAGAGCTCGGCCCCCTGCGCCGTCTCGCCCTCCCACCCCGGCTGCGCGCAGTCGCGGGTCACCCGCGCGAGGATGCCGGCCGAGCGCACAAGCCTCGGGTCCAGCCAGGCGCCCGGCTTTAGTTCGTTGATGGCGTCCCAGCCCTCGGGGCCCGCCAGGTTGTGGTAGGCCGCGCGGAAGAACGCATCCCCGTAGAGCCAGCGGGTCCCGGGGAGGCTGACCGGCGCAAGGCCCGCGGCCCGCGCCCTTGCGCAGAGCGCGAAGAACTCATCCCAGGTCCCTGGCACCGCCCATCCGTGCTCCCGGAAGAGGCTCCGGTTGTAGAAGATCGTCCAGCACGAGTACACCATGGGCAGCCCGTACACGCCCCCGTCGATCCTCCACGAGTCGAGCGTCCCCGGGCTGAACGTATCGGCCCACCTCGCGTCGCCCTCCCAGTTCCTTCCCTCAAGGTAGGGGCGCAGGTCGACCATCTTTCCGCTTCGGACCAGGGTCGTCCAAAGGATGTAAGGCACAGACGCCGCGTCCGGGGGATTCCCGTCGATGATGCGGACCCTCACCTGGTCCTGGACGCGGGGGCTTCCGTAGATGTGCACCCTGACGCCGGGCGTCACCCTCTCGAACTCTCTGGCCGTGTCCCGATAGAACCCGAGGCCGTAGCCGCCCTCGAACACGGGCACATCGAGTTCAACGGGTTCCGAGGCCCGGGCGACCAGGACCGCCAGCAGTCCCGCCGCGAGAAGCCTGGCGGTGAAACGGGCCCTCACGCGTGGAAGCCGGCCTTCTTGAGGGCCCTCCGCAGCTCGGACGCGTGGTTCCGGTCGCGGGTCTCAACGGTGCAGACCACGTGCGTCGCCGTCACGTCCGGCCCACTGAAGGCCCTGTCATGGTCGACCTGGTTGACACTCGCCCCGCAGGAGGCGATCACGCGGCAGAGCTCCGCCAGGCCTCCCGGCCGGTCCGAGATCCTGACCGTGAAACGCGTGAGTCGGCCGTCGTGGACCAGCCCCTTCTCGATCACCCGACCCAGGACCACCGGGTCGATGTTGCCGCCGCACACCACGAGCGCCACCCGCTTGCCGCGAAGGCCCCGGACGGCGCCGGACATCATCGCGGCCAGCGGGACAGCCGCCGCGCCCTCCACCACCGTCTTCTCAAGCTCGAGCATCCTCAGGATCGCCAGCGAGATCCACTTCTCCTCGACCCGGACGACGCTGTCCACGCGGCCCCGGATCTGCCGAAACGCCCTTTCACCGACCGAGAGGGTCGCCAGGCCGTCCGCCAAGGTCGCGCGCCGGGAAACCCGGGCGGGACGGCCCGCCTTTAGCGCTGCCGTGAGGTTGCCGGTGGCGACGCTTTCGACCGCGATCACCCTCACCCTCGGGCGAAGGGCCTTCACCGCCGTCGCCACGCCCGCCAGGAGCCCGCCGCCCCCGACCGGGCACAGGATCGCGTCCACGTCGGGCACCTGCTCGAGGATCTCTAGGCCCAGTGTCCCCTGCCCGGCGATGATGTCCGGATCGTCGAATCCGTGGATGTAGGCGAGCCCCTCGGACGAGACCAGACGCTCGGCCTCGGCCCTGGCCTCGGCAAAGTCGCCGCCGTGGAGGACCACCCGGGCCCCGAGCCGCCGGCAGGTGGCGATCTTTATTAGCGGGGCGAACTCCGGCATCACGACCGTGACCGGGATGCCGAGAAGACGGCCGTGGTAGGCGAGCCCCAGCGCATGGTTGCCGGCCGAGGCGGCCACGACGCCGCGGGCCCGGATGCTACGGGGCAGCCTTAGGAGCGCGTTCCTGGCGCCGCGTTCCTTGAATGAGCCCGTCCTTTGGAAGTTATCCAGCTTGCAGACGATCCTGGCCCCGGTGATCTCGCTCAGCGGGATCGATTCGGGGCAGGGCGTCAGGATGACCCCGCCCCTTATGCGGCGGCGGGCAGCCCGGATGTCAGCGAGAGTTACGGGCTTTTCTGCCATCGTTTTGCATGGAATAGCGTTGCGGGTAAACCGTACGGGTTTAGACCCCAGACGAACCGATGTATCAGGTTACCTTTTCAGAGCAAGCCATGCGGGAACTGAACAAGCTCGAGACGCTGGCGCAGCTCGAGGTTGTCGAACCCATCAGCAGCGTAAAGTCCTCGGACTTGGAGCACCCGCGCGAGCCGCTGGGACGGTTCCACAGGGACGGCAAGACCTTCTTCCGGCTGAGGGCTGGCGAGCACCGGTTCTACTTCGACGTGGACGGGGACACGCTCCACGTGATCTACATCCTCCACAAGAATTCGCTCGAGGATTTCCTACTGAGAAACAGGCTGCCGGTGTCGGAGCAGCAGCTGGTCGAGCAGCACTCCAAGTTCTGGAAATACCTGGAAAGCCTCACCAAATGATCTTCCAAAGGCGCAGGCGCGACCCGCAGGCAGACGACGACCTGGCGTCGCGCGAGGACCCGTACAACGTCTCCCAGGCGAGCCGGATCTACATCCTCCCCAACCTGATGACGGCGGGCAACTTGCTGTGCGGCTTCATGGCCGTCCTTAGCTGCGTCCGGGCGAAGTTGGCCGGCACCTCCGACGACGGGCTCTACCTGGCGGCCACGGCCCCCGACCATTACCGCTACGCCGTTTACTTCATCTTCGGCGCGGCCGTGTTCGACATGCTGGACGGAAGGCTCGCCCGGATGGGCGGCCGAGAGTCCCTCTTTGGCGCCGAGTTCGACTCCCTGGCCGACGTCGTCTCGTTCGGGATGGCCCCCGCCTTCCTTATGTTTTTCCTGATCCTTTCCCCCTCCCAGGGTTTTCCGTGGTTCAGGGACATCGGCGGGTTTGTCGGCTTCTTCTACCTCCTGTTCGCGGCGATGCGCCTGGCCCGCTTCAACGTGATCACCAATCCCCTGCTCCACCGGGGGACAAAGGACTCGGGCAAGGATTTCATCGGGCTTCCCGTCCCGGCGGCCGCGATGACCGTCGCGTCCCTCGTCCTCTTCCTTCTCAAGCTCGCGGAGACGGACAAGACCCTCAACAAGTTCGCCCTCGGGCTCCCGTTCCTCATGCTACTCATCGCCTTCCTGATGATGAGCACGGTGAGGTATCCTAGCGGCAAGAACGTGGACCTGCAGACCCAGACCCGCCTGAGGACCTTCGTCGTCCTGGTGCTGATCCTAGGCCTGGTATTCGTCTACAAGGAGGTCGCGTTCATGAGCCTCTGCCTCGGGTACATCTTCTTCGGCCTTTTCAGGCATTGGAAGCGCTCACGGTCCCCAAAAGCGGCCCCCCAATGAGCCCCAGAATCGCCTACGAACAAAATGTCGGGAACGTGTCGGCCGTTTCCGAGCAACCCCAACCCTGCGAATAACCTGCCAGTTACCGACATTGCGCCCGGAATTGCTCACGGCCAGGAAAGTCCCGTTTTACGAGCGAAAGGCTGGAGTTGCTGGTGTTTCGAGCCCCTTATACGACTACTGCTTTAATTCATTATTGAACCCTCAGTCATTTAAACTTTGTTAGTTTATCCCGCATTCCAACCGGGATCACCCCCGGACACATGAAATTCAAGACGAACCGCGATCACTTTGCCAATGGCCTCTCCCAGGTCCTAAATGTCGTGGGCTCGAAGGCGACCATGCCGATCCTCAGCAACGTGCTGATCGAGGCCGAGAAGGACCAGCTTTCGCTCACGACCACGAACCTGGACCTCGGGATCCGCTGCAAGATTAAGGCAGACGTCAAGGAGACGGGGTCGGTGACGCTCCCGGTGAAGAGGCTCGCCAGCATCGTGCGCGAGCTTCCGAACGCCGACGTGACGGTGGACGCCTCGCCGAACCACCAGGTGAAGATCTCCTCCGGCGGGTCCACCTTCCGGATCATGGGCATGGCCAAGGACGAGTTCCCTCCCCTGCCCGAGTTCGGGGACGAGAAGGCCCACACGCTCCAGCAGGATGAGCTGGCCGCGATGCTCAAGAGTGTCGCCTATGCCCAGTCGCAGGACGAGACCCGCTACACGCTCAACGGCGTCTATTTCAACTTCAAGGAGGGCAGCCTCTCCCTGGTGGCCACCGACGGCCGCCGTCTGGCGCTGATCTCCAAGGAGATGGTGATCCCGGCCGCGGGCACGGGCGCCATCATCCTGCCGGCCAAGACCGTGAGCGAACTGGCGCGGATCCTCGACAAGGGGGACAAGGTGAAGATCAACTTCAACGACCGCCGCTGCGCGTTCCAGATCGGGACCGACAAGGACGGCAGCGGGCTCGTGGACAGCGTTTACCTCTACTCCAAGGTCGTCGAGGGGAGCTACCCGAACTACCAGCAGGTGATTCCCAAGGAGACGCACCAGAGGATCAAGCTTGAGCGCGAGCTCCTGCTGCAGTGCGTGCACCGCGCCGCTCTCGTCTGCTCCGAGAAGTCCAACTCGGTCCGCATGAAGCTCACGAGCAACCTGCTGGAGATCACGGCCCAGAGCCCGGACTTCGGCGAGGCCCACGAGTCCATGGCGATAGGCTACAGCGGCCCGGACCTCCAGGTCGCCTTTAACCCCGCCTTCGTGATCGACCCGCTGCGGGCGCTCTCCAAGGACGAGGTCTTCCTCGAGCTTAAGGACGAGGTGAGCCCGGGCGTCTTCAAGACCCTAGACAACTTCATCTGCGTCATCATGCCGATGAGGCAGAGCTAGGGCGCCGGAAGGCCCCCAGGCCCACCTATGGAGCTGCGCTACGCCATCGTCGTCGCGATTATCGTCTCGTTCGCGCTGGTGCACATCAACCAGAGGCTCGCCTCGCCGGTCGTGGCGATCGCGGACCGGTGGCTAAGGTGGATCATTTTCCCGGTCGTCGGCGCGTGGCTGTGCCGGGACTTTGACCTGATCGACCGGCCGATGTGGGTGCTCGCGGTCGCGGGCTTCCTGCTGTGGTTCCTGGTGGAGACGCTCTACAACTGGCTCGCGATCGCGGCGCTCAGCGTGAGCCCGTTCCCGCTCTTCCCGCGCTACGCGCTCAACACGAGCGGTGAGGAGTGGCCGGTCCAGCCGAGGTTCCTGAAGATCCGCGAGTGGCTCCGCTCCCAGGGCTTCCGCCAGGTTCAGGCGCTCAAGGCCGAGGTCGGGGGCGACATCTACCTGAGGGTCTCGGTGTACCAGGACGAGGCCGCGCTGCTCCGGGTGCAGGTGACCTTCCTCCCGCAGAACAACGGGGCGATCGATGTCTGCTACTCCCTGACCTCGCTCACGCTCGACGGTGCGCGCTACGTGACCGACAACCTCTACATCCCCTTCGGGGGGTTTTATCCCGAGAACTGGTTCGTGGACCGCCGCCCCTGCACGCGCTCCCTGCCGCGCCTTCTCGCGCTGCACCGCAGGAGGACCGCCGCGGTGGGACGGGCGCTGACGCCCTTCATGGTCGAGCCCATGGCTGACCTCAATGACGCCCAGCGCGAGCTCGACCGCGTGAACACCGAGCTCGGGTTCCTCAATCCCCAGGCCGTCCGCGAGGACCACGGGAAGATCTCCAACGAGGGCCGCTACCGGGTCTGGAAGGAAATCTGGACGCTCAACTACCTGGGGCGCTCGGCCCGGTACGACTAGGAGCCTGAGCGCGGGGACGGATCGGCGAGCTGGCCGCAGCCGGCCGCAATGTCGATCCCGCGCCTCTGGCGCACGGTGCTCGGCAGCCCGAACTCTTCGGCCAGCACCCTCTGGAAGCGCTTGGCCGCCTCGCCCCTCGTGGGCGACCCGCCGAAGCCCGCGGTGGGGTTGAGCGGGATCAGGTTCACCTGCGCGGGAAGCCCTTCGATCAGCCGTCCGACCTGGCGCGCGTGGAGCTCGGAGTCATTCCTGCCCTCGATCAGCGTCCATTCGAAGAAGATCCGCCGCTCGAGCGTCCGGCAGAAGTGGCGACAGGCGTCCATCAGCTCGTCGAGAGGCCACTTCCTGGCGGCGGGGACGAGAGCAGCGCGCTCGTCCTGGGTCGCGGCGTGGAGCGAGACGGCCAGGTGGACGGGGCTGCGCTCGTCGGCCATCCTTCGTATCCCCGGGACAACGCCCACGGTGCTCACGGTGATCCGGGCCGCCGAGAGCGACATGCCGCTTGGGTCCCGCAGGATGTCGGCGGCCCTCATCACGGCGTCGTAGTTGTGGAGGGGCTCGCCCATGCCCATGAAGACCACGTTCCGGAGCCGGCAGGGCTCGGGGCCACGCGCGAGCTCGCGGGCGACGTGCACCACCTGGGAAACGATCTCCGCCGCCGAGAGCTGGCGCCGGTAGCCCATCTGGCCCGTCGCGCAAAAGACGCAGCCCATGGCGCAGCCGGCCTGGCTGCTGATGCATGCCGTCACCCGCCCGGTGAAGCGCATGAGGACCGTCTCAATCCGCTCGCCGTCGCCGAGACCGAGGAGGTGCTTGCGCGTGAAGCCGTCTGAGGACTCGGCGTGCGCCGCCACCGGCAGGATGCCGAGCCTGGCATGCGCCCGGAGGTGGCGCAGGACGCGCTCCGGAACTCCATCTAGCCCGTCCATGTCGGCGGCGAGCCCCAGGTAGAGCCTGTTCCAGATCCTCGCGGCGTGGACCGTGTTAAGGCCCGCCCTCGCCAGTAGGAGGCGGAGCTCATCCAGGGTGAGGCCGTAGAGGTCTGTCTTCGCTTCGGTCAAGGAGGCCGCAAATGAAGGGCCGGCCCCCGCGCGGCGCAAGGTGGATTGCCTTTCCCGCGGGCGGGCGCACGATCCGGGGTCATGGACCTCGCCCGGAGATTCCTCGAGTGCTTCATCCCGCTCTTCGTGACGATCGACCCCGCGGGGCTGGCGGCGATCTTCCTGGCGCTCAGCCGGGACGTGCCGGTGCTCAAGAGGAAGCGCATCGCGAACCAGGCCACCTGGACCGGCGGGATTGTCGCGCTCTTCTTCCTCTTCCTCGGCCGGAGTATCTTCATCGCGATCGGCATCGGCCAAGGGGACTTCGAGATCGCCGGCGGCCTCATCCTCTTCATCCTGGCCGGCCGCGAGCTCGTCCTCTCCTCGTCCCAGGACAAGAAAAGCAACCTGCCGGACGACTTCGGCGTCGTCCCGCTGGGGATGCCGCTCATTGCCGGCCCGGCCACGATCACGACGCTCCTGGTCATCTCGCAGAGCTTCGGGCTCGCGATGACCCTGGTCGCCCTGGCGGCGAACCTGGCGCTCGTCGCCCTCGCCTTCGCCCAGAGCGAGCGGCTCGAGCGCATGGTCGGCCAGACGGGCCTTAGGGCCGTCTCCAAGATCATCGCGCTCCTCCTCGCCGCGATCGCGGTGCACATCGTGCGCCGCGGCTTCCTGAGCCCCTAGCGCCGGGCTAGCCGGCGAAGGTCGTCAGCAGGTTGGCGTAGATCTTCGCGGCGGAGACGAGGTCCCCCACGCGGGCCTTCTCGTCCACGGCATGGATGTCGTCGCCGCCCGGGCCGTACCCGAGGGACGGGATCTTCAGGTGGTGGGCGAAGAAGTGAACGTCGTTGAACCCCGTCGACACGCGGAACGAGGTCGGCCGGTTCCTGACGGCGCCGACGCTCCGGGCGACTGCCTTGAAGAACGGGTGGGACGGCTTCGTGAAGCACGAGAAGTTCTCCGAGACCTTCGTCACCGTGATCCTGCAGCCCGGTATCCTGCGGGCGGCCGCCGCGAGGAAGGCGCGCAGGTCGCGCTCGGCCTCCTTGTGGTCCTCCACCGCGAGCACGCGCCGGTCGATCGAGAAGACCGCCTTAGCGGGGACGGTGTTGATCTTGCCGCCCTCCCCCGATGAGAACGTCCCCCCGACGTTGATCGTCGGCCGCATCGTGGTCCCGTCCGGAGTGACGAACTTTCTCTTGGCGATCACCTTCTTGTACTTCTCGAGCTCCCGGACGAGGGCCGCCATTTTCTCGAGCGCGTTCACCCCCTCCTCAGGCGTTGATCCGTGCGCGGCCCGCCCGTGCACGGTGACCTCCATCCAGAGCGTCCCGTTGTGCCCGCAGCACACCTGGTCGCCCTCGGCGCCCTCCATGACGATCGCGTAGTCGGGCTTGACCGGCCCGTGGTCGACCACCCACTCCGACCCTAGGACGGAATCGGTCTCCTCGTCGGCGGTGAAGGACACCTCAACGTTCATGAGGGGCTTAACCCGGGTCTGGCGGATCGCGTCGAGCGCCGTCAGGAGGCTCGCGATCGAGCCCTTCATGTCGGCCGTGCCGCGCCCGTAGATCAGGCCCTTCTCGACGGCCCCGCTGAAGGGGCTGCCGTGGCGCCAGGTCCCCGAGACGGGGACCACGTCGTAGTGGGCGTTGAAGTGAACGGTCTTTTTGGCCCCGGGGACCCTTAGCTTCCCTATCACGTTGTAGCGCGGGAAGCCGTGCTGTTCTGCGGGGAGCGCCCGCTTGAGCATGGCCCGGGGGATCGGGTGGCGCTTGGCCGACAGGCCCACCCGGGCAAGCTCGCGCGTCAGGTAGCCGGTGATCGCCTCGTAGTCACGGCCGGGCGGGTTCACGGTCGGGAAGCCGACGAGGCGCTTTAGCCGCCCCAGGAGGTCGGGTGTGCTTCGGTCGATGAAGGAGGAGAGCCGGTCCATGCCTCAGAGCATCTGCCGAACCCCGGCTGACGGGAAGCCCGGAATGGCGTGCAAACGCCCAGTTGATTGTCTATCCCCTTGTCCATGAACACTGAGGCCGCCGAATTGATTTCAGCGCTCGGGCTCGCCCCCCTGCCCCGCGAGGGGGGATTCTTCCGGTCCACCTGGACCTCGAGGGACACGACCCCCGAGGGGCGTCCCTTGGGCTCCGCGATCCTCTTCCTGATCACCGAGGAGGGTTTCTCGGCCCTCCACCGGCTCGGGACCGACGAACTCTGGTTCTACCACTCCGGAGACCCGGCCGAGCTCGCGCTCCTGGACCCGCGGACGGGGACAAGCCAGAGCGTGCTCCTGGGGCCCGATGTCGCCAGCGCCCACCGGCCCTTCGCCCTTGCCCCGGCGGGGGTCTGGCAGGGGGCAAGGATAGCCCCGAGGCCCGCCGGGCGCGGCTGGACCCTCTTCTCGTGCACGCTCTCCCCTGGCTGGGATGAGCGCGAGTTCGAGCTGGGCGAGGGGGGGCCGCTCTCGCGGCAGTTCCCCTCGAAGACGGCGATCATCCGCGCCCTCACCCGGTAAAGGCCGCGCCCCGGGCAGGCGCAGATGTTTTTTGACTTGGGGGGGGCGCAGGGACAGCGTGCCCCACGATGACCCTGGCCGACCTACGAAAGGAATACTCCCTAGCCGGACTCACGGAGAAGGACCTGGCCAAGGACCCTTTCCGGCAGTTCGAGAAATGGTTCCAGGAGGCCGAGGCGGCGAAGATCCACGAACCCAACGCCGCCGTGCTGTCGACGGCGACAAAGGACGGAAGGCCCTCCTCGCGCATGGTGCTGCTGAAAGGCATCGATGGCCGCGGCTTCGTCTTCTACACCAACTACAGCAGCCGCAAGGGCATGGAAATCGAGTCCAACCCGCGCGTCTCCTTCATGTTCCCCTGGGTGGCCCTCGAGCGGCAGGTGATCGTTGAGGGACCGGTGACCCGGACCACGCGCGAGGAGAGCGAGGCCTACTTCCACGTCCGCCCGCGGGCCAGCCAGCTGGCGGCCTGGGCCTCCTCCCAGAGCTCGATCATCTCCGGCCGCGGGGCGCTCGAGGAGTCGATGAAGGCCACCGAGAAGAAGTTCAGCGGGGTCGAGGCTCCCCTGCCCCCCCACTGGGGAGGTTTCAGGATCAGCCCGGAGACCGTCGAGTTCTGGCAGGGCCGCCGCAGCCGCCTCCACGACCGCCTGCGCTACCGCCGCGAGGCGAACGGCTCCTGGACGGTCGAGCGCCTCTCGCCCTAGCCCCGGCCCGGGGCACGCGCCGATGATCTACCTGATGAGGCATGCCGACGCGGTGTCCGACGAAGTGGACCCCGAGCGGCCACTGAGCGCCCGGGGCCGCGACCAGGTTTCCAGGGTGTGCCTTGTCCTGTCCAAGACCCCGGGCTTCGCGCCCGCGGAGGTATGGCACAGCCCGCTCGCCCGGTCGCTGGAGACGGCCGAGCTCCTGCTCCAGGGACTCGGAATCACCTCGACGCTGGTCCTCAGGGAAGGGCTCACCCCCGACGACGACCCGGGCCCGGTGGCGGCCGACCTGGTGGCCGAGACCCGGGACATTGCCGTCGTGGGCCACGAGCCCCACCTCGGCGTCCTCGCGTCGATGATCGTCCACGGGCCCAAGAGCCGTGGCGTGCTCTTTCCCTTCTCGAAGGCCGGTCTCCTTGCTCTCTCCCGCAGCTCCGAGGGGTGGACGGCGCAGTGGATCATCCGAGCGCCATGATCCTGGAGATCCTGCCCGAGCGGATCGGCGGGGCCGCCGAGAACATGGCCACCGACTTCATGCTGCTGCAGCGCTACCCGCGCGAGAAGGTCGCCCGCTTCCGCCACTACGGCTGGCGCTCGCAGGCGTTCACGTTCGGCTACAGCCAGAAGGTCACCTTTGTCAGGGAACAGCTGCCCCCCGGCGAGTCCTTCGACCTCTGCCGCCGTCCCACCGGCGGTGGCGTCGTCGACCACCGCGACGACTGGACCTACAGTCTCGTGATCCCGCGCGGCCACCCCCTTGAGGAGGAGCGCGCCACCCAGAGTTACCGCGCCGTCCATGAGGCGCTCGCAGGGGCCCTTGCCGCCTCGGGCGTGCCTGTGATCCTAAAGCCCGTGGCCGAGCCCGCTCCTGGCGGGGAGCCCGGCGGCCCCGCGGGGGTCTGCTTCCAGAGGGCCGAGATCTTCGACGTCGTTCACGCCTCCAGCGGGGACAAGATCGCCGGGGGGGCCCAGAAGCGCAACAAGCGCGGGCTCCTCTTCCAGGGATCCGTCTGGCGGCCCGCGGCGGGCGGCGACCGGGTGGACTGGGACGCGTTCGGGGACGCCTTTAGGGAGAGGATCTCCGCCGCGCTCGCGGCGGAGGCCGTGCAGACCCCGTGGCCCGACTTCAGCGACGAGGAACTCGAGGCCCTGGTCGAGCAGTACTCCTCGCCGGACTGGATGGAGTTCCGGTAGCGGCGCCTTCGGCGCTTGAGTCCGCGGCCGCGCGCGGGTTGGGTGGGACCCCATGGCGCGCCACACGGACACCATTGCCGCCCTAGCGACCCCTGTGGGGACGTCGGCGCTCGCGGTCCTTCGTATCAGCGGACCGGATACGAATCGCCTGGCGGAGGAGTCGCTCGGCGCCGCTCCCCCACCCCGCTGCGCCACCCACGGCGACTACAGGGACGCCGCTGGCGGCGTGGTCGACGACGTCGTGGCGACCCTCTACGCCGGTCCCAACTCCTACACGGGCGAGGACAGCCTTGAGATCTCCTGCCACGGGAGCCCCTTCATCGCACGCAAGATACTGGCAGACCTCCTCTCCCGCGGCTGCAGGCCCGCGGGCCCAGGGGAGTTCACGATGAGGGCCTTCCTGAACGGACGGATGGATCTGAGCCAGGCCGAGGCTGTGATGGACCTGATCAACGCCCGGAGCGAACGCTCGCTTTCGGCCGCCAGGCAGGTCCTCCGCGGCGCCCTCGGGCGGCACATGGAGGGGCTCGTGGCGGGGGTCCTCTCGGCTCTCGCCACGGTCGAGGCCTACATCGACTTCCCGGACGAGGACCTGCCGGCGGAGGACCGCTCAAGGCTGGCGGCGCTCGTCCGCGGGGTTCTGGCGGGCGCGGAGCGCCTCCTGGCGACCGAGAGGACGGGATCCCTCCTCAGGGAGGGCATTCGGACCGTCATCATAGGGGAGACGAACGCCGGGAAGAGCTCCCTCCTGAACCGCATCGTGGGCTCCGACAGGGCGATCGTGAGCCCCGAGCCCGGCACCACGCGCGATTTCATCGAGGAGAGGGTCGAGGTTGGCCCCCACGGGCTGCGCATCGTGGACACGGCCGGGCTAAACCCCGGAGCCTCGGGTGTCGAGGGCCTCGGGATCGCGAAGACGCTCGAGCAGGCGGACCAGGCGGATATCCTCGTGCTTGTCCTGGATTCGACCCGCCCCGCCCCGGCGCTCCCTCACGGGATCCTCGCCCGTATCACGCCTTCAACTACGCTCGGCGTCCTCAACAAGGCGGACCTGGTTCCCGCCGGAGCAACGCCCGCGGCCCGCCTCCCCTCCGGGATCGCGGCGGTGTCGGTGTCGGCGCTCACGGGCGCCGGCCTTTCGTCCCTTCTCTCCGAGCTCTCGCGCCTTGCCGGCGGCCTGCAGACCACGGTCGGCGAGGAGCAGATAGCCATCAACGTCCGGCACGCGCACTTCCTTGCCGAGGCCCGCTCCTGCCTCGGCGAGGCGCTTGCCAAGATCGAGCAAAGCGGACCCTCGGAGCTTGTGGCCAGCGACCTTAGGGGAGCCTTGGCGGCCCTGGGGGAGATCTCCGGCAAGGTGGACAACGAGCGTATGCTCGATCAACTGTTCGCATCCTTCTGCATCGGCAAGTAGCGGAGGCGGTGGGCCGTTCGGCCTGCGGTCCTCCTCGCTTCCGGGGCAATGGGAGATAAATAACCCATTGTATATCAACAAGAAAAGGTTTGATGTGATCGTTTGTGGCGCCGGACATGCCGGCGTTGAGGCAGCGCTTGCCGCAGCTAGGATGGGGTCCACCACCCTCCTGCTCTCGGGGAACATTGATACGGTAGCCCAGATGAGCTGCAACCCGGCCATTGGTGGACAGGCAAAAGGACAGATCGTTCGCGAAATCGATGCCTTGGGCGGCGAGATGGCAATCAATACCGACGTTACCGGAATTCAATTCAGGCTGCTAAATGAATCCAAGGGTCCAGCGGTCCAGTCCCCAAGGGCGCAATGCGACAAAAAGGCTTACCAGTTTCGTTTGAAGCATACGCTGGAACTTCAGCCCAACCTCACCCTCTTCCAGGCCACCGTGACAGGGCTACTCTTTGAGGGAGACGTGGTCGTCGGTTGCCGGACTAACCTGGACATCGACTTCATGGGGCACTGCGTGGTGGTGACCACCGGCACCTTCCTTCGAGGCCTGATGCACATCGGCCAGAACAAGAACGAAGGCGGGCGCCTCGGGGATTTTAGCTCCAAGACATTATCAGCCAGCCTGATGGATCTGGGAATTGAGCTTCGGAGGCTAAAGACGGGCACCCCACCCCGCATCCTTGGCCGTTCCATCGATTTCTCGAAGACCCAGGAGCAAAAGGGAGACGTCGAGCCCACGCTGTTCGCCTTCCATGACACCCGGGACCCTGAGGATTTGTTCCACGTGGAACAATCCGGCGAGAAGCGCCTGGGTTGGAAGCCGGGAACCGAGCAGATTTCCTGTTGGATGACCCACACGACCGACGAGACCGCTCGGATCGTCCGCACGAATCTGCACAAGTCAGCGATGTACAGCGGCGAGATTGAGGGCGTCGGGCCGAGGTATTGCCCCAGCATCGAGGACAAGTTTGTGCGCTTTGCCGACAAGCCGCGGCATCTGCTCTTTCTGGAGCCTGAGGGCCGCTCCACAAATGAGTACTATGTGAACGGGCTCTCAACCTCGCTGCCTTTCGACGTGCAGCTCGAAATGGTTCACAGCATTCCGGGCCTGGAGTCCGCGGAGCTCCTGAGGCCGGCCTATGCCGTCGAATACGACTTTGCGCCGCCGACCCAACTTTATCCTTCGCTGGAATCCAAGTTGGCCAAGAACCTCTTCCTGGCGGGTCAGATCAATGGCACGTCAGGATACGAGGAGGCCGCGGGACAGGGACTGGTCGCCGGGGTGAATGCGGCGAACAAGGCTAGGGGAGTGGCCCCGCTCATTCTGGGCAGGCACGAATCGTACATCGGGGTACTCATCGATGACCTGGTGACCAAGGGGACCGACGAGCCCTACAGGATGTTCACGAGCCGGGCAGAACATCGACTGCTGCTCAACCATGGAAGCGCCGAACTCAGGTTGGCGCACCATGCCGAAACCCACAAGCTTCTAACCCAAAGTAGGTTGCAGCGAATTGACGACAAGGCAAGGCGCATCAACGACTGGGTCGCATTATTCGAGGCAAACCGCTTTCAGGGAACGACTTGGGCCGGTCATGTCCGAAAGACAGGGCAGGGGAGTCCGCTTCCGGACGATTTTGTGAGGGAGACGCCGCAAGTTCGGGACGAGGTTTTGTATAAGGTTACATATCAAGGGTATCTAGAACGTGAGCTCCGTCAGGTGGAGCGCCTGAAGGATGCGGAAAAGATCCGCATCCCGAGCACATTGGATTTCATGTCTATCCCGGGCCTTCGAAAGGAAAGTGCACTTAAGTTGGCAAAAATCAGGCCTCTTACGTTGGGCCAGGCGAGCCGCATGAGCGGGGTCAACCCGACAGACATCAGCCTCCTGATGGTGGCGATCGAGGCGGGAAGGGAAGGGGAGCCATCAGTCTGAGGGCAAATCGCCTTCCGGAGCGCCTGTCGCTGGTCCAAGAGCGGCGGCAGGCATTGCGAGGCCTCCTCGGCGAGCTGCTGCCCGCCGGAGCGCCCTTTGTCTGGGAGATCGGCTCGGGCCATGGTCACTTCCTCGCCGCGTACGCCAGGGCGCATCCCGACGAGCTGTGCGTCGGCATCGACATCGCCTCCGAGCGCATCGGCCGGGCCGAGAGGAAGCGCGAGCGCGGGCAGATCCGGAACCTCCACTTCATCCGGGCGGACGCTGAGGACTTCCTCGACTCGACCCCCGCGGGCTGTCCGTTCTCAACGATCTTCATCCTGTTTCCTGACCCCTGGCCCAAGCGCCGCCACCACAAGAACCGTGTCGTGAACGCGCCCTTCCTGACCGCCCTCGCAGCCAAGGCCCAGGCCGGCGCTGGGCTGTTCTTCAGGACGGACCACGAGCCCTATTTCCGCGAGGTGCGAACACTCCTCGGTTCCCATCCCGACTGGGTAATCCCCGAGGCGCAGGGGTGGCCGTTCGAGGAGGAGACCGTGTTCGAAAAGCGCGCGGCACGCCATTTTTCTCTCGAGGCGAGGCGCCGCTAGCCTGAGAAACCGGCCATGCGGAGGAACATCGCCATCCTGGTTTTCGACGACGTCGAGGTCCTCGACTTCGCTGGGCCGTTCGAGGTTTTCGCGGTTGCCGACGAGCTCCGGGGCCATGCTGATTTCAACGTCTTTACCGTGGCCCCGGGGCCGGGCCCGGTCCGGGCGCGCAACGGACTCTGCGTCGTTCCAGATCACACCACCACCTCGTGCCCGCCCGTCCAGGTCCTCGTTGTCCCCGGGGGGTTCGGGACCCGGGCGCTCATCCGCGACTTGGTAACCGTTGAATGGATACAAAGGACGGCGAAGTCCGCCGAGGTCACTCTGAGCGTGTGCACGGGGGCCCTCCTGCTCGCCAAGGCTGGCCTGCTCGACGGCCTGCGCGTCACGACCCATCACGACCTCCTTGCGCTCCTCGGTGAGATGGCGCCAACCGCGGTCGTGGACCCCGCAGCGAGGTTCCGCGACAACGGAAGAATCGTCACCTCCGCAGGCATCTCAGCGGGAATCGACGCTAGCCTCCACCTTGTCGGCCGGATCCTGGGGGAGGGGGCGGCCTCCGCCGTGGCCACGTACATGGAATATGGCCCCGGCCGCTGAATTCGGGCCCCGATCGTGATTGCCACCGGGGCCTAGGGAGGGCGCTTTTATGGAGGCCGCCCGATGACCCCGCATCCCACGCCCTCCCGAACCGCCCTGATCCTGGCTTTTGCCGCGATCTATGTGATCTGGGGCAGCACCTATCTCGGTATCCGTGTGGCCGTTGCGACAATGCCGCCCCTGCTGATGGCGGGCATGAGGTTCCTGATCTCTGGGATCGTCGTGTTCGCCGTTCTCAAGGCCAAGGGCGCGGCTTGGCCCACGCTCCCGCAGTGGAAGAGTCAGGCGGTGATAGGGATCTTCCTACTGCTGGGCGGCAATGCAGTGGTGTCGTGGGCCGAACAGACGGTCCAGTCGGGGGTCACCTCGCTCATCCAGGGCGCCTCGCCGCTGATCATGGTTACGATGGACTGGATGAGGCCGGGCGGAAGGAGGCCGAGCCCCGGGATGCTGATTGGGGCGCTGGTCGGAATCTTGGGGATAGTCCTGCTGCTTGGGCCGGGCGCGATCCCCGCGGGGGAGAGGCCGCCGGCCCTTGGCATCGCGGCCTTGGTCTTCTCCAGCGTGTCGTGGTGGACGGGATCGCTGTACAGCAAGCACCTCAAGTCCGACACGCCGCTCCTGATGGCCTCGGCGATGCAGATGCTCTGCGGAAGCACCGCCATGTTGTTGGTGGGCTTCTGCTTAGGGGAGGGTAGCAGCCTCAATTTTTCGGCTATCAGCCCCCAATCGTGGGCAGCCTTCGCTTACCTGGTGATCGCCGGGGGGATCGTCGCCTTTCCGGTCTACGTCTGGCTCCTGGAGCACAGCACCCCCTCCCGCGTGTCCACCTACGCCTATGTGAACCCGGTGGTCGCGGTGTTCCTTGGCTGGCTCATCCTTGGAGAACCGATGAATTTTCGCATCCTGTTGGCGTCCTGCGTCATCATCGGGGCTGTGGCGATTATCACGATCGGCCGTAACCGTGCCGCAACCTAGGCTTCATGGGGCCATTACAGGCCTTCCTAGCCCTCTAATTTTAGGTTTCGGTTGTTGACGGAGCAAGGGGCCATTGCCTACGACTAAACGTTTCAGGATACCGCCACTGCCCTCCCGATCCATGTCCCGAGTCACCAAGCTCGCCCTCACCTTTGCCTCCCTCATGACCTCGGTTCCGGCGTTTGCCGCCGAGAGCGCGGGCGTTGAGAGCAAGGCCATGCCGATCTTCGGCATCGGGCCGCTGCCGGTGACCAACAGCATGGTCACCAGCTGGGTGGTCGCGCTGGTGCTGATCGTCGTGATCCGCCTGGCGATCGGCAAGGCGAGGCTCGTGCCGACCCGCGCCCAGGCGGTGGTCGAGAACCTGGTCCAGGGAATCCTCGACCTGACTGCCCCGATCGTCGGCCCCAAGGTCGCCAAGCCGACCTTCCCGCTCCTGATCGCCCTCTTCACCTTCATCTTGATCCAGAACTGGAGCGGGCTATTCCCCGGCGTCGGGACGATCTACATGACCGACCACAAGAGCGGCGAGTGGATGGAGCTCATCCGGCCCGGCAACGCCGACATGAACGCGACCCTGGCGCTCGCCGCCGTGGCCTTCCTCGGCTGGTTCTACTTCATCATGCGCTACGCCGGCCCCGCGTTTGTCCTGAAGGACATCTTCGGGAACAAGGCCGACAAGAAGGAGACGCCGGCCGTCATCTACTACCCCCTCTACATCATCTTTTTCGCCGCGGGCCTGATCGAGGTGATCTCGATCGCTTTCCGCCCGGTTTCGCTCTCGTTCCGACTCTTTGGAAACATCTTCGGCGGTGAGAACCTGATGCACGCGATGAGCGGCATCGAGAAATGGGGCCTTCCCGCCCCGTTCTACTTCCTGGAACTTCTGATCGGCTTCGTGCAGGCCTTCGTGTTCACGCTGCTCGTGAGCGTCTACATCGGCCTGATCTGCAACCACGGCGACGAGCACCACGAGGAGCACGGGGAGGCAGGACACTAGGCCCACACTTTACCGGCGGGACCGTGCCAAGCGTGCGGGCGCCGGAGATCCACCAACAAAGAAAACACACACCACAATGATCCAAGTATTCGCTGAAATGACAGGTAGCATCCAGGGCGGTCTCGGCTGCCTCGGCGCCGCCATCGGCGTGGGCCTCGTCGGCTTCAAGGCCGCGGAAGCGGTCGGCCGCAACCCGGGCGCCGCCACGAAGATCCTCGTCCAGGGCATCATCGGCATGGCCCTCGCGGAAGCCGTCGCGTTCTACGCGCTCTTCCTCGGCAAGTAATCAGGTCTAGACCATTCCCGGGCCGGCGACCCGCCGGCCCGGCCACTTTCAAAGAACCAGAACCACGTCATGCTCTCCCACCTGATCATCCTGGCACAGGCCGAGGCACCCCATGCCGAGGCCGCTAGCGGCGTCTCAAAGATCATCCAGGACTTCGGCATCAGCTGGCCGTTCTTCCTCGCGCAGGTCCTCAACTTCTCGATCGTCGGCTTCATCCTCTGGAAGTTCGCCTTCAAGCCGGTGCTCGCCACGCTTGACGAGCGCCAGCGCAAGATCGCCGACGGGCTCAAGTACGCCGAGGAGATGAAGGCCAAGCTCGAGGCCGTCCAGCAGGAGAGCGTCGCCACCGCCAAGAAGGCGCAGGCCGAGGCGACCAAGGTCATCGAGGAGGCCCGCAAGGCCGCGAAGGAGTTCCTCGACAAGCAGTCGCAGGAGGCCTCCGTCAAGGCCGGCGAGATCCTCGCCAAGGCCCAGCAGGTGATCGAGCTCGAGAAGAAGAAGATGCTCGCCGAGGCCCGCACCGAGATCGCCCAGCTGGTTGTCGCCACGACGCAGCGCGTCCTCGCCAAGGAGCTGACCGAGGCCGACCGGAGCCGCTACAACGAGTCCGCCGCCCGCGAGCTCACGAACGTCTGAGGGCCGCACCACCACTGATCCATGGCCTCGCACGCTAAGGTAGCCCAGAAGTTCGCCAGGCAGCTCTTCGCCATGAGCGTGGTGGACGGCACCGTCTCGGCCGACCGCGTTGCCGGCGTCCTCGAGTACGTGGAGAAGCACAATGTCCCGAACCCGGTGATGGTGCTGAAGGCCTACGAGCGCCTGGTCTCGATCGAGCTCGCCAAGGGCGTCGCCGTCGTCGAGCACGCGGGAGAGATCAGCGCCGCCACCCTGGCCGCGATCGAGTCAGCGATGAGCAAGAAGTACGGCCGCGCCGTGAAGGCCAGGGCCGAGTCCAACCCGGCGCTTCTCGCCGGCATGCGCGTCCACGTCGGCGACGACACCTACGAGTCCTCGGTCGCCGGCCAGCTCGCGGCGCTCGGCGCCTCCGTCTGATTTCCAAAAGACCCCCTTCAAAACAAAACCCGTCTCTCAACTCCCGATCACCGCTCCATGAGCACCGTCCTCGAACAAATCGAACAGCAGATCGCCAAGCTCTCCAGCAAGGCGGTCAAGAAGAACACCGGCAACATCCGCACGGTCGCCGACGGCGTCGCCAAGATCGATGGCCTCTCGGACGTCATGTACAACGAGATGGTGCAGTTCCCGGGCGGCGCGATCGGCATCGCGCTCAACCTCGAGGAGGACGAGGTCGGCTGCGTCATCCTCGGCGACGTCTCGCAGCTCAAGGAAGGCGATGAGGTCACGACCACCGGCAAGCTCCTCTCCGTTCCCGTCGGCAAGGCCCTCCTCGGGCGCACCGTTGATGCCCTCGGCCAGCCGGTCGACGGCAAGGGCCCGATCGATTCCAAGGAGACCTATCCGGTCGAGAAGATCGCCCCCGGAATCATCGTCCGCAAGTCCGTCTCGCAGCCGCTCTTCACCGGCATCATGGCCATCGACTCCATGATCCCGATCGGCCGCGGCCAGCGCGAGCTGATCATCGGCGACCGCGGCACCGGCAAGACGACCATCACGATCGACACGATCATCAACCAGGCGAAGATCAACAAGGTGGGCCTGGCCTCCGGCGACAAGAACTTCCGCCCGGTCTACTCGATCTACGTCGCGATCGGCCAGAAGAACTCGAACGTCGTGCGCACGATCTCTGCGCTCGAGGCGGCCGGCGCCCTCGAGTTTACGGTCATCGTCGCGGCCCCGGCCGGCGACAACCCCGCCAACCAGTACCTCGCCCCCTACTCGGGCGCGGCGATCGGCGAGTGGTTCATGGAAAACGGCATGGACGCGCTGATCGTCTACGACGACCTCTCCAAGCACGCCGTCGCCTACCGCCAGATCTCCCTCATCCTGAAGCGCCCGTCCGGCCGCGAGGCGTACCCCGGCGACGTGTTCTACCTCCACAGCCGCCTCCTCGAGCGCGCCGCGCGCCTCGACGGCAAGGGCTCGCTCACGGCGCTTCCGATCATCGAGACCCTGGCTGGCGACGTGTCGGCCTACATCCCGACGAACGTGATCTCGATCACGGACGGCCAGATCTTCCTGGAGACGGACCTTTTCAACCAGGGCATCCGTCCCGCCGTGTCGGTGGGCCTCTCGGTGTCCCGCGTCGGCTCGGCCGCCCAGATCAAGGCCACCAAGCAGGTTGGCGGTAAGCTGAAGGGCGAGCTCGCGCAGTTCCGCGAGCTGGCGGCCTTCGCGCAGTTCGGCTCCGACCTGGACGCCAAGACCAAGGCTCAGCTCGACCGCGGCAGCCGCATTGTCGAGCTCTTCAAGCAGCCGGCGTTCGCCCCGCTGCCGATCGAGCTCCAGGTCGCCGTCCTCTTCGCCATGCAGAAGGGCTTCTTCGACCCGGTCGACATCAAGAAGATCGCGGACGCCGCGGCCTCGCTGAAGGCCTTCTTCACGACCCGCAAGGACCCGCTCCTGGCCGAGGTCCGCACGAAGGCGGCGCTCGACAAGGACCTCGAGGCCAAGCTCCTCGCTGCCTGCGAGGAGTGGAAGAGCTCCTACGCGGCTTAACGTTTCAGGTCCCCTAAGAACCCCCCACGATGGCCAGCACCCGCGACATCCGCCGACGCATCAAGTCGGTCAAGAACACCCGCCAGATCACGAAGGCGATGGAGCTTGTTGCGGCCTCGAAGATGAAGAAGGCGCAGCAGGTCGCTCTCGGCGGCGCGCCCTACGCGGCCCTGATGGCAAACGTCCTGGCCGCGATCTCCCGCGGGATCGAGGAGTCGGCCCACCCGTTCCTCGTCCAGCGCGAGGTGAAGAACCGCGGGATACTCCTCATCACGACGGACAAGGGCCTCTGCGGCCCGCTCAACGCCAACCTCTTCAAGCTCGTGACCGAGGTGAAGACGCCGGCCAAGTTCTACTCGATCGGCCGCAAGGGGACGCAATTCCTGGCGCGAACCAAGCGCACGATGGTGGCCGACTTCCAGGTCCACGACCGCGTGCCCTTCAACGAGGTCAAGGTCGCCTCGCAGTTCATGGTGAAGGAGTACTTGGAGGGGGCGATCGACACGATCGAGGTGATCTACCCGAGGTTTAAGAACACGCTCGTCCAGGAGTCCATCGTCCGCCCGATCCTGCCGCTGAAGAGCCTGAAGGAGTTCCTCGACCAGTTCCGCAAGCCCGAGGCGGCGAAGGACGACGACGACCGCGAGATCCTGTTCGAGCCTAACGTGAGCGAGGTCCTAAACGCGCTGCTTCCCTTCTACGTCGACCACCAGATCCACCAGATCGCCCTCTCGGCCAAGGCCTCTGAGCACAGCGCGCGGATGGTCGCAATGAAGACGGCCAAGGACAACGCCACCGAGCTCCTGGGCGACCTGACCCTCGAGTACAACAAGGCCCGCCAGGCCGCGATCACCCAGGAGATCCTTGAGATCGCCGCCGCGCAGTTCAGCGCCGCCTAGACCCGACCCTTTCAAAGAAAAACCCATCCCTTCCTCGACACAATGAACACCGGAAAAATTGTCCAAGTGATCGGCCCCGTGGTCGACGTCCAGTTCGCAGAGAACGCGATCCCGCCTATCTACCAGGCCCTCACGATCGAGTTCTCCGTTTCCGGGAAGACGGAGCTGCTCACGCTCGAGATCCAGCAGCACCTGGGCGGGGGCGTCGCCCGCGCCATCGCGATGTCCTCGGTCGAGGGCCTCAAGCGCGGCATGACCGTGGTCGACACCGGCGCGCCGATCTCGGTGCCCGTGGGCAACGGCGTCCTCGGTCGCATCTTCGACGTCACGGGCAAGCCCGTGGACGGCAAGGGTGAGGTAAAGTTTGAGAAGCGCTACCCGATCCACCGCGCGGCACCCGCGCTGGTCGACCAGGACACCAAGGCTCAGATCCTGGAGACCGGCATCAAGGTCATCGACCTGATCTGTCCGTTCATCAAGGGCGGCAAGGCCGGGGCGTTCGGCGGCGCCGGCGTCGGCAAGACGGTCGTCATCCTGGAGCTCATCAACAACATCGCCAAGGCCCACGGCGGCTTCTCGGTGTTCGCCGGCGTCGGCGAGCGCTCGCGCGAGGGCAACGACCTCTACCACGAGATGTCCGAGGCGGGCGTCATCGACCAGAAGGACCTCTCCAAGTCCAAGGTGGCGCTCGTGTACGGCCAGATGAACGAGCCGCCGGGCGCCCGCATGAGGGTCGCCCTCTCGGCCCTCGCGATGACGGAGTACTTCCGCGACGAGAAGAACCAGGACGTGCTGCTCTTCATCGACAACATCTTCCGCTTCTCCCAGGCCGGATCCGAGGTGTCCGCACTCCTCGGCCGCTCCCCCTCGGCGGTCGGCTACCAGCCGACGCTCGCCAACGAGATGGGCCTCCTGCAGGAGCGCATCACCTCGACGAACAAGGGTTCCATCACCTCGGTGCAGGCCGTCTACGTGCCCGCCGACGACCTCACGGACCCGGCCCCAGCCAACACCTTCGCCCACCTCGACTCGACGATCGTGCTCGAGCGCTCGATTGCCGAGCTCGGCATCTACCCGGCTGTCGACCCGCTGGCCTCCGTCTCGAAGGCCCTTGAGATCTCGATCGTCGGCGAGGAGCACTACCAGGTGGCCCGCGAGCTCCAGAGGGTGCTCCAGCGCTACAAGGACCTCCAGGACATCATCGCGATCCTGGGCCTGGACGAGCTCTCTCCCGAGGACAAGCTGACCGTCTTCCGCGCCCGCAAGATCCAGCGCTTCCTCTCGCAGCCGTTCTCGGTGGCCGAGGTCTTCACCGGCACGCCCGGCAAGTACGTCCCGGTCAAGGACACCGTCCGTGGATTCAAGATGATCCTCGACGGCCAGCTCGACGACGTGCCCGAGGGCGACTTCTACATGAAGGGCGGCATCGAAGAGGTGATCGCTGCCGGCAAGAAATAGTCCGATGCCGCTCATCCTCGAGATCGTCACCCCAGAGGCCCGGGTCTATTCGGAGACGGTGGACACCGTCGTCATCCCGACCGTCGAGGGTGAGGTCGGCATCCTTCCGGGGCACATCCCGCTTGTCGCCCAGGTCGGGGCGGGAGAGCTCCGCGCGACCAAGGGCAGCGTGACCCAACTCCTGGTGGTCGGGGGCGGATTCGCACAGGTGACCGGGGAGAAGGTTTCCATCCTCGCCGACAGCGCGATCGAGGAGGAGAAGATCGACGTGAACGCGGTCGAGAATGCGATGAAGCGCGCCCAGGACGCCCTCAGGACCAAGGAGGCCCTTGATCCGGCGGAGGTGGAGCGGCTCGAGGGAATGGTTCGTTTTGCGGTGGCCCAGCTAGGCGTCCGAAGCCGCAGGAAGT
>CAISPT010000304.1 GCA_903887455.1 uncultured Opitutaceae bacterium | reverse complement strand
CGTGATGGCCGAGCTTCGCACCTCCTTCCGTCCGGAGTTCCTGAACCGGATCGACGAGACCATCCTCTTCAAGCCGCTCACCCTGGAGGAGATCGGCTCCATCGTGGACCTGCTCCTCGTGGACCTGAACAAGCGACTGGCGGAGCGGAGGGTGACGGTCGCCTTGGACAAGAAGGCCCGGGAGTGGGCAGCGGAGAAGGGCTACGACCCGGTCTTTGGCGCGCGCCCCCTGAAGCGCTACCTGCAGCGCCAGATCGAGACCCGGCTTGCTCGCGGGCTCATCTCCGGCGAGATCGTCGAGGGTTCCACCGTCACGTTCTCCGTGAAGAACGGCGAATGGGTGGTCTCCTAGCGGGGACCCTCCTTCCGGCGGTTGACAGGGAGCACGCCCCGCGGCTTTCCTTGGGTCCGGGCAGCCCGGCCTTTCCAGGGGCCGGCAGCCCCAGAAAAAATGGAGACCCCGTTAGGCCTGCTGGGTCCGGCTCCCGTTGGGTGGCCGGGCCGCGGCATGACCGGGCTCGCCTCGTAAAAATGTAACCCATTTATGGATACCCATGTGCTTCGACACTCCGCAGGAACCCTCGCCCTTCTTCTCGCCATGACCTCCCGGGCCCGGGCGTCGGAGGGAGACCTGGTGCGCGTGGACTCGGGCCTGGTCCAGGGGGCCGGTGCCGATGCGTCGGGCATCCGTGCCTTCAAGGGTATCCCGTTCGCGGCCCCCCCGGTGGGCCCGTTGCGGTGGAAGGAGCCCCAGCCGGTGGTACCGTGGGAGGGCGTGCGCCCGGCTACAGCCTTCGGACCAAGGCCCATGCAGAACCAGATCTACTCGGACATGGTCTTCAGGGACAAGGGCCCGAGCGAGGATTGCCTGTACCTGAACGTGTGGACCCCGGCTAGGGCGGCAACCGACCGCCTTCCGGTCATGGTCTGGATCTACGGCGGGGGCCTGGAGGCCGGGGCGGCATCGGAGCCTCGCCAGGACGGCGGGGTGCTGGCGAGGAGGGGCGTCGTGGTCGTCAGCCTCAACTACAGGCTCGGGATCTTTGGGTTCTTCTCGCACCCGGAGCTTTCCGCCGAGTCCGGGCACGGTTCCGGAAACTACGGCATCCTGGACCAGGTGGCCGCGCTCCGCTGGGTAAAGAGCAACATCGCCTCGTTTGGCGGGGATCCCGCCAACGTGACGATTTTCGGCGAGTCCGCCGGGTCCTACTCGGTGAGCCTACTGATGGCATCCCCGCTATCGCGGGGACTCTTCCACAAGGCGATCTGCCAGAGCGGCTCTATGGTGGGCACCCTGCGGGTGCCGACCGAGCGGAACACCCGCGTGTTTGACCTGAAGACAGCCGAGGGGCAGGGCGTCGGGTTTGCCGAGAGCCTGGGCCTGAATTCAATCGCGGGCCTTCGGAAGCTGCCCGCGGACACGCTCCTCAAGGCTTCGCACAGCCGCCACTACAAGGAGGACGGCAGGGATCCCCCGATCGCCGTCGACGGCTACCTGCTGAACAAGGACCCGCGATCCGCCTTTGCCGAGGGATCGCAGGCCCATGTCCCCTTCCTCTCCGGATGGACCGCGGACGAAAACCGGGTCTACACCGTTTTTGGGAGCAACCGCCCGACCGCGAAATCCTTTGCGGCCTCGGTTCGGGCGCGGTACCCCGCATACGCCGAGGAGCTCCTGAGGCTCTACCCGGCATCGACCGACCAGGAAGCGGTCAGGTCCGCGGGGGACCTCGCGTGCGACGGCTTCATCGTGGCGTCCACAAGGAACGGGATAGGGAAACACCTGGAAACCGGAAACTCCCCCGTTTACGCCTACCAGTTCGACCGCGCCGTGACGATCGCCCCGGGCACCGTGATCAACGGCGCCGTGGCGACCTCGGCGGACACAGGCGCACGGCACGCCTCGGAAATTCCGTACGTTTTCGGGACGCTCGATTCCGACGCCTCCGTCCCCTGGCGGCCCGAGGACCTGAGGCTCTCGGACATGATCCAGCAGTACTGGACCAATTTCGCAAAGACCGGCAGCCCGGGCGGGAGCGACCTTCCGGAATGGCCGAAGTACCGGAAGGAGGGGAATTACCCGGTGATGCACCTGGACGTTGTCCCCGCTCCGGCACCGGAGGCCCACCGCGAGCGCTACGCGTTCTGGGACACGGAGCCGGCCCGTTGAGCCCCGGGCCGGGCCCTATTGCCCGATGATCTTGATGAGCACCCGCTTCCGGCGCATGCCGTCGAATTCGCCGTAGAAGACCTGCTCCCAGGGCCCGAGGTCGAGCCGGCCCTCGGTCACTGCGACCACCGCCTCCCGACCCATGATCGTGCGCTTCAGGTGGGCGTCCGCGTTGTCCTCGCCCCGGTTGTGGGCGTACTGGCTGTGCGGCTTCTCCGGGGCCAGCTTCTCAAGCCACTTCTCAATGTCCCCGTGCAGGCCGCCCTCGTCATCGTTCACGAACACCGAGGCCGAGATGTGCATTGCGTTCACCAGACAGAGCCCCTCCCTGATGCCGCTCTCCCCGAGGGCCTCCTCCACGTCCCGGGTGATGTTCACGAGCTTCCGGCGCTCGGGGATCTCGAACCACAGCTCCTTGCGGAAGCTCTTCATCGGGCGAAGCGCGGGGGCCTGCGCTAGGCAGCGAGCTTCAGAATCCGTTCGACCACCTCCGGGGTGATGTCGCCGCGTTCCCCGAAGTTCACCACTCCGCGTGCCTTCAGCCTGCCGGCGACCTCCGCCGCGACCCCGGGCTTCACGTCGTAGTCCCTCAGGCGGGTCCTTAGGCCGAGCGATTCATAGAAGCTGCGGGTCCGCTCGATCGCGGCATCGATTCGGGAGGCCTCCGAGCCCTCGCGGATCCCCCAGACGCGTTCCCCGTACTGGAGGAGCTTCGCCGCCTTGGTGGCTCGCTGGACCGAGAGGAGGCTTGGCACCACGACCGCCAGCGTCCGGGCGTGGTCGATCCCGTGGAGCGCCGTGAGCTCGTGCCCGATCGTGTGGCTAGCCCAGTCCTGGGGCACGCCCACCCCGATCACGCCGTGGAGGGCCCACGTGGCGGCCCAGACGACATTGGCCCGCGAGTCATAGTCCCTTGGGTTGCGGACGGATTTTGTCCCTTCCTCCACGAGCACCTGCATGACCGACTCGGCGAAGCGGTCCTGGATCGCGGCGTGGACCGGGAAGGTCATGTACTGCTCGATCACATGGGTGAACGCGTCGGCCACTCCGTTTGCGATCTGCCGCTCGGGAAGGGTGAACGTGGTCTCCGGGTCGAGGATCGAGAATTTCGGGAAGACGAGCGGGCTAAGGAAGGCGAGCTTCTCCTTTATCGCGCGGCGGCTGATCACGGCGGCGATGTTGGCCTCCGAGCCGGTACCCGGAAGGGTGAGGACGACCCCCACGGGCAGGGCGGCCTTCACGACCGAACCCCGGGAGGTGAGGATCTCCCAGGGATCGCCCTGGAAGAGCGCGGCAGCCGCGACAAACTTAGCTCCGTCGGCGACCGAGCCCCCGCCCACCGCAAGCACCCAGTCGAGCTTTTCCCGGCGGACGATCTCGACCGCCTTCATGAGGGTGTCGAAGTCGGGATTTGCCTCGACCCCGAAGAATTCCACCGTGACCCGGGCCCCTAGGGCCTTCTGGACCTGTTGAAGGACCCCGTTGGTGCGGATGCTGCCGCCCCCGGCGAGAAGCAGCACTCGGGCGGCTTGGGGAAGCTCGGTGTCCAGGGCCTTGATCTGCCCCTTGCCGAACTGGATGCGTGTGGGGTTGAAATAAGTGAAGTTTTCCATGGCGAATATCGAGAATCTGCGAAAAGTGGGAAAATCGCAACTGCCCCTTTGCAACCCGAACCCCTACGCTACTTCGACCGCTACGATAGGACCGTTAAGTCCGAGAAGATCTTCGGCGAGCGGTGGCTGCGCTTCGCGTACGAGAATCCCGTGGGGCGGTTCGCGGTCTGGCTTTTCGCCAAGAGGCGCTTCTTCTCCTGGTATTACGGCAGGCAGATGAACAGGGAGGGCAGCGACATCCACATCTTCAAGTTCATCGCGGACTACGACATTAACGTCTCGGAGTTCGCCAAGTCGCCCTTTGAATTCAAGACCTTCAACCAGTTCTTCCACCGGGCGCTTAAGCCCGAGGCCAGGCCGATTGCCCAGGGTGCGGGACTTGCCGTTCTTCCGGCCGACGGCCGCCACCTGGCGTTTCCCGATGTCGACAAGGCCGCCGGGTTCTACGTTAAGGGGGCGAAGTTCACGCTGGCGGAGCTCTTGGGCGACGACACGCTTGCCGCCAAGTTTGGCGGGGGCTCGATGCTGATCTCCAGGCTTTGCCCAAGCGACTACCACCGCTTCCACTTCCCGGTCTCGGGCATACCCAACGAGTCCCGCCTAATCGGGGGATCGCTTTACTCGGTTAGCCCCATAGCGCTCAGGCGCAACATCTCCTACCTGGTCCGCAACAAGCGCATGATCACGCTCGTGGAGGCGCCCGACTTTGGCTGCGTGGCCCTGATCGAGGTCGGCGCCACCAACGTGGGCAGCATTGTCCAGAGCTACGTCCCTGGACGCGCGGTCGTCAAGGGCGAGGAAAAGGGGATGTTCGCCTTCGGCGGCGCGTGCGTGATCACGCTCTTCGCCGCGGGAAGGATCCTATTTGACGCGGACCTGGTCGAGCAGAGCGCCGCCTGCGTCGAGACGTACGCCCGGATGGGCGACCGTCTCGGCATCGGGATTCGGTAACCCCTGGGGGGTTACTTCGTCAGCTTGTCGTAGGACGCCTCGACCTTGTCCCAGGCCTTGGAGACCTCGACCTTGGCGGCCGCCCACGTGTCCGCGGAGGCGTTTCCCAGGTCGGTCAGCTTGGCCTTGAGCTCG
>CAISPT010000303.1 GCA_903887455.1 uncultured Opitutaceae bacterium | reverse complement strand
GGTGGCGAGCCGCGTGGGGGGCATTCCGGAGGTCCTCGGCGACACGGGCCTGTACCTGACCGATCCAATGCAGGTCCCGAAAACGGCGGTGTCCGAGATCAAGGCAAACCTCCTGACGCTGGCCGGAAACCGGCGGTTGATGGCCGAACTCGGCGAGCGCGCTCACGCCAGGTCCGCGAGCCTGTTCACGGAAAGGCGCATGCAGGACGCCCTGTCGGGCGTCATCAGTTCCTGCCTCGAGCGCGCGGCGGGCGGGGAAGCGACAGCCGCCGAGCAGCTTGTCCACGCATAAGGATTGCCCGGCGGCTTTCGCCGGAAGGGCGCAGGCCCAAGAAATGGGGTCGCAACACTCCGGATCGGGCGCCAGCGACACCTTTGCACAGACCGGTGTATTCCAAGGGTGTATCGGCACGCAAGCCGGTGGACATTAGCAAAAAATGCAGCTGCGTCACCGCTTTGCTGGTGCCCAAATCCCACCCTCCTGGCCGGGTCGAGTTAGGCCTAAAGCAGTGCAGGTATCGACCGATAGGGAAGCCATCCTTCCTGCATCCGCGCCCACGCGAGCGCGACCAGGGAGCATCGTACCTACTATTGATGAATTCAACCGTCCTGACGCCCATTGACCAAGACATCCGCCGGCGAATCGACGCATGCCCGAAGCTGGCGTCGCTCCAGTGCAACAACCGTGCACTAAGCGATTTGGTCAAGTCCGAGCTGAGCGTCACCTCGCAGATCGCAGAGATCATCCGGCGGGACCCTTCGCTGTCCGCCAGGCTCCTGCGGATGGTCAATTCCGTGTACTTCGGCCTATCGGCACGCGTGAACAACATCGAGGAGGCGGTCTTCTTCCTCGGCCTTAGGCAGATACGGGAGCTTTCCATGGCCACCCCGGTGATCGAGGAGATGGAGAGCATGCAGAACAGTGCTCCGGAACCACTGCCGTGGCGCGAGCTCTGGGCGCACAGCATCGGGACCGCAGTCCTCACCCGCGAGATCCTGAGGGCGACCCCCCTGGCGATCGACGACGAGACCGACTACCTGGCGGGCCTTCTCCACAACGTGGGAAAGGTCGTCATGGCCTCGGCCTTCCCGGACGAGCTCCTCGAGGTGACCCGGACCCCGCACGCAAACTCTGTGGAAGTCTGCGAGCACGAGCGGCGCCTCATAGGCTGGGACCACGGCAAGATCGGCGCCTATTACCTTGAGCGCCACCAGCTCTCCGAGGAGATCACTCTCGCCGTGAAGTTCCACAACGATCCCAACCTGGCTCCCCGGCAGCGGCTCTTCGCCGCCGCGGTCCAAGTCGCCGACACCCTCGTTCGCCATGCCGGGATTTCCGGCGGCTTCGAGATCGTCGACCCCATCAAGACAGATTCATGGATGGAGCTCGACGGCTGGAGGATCCTGTACGGGGCCGACGGCGAGGAGTCCCTGCTCGCAAGGGCCCATATCGCCAACGCGCTGCAGCAGCTGCCGGCGATGCTCAGCGGCCTGCTATAAGCGGCCGAAAAATACGGTGCGGTTTCTACTAACAGTGCCGCACCCGGCTTAAGTCACGGGACGGTGCGCCGATGTCAAAGGTGCATGTCTGTCGTGAGCTGCGAAAATATCGCGGGGAGCACCATTTCCCCGCTTCCTGAGGCTTTGCTTGGCGCGTCCGCCGGGAGCACAGCCCTCGTCTATTGCCGTGACTGGCAGGGAAGGGTCCTTGCTGCAAATAACGCCTTCGCGCGCAAGTTCGGCTGCAGCGCCGCCGAGCTCCCAGGAAAGTCCGTCTCGCTCTTCGTCCATCAGGACGATTTCCGGACGATCGCTCTTAGCGACTCCGAGCTTCGACAGGCCCCTCACCGGACGGCTCGCGACACCCGCTGGCTCACCCCCCAGGGATGGCGCTGGATTGCCTGGGAGGAGTCGACGCTGATCGACAACCAGGGCAACGCCATCGGAGCGCGAGCGATGGGGCACGACATCACCCGCCAGCGGGTGGCCGAGGAGCAGTTTTACAAGCTCTCGTGCGCTGTGGAGCAGTCACCGGTGGCGATGGTGATCACCGACGCCGAGGGGCAGGTGCAGTATGTGAACGCGAAGTTCACCGAGGCCACCGGCAACACCCTCGAGCACATCCTCGACAACAACGTTGCGGTCCTGCGCGAAGGCCATCCGAGCGAGGCCTCTTTCAAGCAGTTCTGGGAGACCGTGAAAAGCGGACGCCCCTGGCGGGGCGAGCTTTCCCGCGAGCGGCCCGACGGCAAGCGCGTCCGCGAGTCGGTCCAGGTCTCCTGTCTTCGGAACGCTGCCGGCGAGGTCACCAATCTCCTGTGCCTTCGCGAGGACGTGACCGAGCGGCGGGCCCTTGAGGACCAGCTCAGGCAGGCCCAGAAGATGGAGAGCCTCGGGACACTTGCCGGAGGAATCGCCCACGACTTTAACAACCTGATAGCTGTCATCAACGGCTTCGCGGAGCTGCTGCTGCTTAAGCCCGGAGACCAGCCGACCGTGCAGAAATGCGTCCGCGAAATCAGGAGGGCCAGCGAGCGGGCGAGCGGGCTCGTGCGCCAGATCCTCACGTTCAGCCGCAAGGCCGAGGTGCGGTTCGCCCCGCTGGACATTAACCAGCTCTGCAAGGACCTTGTCGCCCTCCTGGCGGCGACATTCCCGCGCAACATCTCCTTCAACTTCGCCCTCGAGGAGTCGCTGCCTCCCCTGATGGCGGATCAGAACCAGATCCAGCAGATCGTGCTGAACCTCTGCGTGAACGCCCGCGACGCTATGCCGACAGGCGGCTCAATCACGCTCTCGACCGCCTGTGTCGAGGGAGCCTCGCTTCCGACCGCACTCGCACCCGGCCGCGCCTACGCCTGCCTCGCCGTAGCCGACACGGGAACCGGCATGACGCCTGAGGTCCGCGCGAGGATCTTCGAGCCCTTTTATACCACGAAGTCGTCCGAGCAGGGGACGGGCCTGGGCCTGGCCGTGGTCTACGGCATCGTCGCCAGCCACGAGGGAACGATCGAGGTGGAGAGCGCCACCGGTGCCGGCAGCACGTTCAAGATCTACCTGCCGCTCGCCGACCGGACGGCCAAGGGGTCGGTCCTCGCGGAGTCCCCCGAGTTTCCCGGCGGGGAGGAGACGATCCTCATTGTCGACGATGAGGCGCCCCTGAGGCTGCTTCTCGAGGCGTCGCTCGCAAGCAAGGGCTACCACATCCTTACGGCCTCGGACGCAGCCGGTGCCCTGGTGAGGATCAAGGACCTGTCCCAGAGCTTCGACGGCGTGGTGCTCGACATGAGCCTCCCGGCCTCAGGGAGCCTAGAGGTGCTGCGCGCCATCCAGGACGGCCGACCGGGCATGAAGGCGGTCCTTCTCACTGGCGACGTCACCCCTGAGATCCGCTCCAGCTTCCCGTGGATCGAGAAGCGGAATATCGTGCGAAAGCCCTACACCATCGAGCAGGTGGGACGAAAGCTCCGCGCACAGCTTGAAAGGAGCGAGGCTGCCAACTGAAGCGTCCCACGCCGCCATCCCGAGCCATGAACCCTATCCACGCACACACGCCAACCCGGAGCACAGCCGTGCCTCCGCAGGGCGACCGTGCTGTCGCGGATCAGGTTGGCCGCGATGCGCACCCCAAAGCCCCGGGATCCCGGGGCTTCGGCGTCTATCTGGCGTTCTGCCTGATTCCGGGATCCGCATTCTGCCTGCCAGCTTCAAAGCCGGGCCCTCAGGCGGGGTCCTCGCGCCCTTACTTGGCTGTGATCGGGCCTCCCGTGCTCCGGTTCAGGGAGGCGATTGAGCCGCAGCCCGATGTGAGCACCCGACCGCCAGCCGGAGCCCCTCCCCACCCCTCCGCGGGCGTCTCCGAGACGATCGGCTCAGAGAGCCGGCCCGAGATACGAATATCCCCGAGCGACGCCGCTCCGGTCGGCCCGCGTCCGCCTGTCCCCGCCCCGCCTCAGGCCCAGCCGAAGGTCCCGGATGATTCCTCTCAGGCCGGTTCACCCATCATTCCCGACGACTCGCGCCCAAAGGTCAGGCCCGAGGACTTCCTGCCCTATTTCCAATTCCCGGGCTCCCGCGGGAGCTCCGAGGATGTGAGCTCCCCGTCCGTCCCGATGACCCCGGGGCAGCAGCCCCCGAGCACAGCGACGTACAGGCAGCAATGACCTCCCTGCTAAAACGCTACCGCCTTGCCGCCCTTCTGTCCGCCATCGTGTGCGGAGCGGCCGCGCCGTGGGCGCCCTGCTATGCAGGGGAGGTTGCTGAGAGGCAGCCCCAGACCGTTCTGGCACAGTCCGAGGCCGCCGAAGCCAAGGGCCTCCTCTTTCTCGGGGGCAGCCTCACAGAGAGGGGGGACTATTCCGCGGCGGAGATCGCCTTCAGGCAGGTCCTCAATTCCCCCGAAGGCAGCCCTGCCAACCAGAAGGAGGCGCTAATCGGGTTAGCGCGAATGTACCGCAAGCAGGGCTTCTTCACGAAGGCAGCGGCCATCAACGAGAAGTTCCTGAAGGAGTTCCCGGACGACAACCGGGTGCCCGACGTGCTCCTAGACCAGGGCCGCATCCTGCGCTCCATGGGCGCCTACAAGATGGCGATCAGCCGGTTCTACAGCGTTATCGACTCCACGCTCAAGTTGCAAACCGACAACTCAGACCACTACCAGCGCCTCGCAAAGACCGCCCAGTTTGAGATCGCCGAGACCCACTTTGCGTCGGGCAACTTCGCCGACGCGGGCAAGTTCTTCGCGCGGCTGCGCCTCCTGGATCTCGCACCGGCCGACCGCGCGAGGGCGCACTTCAAGTCAGCGTATTCCCTGCTGCTCGCCGGCGAGCTCGAGGGTGCTGTGACCACGCTCAGGGCCTATCTGGACCAGTGGCCGCAGGACGAGAATGTCCCGGAGGCCCGCTACCTGCTCGCCACGACCCTCCTCCAGCTCAAGCGCCCGGACGAGTCCCTCGCCGCTACCCTCGCCCTTCTCCGGGGCCAGGAGGCGAACTCGGCGGCGAACCCCAAGCAGTGGGCATACTGGCAACGCCGTACGGGCAACCAGCTCGCCAACGAGTTCTTCCAGAGCGGCGACGCCTCAAATGCCCTGGCGATCTACCGCGGGCTCGCTGGGCTATCGACCGAGCCCATGTGGAAGCTGCCCGCCGAGTACCAGATCGGGCTCTGCTACGAGCGCCTGCGCAGCCTCGATCTCGCCCGCCAATCCTACCAGTCGATCCTGGACGCCGTCGCCCAGATGAACGCACCGAAGGCGGCGCCCGTCGCGCCGGACAAGACCCCCAATGCCGCCAACGTGGCGCAGGTCGCCGCCGAGGCCATGCCGGGTCCCGACATGAATGAGCTCGCGCGCATGGCCAGCTGGCGTATGGAACATCTGGAGTGGAATGACCGGACCGAACTTCAGCTTACGAAGTTCTTTGCCTCCGGACCGCTGACCGCCACGAAACTTCAACAGCACGCCCCTAAAAATGACACCAATGGAAGCACTGCAGCAGCACCAGGAGTTGTGCAATGAGCTGCACGAGCTAACACTCGAGGAGAACAGCTTCCTCCAGGAGCACAGGCGGGCCCCCGACTCGGCCTTCCTTGACCGCAAGCGCAAGCTGATCGCACGGCTCGATGACACCCTGGCGGCACTGAAAGGCGCCTCGAGGGAGGGCACCAAGAGCGCGGATTTCAAGCAGGCTGTGGAGAAAACCCGTTCGCGAATCCTTCAGATCCTGCAGCTCGACAAGGAGAACGAGCAGCTGCTGCTGCGCTTTAGCCTGACCGGCAACCGGACGGCCTCGGCGCCGGCTCCTGCCCCCTCCGTCCTGCAGAGCATCTACAAGCGGCACGGTTAGGTCCTGCCGCTTTGCCCCGGCCGACCAAGGGTGCACCCCCGGGGCCGACCCCTGTCTCCATGCAGCGCCCCGGCACCGCGCGCGCATCGTGCTAAACAACATTGCTTAAGGATATGCGCAAAAGTTCTACCGATTTGATCCGATATCATTTCGCATGCTTCCGGACTCACCCGCGTCTCCCATGGGCTATCGTCTTTCACCGGACGAGCTTGTGCGCGTGCTCCGGTTCCTGCCGTCCGCGCCCCGGGTCCTTCCAAAACTCAAGAGCCTCCTAAGCGACGGCAACTCGTCGATGGTTGAGGTGGTCTCCCTGATCCGGCTCGACCCCGGCATCGCGGCCCGGGTCCTGCAGATCGGCAACAGCGCCTACTATAGCCAGGGACTGCGCTGCTACACGGTGGACGAGGCCGTCAACCGCGTGGGCTACGACCAGGTCTACGAGCTCGTCGCCAACGCAGTGGCCTCCCAGGTCTTGGTACGGCCCCTTGTGAGCTACGGGATGGAGGCAGACGAGTTGTGGAGGAGAAGCGTCGCCTGCGCCCTTGGCGCCGAATTCCTGGCCGAAAGACAGGAGCTGAGCTCCGACATCGCCTACACCGTCGGACTTCTGCACGGCGTCGGGCTGGTGGCGATCGACGAATGGGCGTTCAGGCAGCAGCAGGGAATGTTCTTCGCCGAGGGGAAGCTCCCGCTAGAGACCTGCGAGGCCGAGCGCGCCATCCTTGGGTTCCACAATGCCGAGGCGGGGGCGGCCCTGCTTCGCCTCTGGGAATTTCCGGCCGTCATGACCGAGCCCGTGCGCTGGCAGTACCTCCCCCGCGGCACCGCCTCCCATTTCGCCCTCGCAGGCGTGCTGCACCTGGCCAAATGGCTCCGCGACTCCGCCCTTTCCGATGGCGAGAGGCCGAAGATGCCCGACGGCGCGCTGATGCGCTCGCTAAAGGTCACGCAGACGGACATGGAGCTTCTTTCTGACCGCGTGGCCCAGCGCATGACCGAGCTCAGCTCAATCCTCGACTCGAGTCTGCCGGACAAGTCCTGCCTCACCTTCCCCAACGGAGAGAGGGAAATCGCCAGTCACGCGGTCACCCGCAGCTTCATCGACCGCTATGTCTGAGGCGGGTGCTAGTGCGACGGCGAGGCCGCCGGGGCCGTGATCGTCGCGCTCTTGATAAAGTCCAAGCTCGGGAAGCTCTTCGATAGGTACGCGTCGCCCTGCGACAGGATAAGCCCCTGGTCGGGATCCTCCCCGTAGCCGGAGAAGAACCGGTCGACCACCTCCATGCCCTTGGAGACCTTGCCGATCGGCACGAAACCCTGCCGATCCAGCATGGTGTTGTCGGCCAAGTTGAAGAAGAGCTGCGTCGTCCTTGAGTCGGGGTCCTCGGTCGACGCGAAGACCACCGTCCCCCTGAGGTTTTTGTTACCGCGCTTTGAGGGATCGTCCTTGATCGGCGAGGTCCAAACCTTGTTTAGCGCTGGATTCCCGGAAATGCCGAACTGGACCACGAAACCGGGCACGACGCGGAAGAACCGGGCGCCGTCCAGGTACCCCGACTTCACCATGCTGTAGAACCTGTCTACGCCGATCGGTGCGTTGGACCTCGAGAGGTCAATTGTGATGGGCCCGCGCGAGGTATCGAAAAGCACGGTGAAGGACTCCGGGGCTCGAAGGTTAGGCGGAGGCGGGGAGTCGGCCATGCAGGCGGCCTGCACCAGGGACAGGGCCGCGGCCAAGAGGAACATGCTTCGTCTGATGTTGGGCATAGGGCTCGGCGGGAGTGGACGTCAGACTTGCCGCGGCTTTGGGTCTTGTCGACCCCGAGTTCGGAGCCGCCGAAAAACCCTTTGGAACCCAAATCGCCCCCTTGCATTCATCGTTGGCCCACGCAATCTTTCGGGCCCTACCCTACCTATGTTTCGGCTCAGCATTGCGCTGGTGATCGGCATGGTCACCCCTTCGTTCGCGAGTGAGGCACCCGCGGAGGCGCCGGTTCCGGCGGTCGTGCGGTTCAACCGCGACGTGCGCCCCGTGATGGCCAACACCTGCTTCAAGTGCCACGGACCGGACATCAAGGCCAACAAGGCGGGCCTGCGCCTCGACCTGCCGGAGGACGCCGTTAGGCCGAGGACGGACAAGCAGGGACGCGTTTCCACACCGATCGTCCCCGGCCATCCCGAGCAGTCAGAAGTTTGGAGGCGGGTGTCCACCGCGGACGCCGCGGTTGCGATGCCGCCCCCGGACTCGCTCCACCTGCTTTCGGCCAGGGACAAGGAGATCGTCCGCCGGTGGATAACCCAGGGCGCGAAATACGAGCCCCATTGGGCCTACATCCCGCCCGTCCGGCCGGAGACTCCCAAGGTTCGCGGCCCGCAGAACAACCCGATCGACGCTTTCATCCTGAGGGAGCTCCAGGACCGCGGGATCGCGCCCTCGCCAGAGGCCGACCGCCGCACCCTCATACGGAGGGTGACGCTCGACCTGACCGGCCTTCCCCCCTCGGTCGAGGAGACCGAGGCCTTCGTCGCGGACCCGGCGCCCGACGCCTACGGCCGCCTTGTCGACCGACTCCTCGCCTCGCCTCACTTCGGCGAGCGGATGGCCGTGGGCTGGCTCGACCTGGCCCGCTTCGCCGACACGGTCGGCTTCCACGGCGACCAGATGCTCAATGATTTCCCGTTCAGGGACTACGTGATCGACTCCTTCAACAGGAATGTCCCGTTCGACCAGTTCACCCGCGAGCAGCTCGCCGGAGACCTTCTTCCCGGGGCGACGGACCGCCAGAAGGTCGCGAGCGGGTTCAACCGGCTCAACATGGTGACCCGCGAGGGGGGGGCCCAGGCCAAGGAGATGCTCGCGAAATACGCCGCGGACCGGGTCCGGACGGTGTCCACGGTGTGGCTTGGTTCGACAATGGGCTGCTGCGAATGCCACGACCACAAGTACGACCCCTTCAAGGCGCGCGACTTCTACGCCATGGCCGCGTATTTCGCCGACATCAAGCAGTGGGGGGTCTACACCGACTATACCTACACTCCCGAGCCGGAGCTGAAGGGATTTACCAACGATTTTCCGTTCCCCCCCGAGATTGAGGTCGAAAGCACCTACCTGAGGGAGCGCCTCGCCCGACTCAAGAGCCGCAACCGGGATCGCATGGAGTCGGTCGCCAAGGCCGTCCTCGCCGACCCCGGTTGCCGCCGCCACACGCAGCCGGCCCAGCGCGTCCTTGTTGGCGACCGGATGCGCCTGCGCCTTGTCCATGTCCTTGACGGTGATCAGCCCCACGCAGCGATACTGGTCATCAACCACGATCAGCTTCTCGATGCGGTGCTGATGCAGCAGCCGGCGCGCCTCGTCGGGCTTCACCTCGGCGGAGACGGTGATCAGGTTCTCCCGCGTCATCAACTCATACACGCGC